>NZ_QNUA01000007.1:0-570052 GCF_008042285.1 Bacillus sp. AR13-1
GTTCAGTTTTCAAAGAACTTATCTGCCGCTTCAGAAGCGACTTCATCATATTAACATCTTCATTTTTCGATGTCAACTATGTTTTTCAATTTCTTTTTTGTCGTTTTCTGCGTTTCTGCATCAGCGACGTTTATTAATATATCATGTGAAAAAATGAAATGCAACACCTTTTGAAAACTTTTTTGAAACCAACTACATTTCTTTTTTAATATCATATACTTAAACGAAACATCTCTTTCATTTCTAAGTAATTCCTACATATATTCTATAGAAAGTCACTCTGTCAAAAAACGTTTCTTTCTATATAAAGTGAAACTTTAATCAGTGGGGGGTATTCATCCCCCACTGATTATTAGCCTTCACCAATCGGGCATGTACGGGCAGTCGTCCCCCACCTAACTTTCTCGCATTCGGCGAATTTTGAGGCGGGGCTTACTGCCCGCAAATAGTGGGATAAACGTTTTATTCATATACCATATCATACAAGGAGGAATATACATGGACTACACCGACTTATTAATAAAACTAGGTCTCTCGGCTATTTTAGGATTCGCTATCGGTTTAGAGCGCGAATTAAAACGTAAACCACTCGGCTTAAAAACGTGTTTAGTTATTTCTATTATTAGTTGCCTCCTAACCATTGTTTCTATTAAAGCAGCTTACAACTTACCACATACCGATCATATGAATATGGATCCACTTCGACTTGCCGCTCAAATTGTATCAGGAATTGGTTTTTTAGGTGCCGGTGTAATTTTACGCAGAGGAAACGATAGTATTGCGGGGTTAACGACCGCCGCTATGATTTGGGGTGCTTCTGGCATCGGCATCGCCGTTGGAGCTGGTTTCTATATCGAGGCTATTTTTGGAATGTGTTTCCTTATGATTAGTGTAGAACTTATACCATTAGCGATGAAATACGTCGGTCCTAGATCATTTCGCCAACGTGATATCGCAGTGAAACTCGTTGTACGAAATATGGACAATATCCCGACCGTAATTGAAGAAATAAAAGAAATGGATATAAAAGTTAAGAACATGAAGCTCAAAACATTGGAAAATGGTTCGCACTATTTACATTTAAAATTGTCTATCGATCAAAAAAGACATACTGCTGATGTTTATTATGCTCTTCAGCATCTTGAAAGTGTTCAACAAACTGAAGTTGAAAGTATGTATTAATTATGAAATGAACTCTCTTTTTAATTAGAGAGTTTTTCTTTTTTCTATAATGGTAACAATGAATGTAGTCCTGAAAAGTAAGGAGGAATAGGAACTTGAAATCCCGTCCGAATTTAGTAGATACATTTCGTGATTCCATTATATTTCGTTTAATTTGTTTTATTATTGTACTTACTACCTTCTCCGGCTTTCTTATACATATATTAGAGCCATCTCACTTCACCACATGGTTCGACGGGGTTTGGTGGTCAATCGTTACCATTTTCACCGTTGGATACGGCGATTTCGCCCCTCATACAACGATAGGAAAACTTATTGGTATATGTATTATTTTATTAGGAACGGGATTTTGTTCTTATTATATGGTTCTATTCGCTACCGACATGATTAATAAACAATATATGAGAATTAAGGGTGAAGCAGCTGCTACCTCTAATGGTCATATGATTATCGTTGGCTGGAATGAGCGTGCAAAACATGTTGTAAAACAAATGCACATATTACAACCGGACCTTGATATCGTTTTAATTGATGAAACACTTTCTTTACTTCCAAAGCCATTTCATCATTTAGAATTTATAAAAGGTTGTCCGCATCACGATCAAACTTTATTAAAAGCTAACATTACAACAGCTCACACTATATTAATAACAGCGGATAAAGAGAAGAACGAAAGCTTAGCAGATACACAGTCCATTTTAAATATTTTAACTGCAAAAGGACTTAATCCAAACATTCACTGCATCGCTGAACTTCTTACTTCTGAACAAATCCAAAATGCAACGAGAGCTGGCGTATCAGAAATTATAGAAGGAAATAAATTAACGAGCTATGTATTTACCGCTTCTCTTTTATTCCCTTCCATTTCAGGTGTACTATTCTCACTTTACGATGAAATCTCTGATAACAAATTACAACTGATGGAGATTCCCCCGTCCTGCACCGGACAATCCTTTGCAAATTGTAGCTATACTCTTTTAAAGCAAAACATTCTCTTACTAGGTGTAAAGCGCGACGAACAATATATGATCAATCCAGTTCATTCTTTCATTCTCATCGAAAGCGACATACTCATCGTTATTCACCATTAAAAAAATGATTTTCTAGTTCTTGTACCAATACTTTACCAATATTGACATACTTTCTTTTCACATCTCCATCTGGATCTTGCGGCTCCGCAAATTGATCCAATCCACTCGTTCCAGCTGTTAAAGCATTAACATTATCATCTAGTTCGTCTTGATATACGTGCGAAAGAATATACGGTGTTTCAAGACGGACTATTACACCAGGCACATCTAGTTCCCCATCCACCGCTGTAAATGGTACGCGTAAAAATTGATACCCTTCTTCTTCGTCGATTTTATAATCAAAGCATCCTTTATCATAATCCCAATTACCGCCAATACTATATCCAAGTGGTTTCATAACCTCTTCTAACTTATATAACGCATATGTACATCCTTCTAATTTTGATTGAATCGGAATCAAGCCCATCCCTCCTAGACTTTTCCTTTAGCATACCCATTCTAGTTTGAATATACCGATGTACCTTTCAATAAAATAATAAAAAGCGACCGGAGACCCGATCGCTTTTCATTATTTTAAACGCTCTTCTAATTCTGCTTTTAATTCTTCAAATCCTGGTTTACCAAGTAAAGCAAACATGTTTTTCTTGTATGCTTCTACTCCTGGTTGGTCAAATGGATTTACGCCTAATAGGTAGCCGCTCATCGCACATGCTTTTTCGAAGAAGTATACAAGGTAACCGAATGTGTACTCATTTAATTCAGGGATGTTTACGATTAAGTTTGGTACTCCGCCATCGCTATGTGCAAGTAATGTACCTTCGTATGCTTTTGTGTTTACGAAGTCTATCGTTTCACCAGCAAGGTAGTTTAATCCATCTAAATCGTTGTCGTCTAATTCGATTTTTAGTTCGTGTGTAGATTTACCTACTTTAAGAACTGTTTCGAATAGGTCACGACGACCTTCTTGAATGTATTGACCTAATGAGTGTAAGTCAGTTGAGAAGTTTGCTGAAGATGGGAAAATACCTTTTTGATCTTTTCCTTCACTTTCACCAAATAACTGTTTCCACCACTCAGAGAAGTAGTGAAGTGCTGGCTCATAGTTAACAAGCATTTCAATTGTTTTCCCTTTATTATATAGAGCATTACGAACTACTGCGTATTGGTAAGCTGGGTTTTCTTCAAGTTCTGATTTCGCGAAATCATTATGGCCAGCAGCTGCACCTTTCATCATCTCTTCAATGTTTAGGCCACTTACAGCGATTGGCAATAAACCTACTGGTGTTAATACAGAGAAACGACCGCCAACATCATCTGGAATAACGAACGTTTCGTAGCCTTCATTATCAGATAATGTTTTTAAAGCACCGCGCGCTTTATCTGTAGTCGCATAAATACGTTTGCGTGCTTCTTCTTTTCCATACTTTTCTTCTAATAATTTACGGAAAATACGGAATGCGATTGCAGGCTCTGTTGTTGTACCTGATTTGGAAATAACGTTAATAGAAAAGTCTTTACCTTCTAGTACGTCCATTAAATCTTTCATGTAAGTGGAGCTAATGTTTTGTCCAACAAATAGCACTTGTGGAGTTTTACGTTGTTCTTTAGAAAGCGTGTTATAGAAAGAATGGTTTAACATTTCAATTGCTGCGCGTGCTCCTAGATAAGAACCACCAATACCTACAACAAGTAAAATGTCAGAGTCATTTTTAATTTTTTCTGCGCATTTTTGAATGCGAGCGAATTCTTCTTTGTCATATTGAAGCGGAAGCTCTACCCACCCAAGGAAATCGTTCCCAGCTCCAGTTTTTTCGTGGATTGCATGATGTGTTACTTTTACTGCATCACGTAAATAAGTTAGTTCATTTTCACCGATGAAGGATAACGCTTTAGAATAGTCGAACGTTACATGTGTACTCATCTTTTTCCCTCCAATTATGTATATGTATTTCTGTATTCACTTTAGCGAAACTAAAGTTGTAAATCAAGCGATTCAACAATTGTAAACGTAACCATTATTTATTTTTTAGAAAAAGTTCATTTTTTGCATAAAAATTCGAATTTTTCGGTATAGATGTATATACATCGTTTTTCGTACATTTTTCATGTATAAAAACAACAAAACTATACCATTCTATAAAGGAGTTAAATTTTCTTATTAACTCCTTGCTTGCTCACGCTTCACATTAAGGGGGGCTTTTCATGAGTACCTTGCAACGTATCGCATTAGTCTTCACTGTAATCGGCGCTGTTAACTGGGGACTGATCGGGTTCTTCCAGTTTGACTTAGTAGCAGCTATTTTCGGGGGACAGAAATCAGCTCTTGCACGTATTATTTACGGCATCGTTGGTATTTCTGGGCTTATCAATCTCGGCTTACTATTTAAACCATCCGAGAATCTTGGTACTCACCCAGAAACACATGAAATTCAATAGTCAGTATGTCTTTTTCGCCTCCGACATACGAATATGATTGCATGCAATCATATTTGCAAATATATATATCATAAGTCACAGTAAAAGAGGAACGCTCATATGCGTTCCTCTTTTACTTTATTACCTCCGACTCTTCAATCCATTCTGCTAGCTTTTCTCGCAGTGTATTAAATCCGTTCTCTGATGGATTCGGTATAAGAATTCGTCCTTGCTTTCTTTTCGCCGCTTTTAACGATAAACTCATTTTTCTGTGTTCTTCATCAATTGAAAGTACTTTTACTTCTACTGTATCTCCGACCTTTAAAAAGTCATGAATGTCTTTTACATACCCATTTGTGATTTCAGATATATGCACAAGTCCTTGTGTTTCTGCATCCAAAGCTACAAATGCACCGTAATCTTGAATTCCAGTTACTTTCCCTGTTACAACCACTCCCGTTGTATATTGTTCTGACATGTGAAACACTCCCATACGTTTACCATTTTCTCTACAATTGTAAATAGCAAAGCAGATGTATTTATTGTTAAATATCCGATTAGTGGTAAGTATCCTAAGTAAAACACCGAGGATACTCCCACCTTATATTAGTAAATTATACCACTTTGATAGAACTCATTCAAAATTCACGAAAAAATTTCCTGTAATACGTATAATTCTCCAATATTAGGATAGAATACTAACACATGGCTTTCTAGTATTCCCCCCCTTTTATGGACAAAACGTATTGTGTTTTGTCCTTTTTTTATTCTCTATGAACCGTTCCATTCTCTTCATTGCTTCCATAAGTTGCTCAAGCGATGTTGCATATGAACAACGAATAAATCCTTCACCACTCCCGCCAAACACATTTCCAGAAACAACAGCCACTTTTTCTTCTAATAATAATTGTTCTGCAAATTCTGCTGAAGATAGTCCGGTTGAAGCTATAGAAGGGAAGACATAAAATGCCCCGCCTGGCACATGACATGTTAAGCCCATTTCATTGAAAGATGTCGTCATAAAGTTACGACGTTTTTTATAGCTATCTCTCATTCGAATTACTTCATCATTTCCCCCGCGTAATGCTTCAAGTGCTGCAAATTGAGACATCGTCGGTGCACACATCATTGAATACTGGTGGATTTTGAGCATTAATTCTGAAAATTGAACAGGGGCTGCAATCATCCCAAGACGCCATCCCGTCATGGCAAACCCTTTTGAAAATCCTGAAATTAAAATCGTATGGTCACGCATATTTTTAATACTCGCGAAACTCGTATATGCTTCGTCGTATACGAGCTCTGCATAAATTTCATCCGATAACACGATTAAATTATACTTCTCAACAATAACAGCTAGCTTTTCTAATTCGGATTTATTTAACATTGCGCCTGTTGGGTTATTGGGAGAACAAAGTAATATTGCCTTTGTTTTCGTTGTAATAGCTGCTTCAATTTGATCTGGCTGTACTTTAAATTCATCTTCTAATGAAGTCGCCACTGGAACAGGGACCCCGCCCGCTAACGTAACAAGCGGTGCATACGAAACGAAACTTGGTTCAATAATAAGTATTTCATCATCAGGGTTTACAATAGCACGCATCGCTACATCTAGCGCTTGACTCGCTCCAACTGTAACAATGATTTCATCATTCGGATCATAAGATACTGCAAATTGTTTTTTTAGATACTTTGCTATTTCTTGACGGAGCTCCAATAATCCTGCATTTGCTGTATATGACGTATATCCTTGTTCTAAAGAACGAATACATGCTTGCCTTACATTCCAAGGTGTAACAAAGTCCGGCTCTCCCACTCCAAGTGAAATAACACCTTTCATACTTGCCGCTAAATCAAAAAACTTTCGTATACCGGACGGTTGTAAAGATTCTGCTACTCTAGATAGGTCAAATTGCTTCACGGTGTCACCACAATTCTCTTATCATCATCTGTCTTTTCATAAATAATCCCCTCATGTTTATACTTCTTCAAAATAAAATGAGTTGTCGTTGAAACGACAGATTCAATTGTTGCTAATTTCTCAGAAACAAACATCGCTACTTCTCCCATCGTCTTTCCTTCTAATGTAATAGAAAGGTCATATGTCCCAGACATTAAATAAACGGATTTCACTTCTGAATAGCGATAAATTTGTTCAGCTACTGCATCAAAACCGACACCACGCTTCGGTGTAACTTTCACATCAATCATCGCCGTTAAACCAGTATGTTCTTTCACTTTTGTCCAATCGATATGTGTTACATAGTCCACGATAATCTTTTCACTTTCTAATTTCGCAACCATTTTTTTCACTTCTTCTACTTCTATATTTAACAACTTCGCTAATGTATCTACAGATAAACGACTATTCTTTTCAAGACAAGCTAATAATTCCAATTCTTTCTCTGTCACCATATAAATCATCCTTCCTTTTAGTTTCTGTCTAAATTATACAAATACTCTTTCCAGTTTGAAAAGAAGATTTTTTTTGAGAATTATGTCAAAATAAAGTGAAACTTTAATCAGCGGAATGCTCTATCCCGCTGATTATTAACCCGCACCAATCGGGCATTTACGGATAGTTGCTTTCCAACTTATATTCTTTGCCTTAGCTGTTCTTCAAGGCGGAAAGCTTACTGTCCATTAATGCGGGATAAAGTGAAACTTTAATCAGCGGAATGCTTTATCCCGCTGATTATTAGCACACACCAATCCAGGTAAAGAGGAAAGGGGATGGAACCGTGAAACCAAAAGTATATATTGCCGAACCAGTTCCAACATTTGTAGAAAACTATTTATCAGAACACTGTGATTTTGAAAAATGGGATCAAAATGAGAAAGTACCTCGTGATGTTCTATTAGAAAAAATAAAAGATAAAGATGGGTTATTAAATTTCGGATCTACTATAAATGAAGAGTTATTGCAGGTTGCTCCTAATTTAAAAGTAGTAAGTAACATTTCTGTTGGCCATGATAACTTTGATTTAAAAGCGATGGAAAAACAAAATGTTATCGGAACGAATACTCCATATGTGTTAGATGATACAGTAGCCGATCTCGTTTTCGCTCTTATGTTATCTGCTGGTCGCCGTGTTTGCGAACTCAATTCCTATGTAAAAAATGGTGAATGGAACGCTGAAATTGGAAAAGAACACTTCGGACTAGATGTACATCATAGTACGATTGGTATTATCGGAATGGGACGAATTGGAGAAGCTGTCGCAAAACGAGCGAAATTCGGCTTTGATATGAATGTCCTTTACTATAATCGTCGCCGTAAAGAAGAAGCTGAGCAAAAATTTGATGCTACATATTGTGATTTACAAACTTTAATCAAACAATCTGATTTTATTATTCTTCTTACTCCATTAACAGATGAAACGTATCATCTTATCGGTGAAAAGGAATTTTCATTAATGAAAGAAACAGCAATTTTCATTAATGCTTCTCGCGGGAAAACAGTAGATGAAACTGCATTAATTCATGCGTTAACAGAAAAGAAAATATTTGCAGCCGGCATCGACACATTTACACAAGAGCCGATTCAAAAAGAGAATCCGCTCTTATCATTACAAAACGTTGTAACTTTACCGCACATCGGATCTGCAACATTAAAAACTCGGCAGCAAATGGCAATGACAGCTGCTGAAAATTTAGTAGCAGGATTACAAGGAAAAACACCACCTAATATTGTGCGTGGGTAATTATAAAGTGAAACTTTAATCAGTGGGGGTTTTGTCCATCCCCCACTGATTATCAGCCTTCACCAATCGGGCTTTTACGGGCAGTTATCTCCCACCTAACTTCCTCGCATTCGCCGAATTTTGAGGTGGGAGTCTACTGCCCGGCGAATAGCGGGATAAATAAGCGAAAGGCAAGATGACGATGTCATCTTGCCTTTTTTTGTTAACATATTTTGTTTCTTGCCGGGAGATGATATGAACAAAAATCAATGGAGTGACAAAAAATGAACCATGAATGCAAATGCCCTTACTTCACTTTTTCCACTCGCGGGACTACTATTCATTACGAATTGTATGAACATAATACTAAAAAAGAACGACCTACTTTCGTACTCGTTCACGGCTTCCTCTCTTCCTCATTTAGCTATCGACGACTCATTCCTTTACTAACAAAGGAAGGTACAGTAATTGCCCTTGATTTACCACCATTCGGAAAAAGTGATAAATCTCATCTCTTTAAATATTCTTATCACAATTTAGCAGCTATTATTATCGATTTAATCGAACATTTATCTCTCTCGAATATTGTACTAGTTGGCCATTCTATGGGCGGACAAATTTCACTCTTTGTAAACCGACTACGCCCTGAATTAATTTCAAAGACGATTTTACTATGTAGCTCTAGTTATTTAGCACGCGCAAACTTACCTTTACTGTACTCCTCTTATTTACCATTCTTCCACTTATACGTGAAGAACTGGATTATTCGAAGGGGCATCGTCCATAACTTAATGAATGTCGTTCATGACCATTCATTAATTGACAATGAAATGATGGAAGGCTATGCTGCTCCTTTTTATGATGATCGTATATTCCCTGCTTTAACTCGAATGATAAGAGACCGTGAAGGTGACTTATCTTCAACTGAATTACAAAAAATCGAAACCCCAGTATTACTCATTTGGGGTGAAAAAGATCGCGTCGTCCCTGTACATGTAGGACACCGTCTCCATAAGGACCTACCTAATTCAACTTTCATTTCTTACGAAAATACAGGGCACCTACTACCTGAAGAAAAGCCCGATCATGTTTATGAAGAAATTATTACGTTTGCGACGCAATAAAGTGAAGCTTTAATCCGTGGGAGGCTCTATCCCCACGGATTATTAGCCTTCACCAATCGGGTTTTTACGGGCAGTTTGATTTCTCGCCTAACCTCTTTGCTTCAACCTAATCTTGAGGCGGGAGTCTTACTGCCCGTTAAAACGGGATAAAGTGAAGCTTTAATCAATCAGCACAAATGAAAATAAACAAAAAGGCTGTCGTAAATTCCGACAGCCTATAACGAACAACTTCCGCCTTCTTTTAGTACGAGTAACTCTATTGCTAATTTTTCGCATTTTTCAAGTGCAGGTACTTCTTCAAAAGACATAAAGTATATATGTTGAATCTTCTTTGCGATGTATTTCGGATCATCAAACACACTTACGACGTTTACAACATCGCTCGCTTCTGTTTCATAAAACTCCGGTCCCATTTGAAACGGATCCCAATTTTTCACAACCTCAATCATTTTGTCATATGCACCCATCTGCTTCCCGCCTTTTCACTTTTTAATGCTTTTCTTTATCGTATCACATCAGCTATTCTATAAGAAGAGTGAGAATTTTCATAACTTAACAGTTTGACAGAAGAAAGGAGCAAACATATGCAACTATTTCATAAAACGGTAAATCGTCGCGGAACGCATAGTACAAAATGGGATACATATAAAAATGAAGAGCTCATCCACGCTTGGATTGCCGATATGGATTTTGAAGTACCAAAACCAATTCAAACTGCATTACAAAAACGCACAGAACATCCTATTTTCGGCTATACACTTCCTCCTGAAAATATTGGGGATATCATTTGTAATTGGACGAAAAGCCAATACAATTGGGAAATACAAAAAGAATGGATTGTATTTAGCGCAGGTATCGTTCCAGCTCTTAGTACGAGCATACAAGCTATAACGAAAGAAGGAGAAGCCGTACTAGTACAACCTCCTATTTATCCACCATTTTTTGAAATGGTCAAAACAAATAATAGACAATTATGTGAGAGTCCCTTATTTAAACAAAATGGCATATATAAGATAGACTTCGAGCATCTAGAAACTCAATTTAAACAAGGTGTAAAACTAATGCTTCTTTGCAGCCCTCACAATCCTATCGGGCGCGTTTGGACGAAAGAGGAGCTAACAAAACTCGGTACGTTATGTACGCAATATAATGTAACCGTTGTCGCGGATGAAATTCACGCCGATATTATTTATAAAGGCCATACTCATACACCGTTTGCTTCTTTATCTGAAGAATTAGCAGCACGCACTATTACTTGTATGGCTCCGAGCAAAACATTTAATATCGCTGGATTACAAGCATCGATCATTATTATTCCGAATGAAAATCTCCGTAATGCCTTTATGTCTATCCAATATAGACAAGGATTCCACGGATTAAATACATTTGCTTATACAGCAATGCAAAGTGCCTATACAGAATGTAATGATTGGCTAAATGAAATTCGATTGTATGTTGAAGATAACGCTCAATTTGCTTGTGAGTATATTCAAAATCACATACCAGCTCTTTCTGTAATTAAACCAGAAGGTAGTTTTTTACTGTGGATTGATTGTTCCCACTTGGATCTTTCTCAAGATGAACGAACAGCATTGCTTGAAGAGAAAGGTAAAATCATCATTGAGCCCGGTGAGAAATACGGAACAGGTGGAGAAGCCCATATCCGAATTAACATTGGCTGTCCTAGATCTGTTTTAGAAGAAATTTTAAACAGACTACACCATACATTCTCATAACAAAAAAGGAGGCTATCCCAAAATGATATTGAGATAGCCTCCTTTTTTCGGTAAATCGATATAATTCCACTTACTATCATGCGGTTTTACAACAAAAGCTATCATTCACGGTAGCTTCTATTTTTTCTTCAGATCCGACGCTTTTTTTACGATAACACCGCAAGCAATTCGGCCACCAGATTTACCAGTTGGTTGCGTCATACCATCATCAGCGTTTTCTGTAATAATAATAGACGCTCCATCTTTTCTATGAATCGTCGTTTTTCCTTCTTCAAGCGTTATATGCGGAGCATCGATTTCTGCTTTAATCTTTCCAGAACCATCCGCCACTACATTCGGTAAATCACCATTTTCCGCACCTTTCGGATTCAAGAGCCCATGTTTTTTATTATCTGGATTAAAATGATTCCCAGATGATTCGAAACTAGGCGCTTTACATTCTCCGATTTCGTGTACATGTATACCGTGTGGTCCTGGTGCAAAACCTTCCGCTTTAATCGTAATTTTCACTCCACTTGTTTGCTGAGCTACTTTTGCAGTCCCAACTTCATCACCTGAAGCATTATGTAATTTCACATCAATTTCTTTCGGCTTCCCTTGGTCACAACCCGCCATTAGAAATAATAAACAACAACTGAAAAAAAGCCGTCTTTTCATTCAATTCCCTCCAAAATGCTTTCTGCCCTTAGATTGTCCGAGCATAGAGGGAAACATACAAAAATGAATTACCGTTTCTTTTCAGCTAAAAGCTTTTCTTCTACTTTCTGTAATCGCTCTGCTTCTCGTTTTGATACACGAATAAACATACGCCACGTAGCAACCGCACCGATGATAAATAGAACGCAAACAATACCTGGAATAATATACTCCGTTTTATCTTCAGGGAAATATAAAGGCATCATAACGAACACTCCTTATTATAGGATTCAAAAAACATCAGAATTTTCTGTTATATATCTTTAAATTATAGTTGAACCAGTTCATATTCTCAAGGGGGCGTTCCGAAAGCGAATGATTTCTTTGACTCCTTCGCGCACTTTCCTTACTATAAACTTGAGGTGAAAAATATGAGAGAAACATTTGAAATTGGTGAAATCGTTACTGGTATTTATAAAACTGGAAAATACATCGGCGAAATTACAAATAGCCGTCCTGGCAGTTACGTCGTAAAAGTACTAGCTGTTTTAAAACATCCAGTGCAAGGTGATTTACATAATGTAAAACAAGCTGACGTACCATTCTTCCATGAAAGACGTGCTTTAGCTTTTCGTGAACAGACGAACATTCCAGAGCAAATGGTGAAGAAATATGAAGGAGAAATTCCGGATTATACAGAGTCACTAAAATTAGCATTAGAAACTCAAATGAATTCATTTTCTGAAGATGATTCACCTTTTGCGGGGCGTAGTCTAGAAACACTTCAGCAATTGAAGCAAGATTACAAACTTTAAAAAACAAAACGACCAAATTACATATTTTGCAATTTGGTCGTTACTGTGTACTCACTTTCTTTAACACTTTCGAAAAATCAACAAGTTCCCCTAATGTCGGAGGTGCTGGTTTGACTAAATACTCTTTATCTTTTTCTACTAACTTAAAAATATTATATGTCGTCATCGCATCATCAAGCGCACAATGATGCTTTCCTGTTCCTGCTTTTCCATACGCCTCAATTGCTTTCCACAGCCCTGTTTGATTTCTCTCTCCAAAAAACTTCTTATACTCAAGCGATAAATCACGACACTGTCCAAAGAATGGAAATTCTACTCCCGCCATTTCACAGTTATGCTTTAAGACTTTCATATCCATATTTCCCCACGTTACAATTGTCGGTTTACCACTCTTTTCATATTCTGCAAGTTTCTCAACAAGTTCATGAAAAGAAATTCCTTTGTCCACTACTTCCTGTTTAATTCCTAAAAATTTTTTACATCGATCCGTTAAAGACGGAAATGTTTTCGGTCTAATATGCGATGAATACGTATCTTCCACCTTACAACCAACAACTGAAACGAGTCCGACCTCAATAATTTCTGGGAAAAAACCTTTTGGCTTTTTTCTATGCTGGGGCATCGTAAACTCAAAGTCTAAAAACAAAAATCGTTGTTCATCCATACGATCCCTTCCTTATCATATTTGTCATTCCTTTCTATTTGACACTCCTACACGAACAAGCTCGAATGCTGATTCGATTTTAAATATTCAGATTGGATGTATCTTATATATATGTCAGATGCCCACAAATATTTTTAAAAATAAGAAAAAATGACCTATGCAGAAAATATGACAAAATAAACCCTTTCATTTACATCCGCCATTTTTCTACTTTATAATGACGTTATGTGTGTTTCATCTAGTTAATTTTTTGACACACTAAGAAAAGTGAATGAAAGGAGATGAGAGTTTTGCACGAAACAACGCAAGAACTCGCAAACTGGCAGTATTATTTCGCTATCGCAGTCTTTTTAATTACATATGCCATTATTATTTCTGAAAAAATTAACCGTGCTGTCATCGCACTTCTTGGTGCAGCATTCATGGTAATTGCAGGGGTCGTTGACTTACACAATGCCTTTACGAAACATATTGAATGGGGAACAATTACATTACTCATCGGTATGATGATACTGGTAAACATTACAAGTAAGTCAGGTGTCTTCCAATACGTTGCCATTAAAGCCGCAAAAGGAGCACAAGGAAATCCAATTAAAATTTTAATTTCACTGTCCTTACTTACCGCGCTTGGCTCAGCATTTTTAGATAACGTTACAACAGTACTTCTTGTTGTTCCAGTTACTTTATCTATTACGCGCATCTTGCAAGTAAATCCTGTTCCATATTTACTTTCTGAAATTATTTTTTCAAATATCGGAGGAACAGCAACATTAATTGGTGATCCGCCAAATATTATGATTGGTTCTGCAAATAAGCATTTAGATTTCAATGCTTTCTTATTCAACTTAGCACCTATCGTGATCATCATTATTGCTGTTACGGCAACAATGCTTTACTTCATGTACCGTAAGCAATTAATTGCTGATCCTGTACAAATTAAAAAGTTAATGAGCTTAGATGAAAAACAATACATTAAAGACCCAGTATTAATGAAGAAATCTTTAACAGTACTTGGCCTTACTATTGTAGGCTTCATGACTCATTCTATTTTCCATATTGATGCAGCTATCATCGCCTTAACTGGCGCTACTGTACTTATGTTAATCGGTGTGAAAGAACATGAAATTGAAGAGGTATTCGCAAGTGTAGAGTGGGTAACAATCTTCTTCTTCGCGGGACTATTCGTACTCGTTGGAGGACTTATCGATATCGGGCTTATCAAAATGTTAGCTCAAAAAGTAATTGGAATAACAGGCGGAGATATTTCTCACGCATCTATCCTTATTCTATGGGTATCTGGTATCGCCTCTGCAACAATCGATAACATTCCATTCGTTGCAACAATGATTCCACTTATTAACGATATGGCAGTTGGGCTAGGTTTATCACCTTCTGACGCACAAATTGACGTACTATGGTGGGCATTAGCATTAGGTGCTTGCTTAGGTGGAAACGGAACATTAATCGGAGCTTCTGCTAACGTAATCGTAGCCGGAATCGCAAGTCGTGAAGGACATAAATTCAGCTACATGGAATTCCTTAAAGTCGGCTTCCCAATTATGATCGTTTCATTAATCATTTCTCACATTTACATTTACTTACGCTATCTTATGTAGTAGAAAAAAGCGTCCTGCTCAGCAGGGCGCTTTCGTTCTTTTTTCAGCATATCCGAATTATTATAGAACCAAATATATCGACCGCAGGGCAACTTTGATACGCCTACTCGTTATACCTCACCGGCTCATTCCGAATAATGAACAAATGAATCGGCAAGAAAACCGAAAACGTGATTGTATGAATGATCGTAAACAGTATGGAATTCGTTCCGTATCTATCCAAAATAGCATAGATAAGATAAATAGACAGTACAAGTGATACAGCTGTTGCTAATATATATAGAATTGGTACGAAATTAAAGATGAAGCATCCAACATATATGCCAAATACTTTCCACCCTGCTTCTTCTTTCAAGAAATCTGGTAATTTATCTTTCGCTAAATCACCCCATATCTTACTATTTATAAACGGAATAAAAGCAAGAACACCATCAGTTGCACCATCATTTTTCGCCATCGTATAAAGTGCAAAAGCCGTTAACAAATACGAAATAATTGCCCAAATTATTATAACAAGCATAAACGCAAAACTAAGAGCAAAGAAACCTGCTAGTACGCCTTGATCTTCCATCTTATCCTCTCCTCTCTCTTCTCAACATATTTCATTACAGTGCAAGTTATGTTTTAAAATTTAACCAAACTCTTTGTATAATAAGAAGAGAAAGATAATGAGAGAGGAGTACATACCTATGCATCCATTTGTAAAGGCATTACAAGAGCATTTTACAGCTCATCAAAATCCCGAAAAAGCAGAACCGATGGCACGTTATATGAAAAATCACTTCCCATTTCTCGGTATTCAAACTCCTGAGAGAAGACAGTTATTGAAAGACGTAATTCAAATACATACTCTCCCAGATAAAAAGGACTTCCAAATTATCGTGCGTGAACTTTGGGACCTACCAGAACGTGAATTTCAAGCTGCCGCACTCGATATCATGCAAAAATATAAAAAACACATAAATGAAACTCACATCCCATTTTTAGAAGAACTTATTGTCACAAAATCTTGGTGGGATTCTGTTGATAGCATCGTCCCTACATTTTTAGGTGCTATCTTTTTAAAACATCCAGAATTAATTTCTGCATATATTCCAAAATGGATTGCATCAGAAAACATATGGTTACAACGTGCCGCTATTTTATTCCAGCTAAAATATAAACAAAAAATGGATGAAGAACTCCTTTTCTGGATTATCGGACAACTACATTCCTCAAAAGAATTTTTCATTCAAAAAGCAATCGGCTGGGTCCTTCGCGAATATGCAAAAACAAAACCAGATGTAGTATGGGAATACGTTCAAACTAACGAGCTCGCTCCACTTAGTAAACGTGAAGCAATTAAGCATATTAAGCAAAATTACGGAATAAATAACGAAAAAATAGGCGAGACTCTATCCTAGATGGGCACGTTCCTCTATTGAGATTTAAAAAAGAACGTGTTAAAATATGTTCATTATTATTAATATAAGTAGCGATGACGGACTTATAAGTACTTGCATAAAAAGCGATTCAGGGATAGTGAAAGCCTGAAGCTGCGAGGAAACGGCAGTCTCGAGCAATACGTGATAAAGTGGATGCACATTTTGTGTATCAACTAGGGTGGAACCGCGGGCAAACGCTCGTCCCTAGGCGATTAAGCCTTGGGATGAGCGTTTTTTTATGTTTTTTAAAGCATATATTGCTCGTTTCCAAAGTACCTATCACGTCATCGCAAATACGTTAACTTTCAAAAGGAGGATTTTATTATGTATTCAATGGAACAAGTTGTAAACTTAGCGAAACATCGCGGTTTCGTTTTCCCTGGTTCTGAAATTTACGGTGGTCTTGCAAACACATGGGATTACGGTCCACTTGGAATCGAATTAAAAAATAACGTCAAAAAAGCTTGGTGGAAAAAATTCATTCAAGAATCTCCACACAACGTTGGTTTAGATGCTGCTATTTTAATGAACCCAAAAACTTGGATCGCTTCTGGTCACGTTGGTAACTTTAATGATCCAATGATCGACTGTAAAAAATGTAAAGCTCGTCACCGTGCTGACAAATTAATTGAAGATGCATTAGACGCAAAAGGTATCGAAATGGTCGTTGACGGTCTTACTTTCGACCAAATGGCTAACTTAATGAAAGAACATGAAGTAAAATGCCCAGATTGCGGTAGCCAAGAATTCACGGAAATCCGTCAGTTCAACTTAATGTTCAAAACATTCCAAGGTGTTACAGAGTCTAGCACAAACGAAATCTTCCTTCGTCCTGAAACAGCACAAGGTATTTTCGTAAACTTTAAAAACGTACAACGCTCTATGCGTAAAAAACTTCCATTTGGTATCGGCCAAATCGGTAAAAGTTTCCGTAACGAAATCACACCTGGTAACTTCACATTCCGTACACGTGAATTCGAACAAATGGAACTTGAATTCTTCTGTAAGCCTGGTGAAGATTTAGAGTGGTTCGCATTCTGGCGTGAAACTTGTAAAAACTGGTTACTTTCACTTGGTATGACTGAAGAAAGCATGCGTCTTCGTGACCACGGTGAAGACGAGTTATCTCATTACAGTAACGCAACAACTGATATTGAATTCAGATTCCCATTCGGTTGGGGCGAACTATGGGGCGTTGCATCTCGTACAGACTTCGATTTAAAACGTCATATGGAACACTCTAACGAAGACTTTAACTATATCGATCCACAAACGAATGAGCGTTACGTGCCTTACTGCATCGAGCCATCTCTAGGTGCAGACCGTGTAACATTAGCATTCTTATGTGATGCATATGAAGAAGAGCAATTAGAAAACGATTCTCGTACAGTTCTTCGTTTCCACCCTGCTTTAGCACCATATAAAGCAGCTATCTTACCATTATCTAAAAAGCTATCTGAAGGTGCTACTGAAGTATTCGCAGAACTAGCTAAAGACTTCATGGTAGACTTTGATGAAACTGGTTCTATCGGTAAACGTTACCGTCGTCAAGACGAAATCGGTACTCCATTCTGTATCACATACGACTTCGACTCTGTTGAAGACAAAGCTGTTACAGTACGTGACCGTGACACAATGGAACAAGTTCGTATGCCAATTAGCGAACTAAAAGGTTTCTTAGAGAAAAAAATCCAGTTCTAATTATAAAAAAGAGGCGCTCTATTGAGCCGCCTCTTTTTACTTTTCACGTTTTTCTTTAATTGCTACTGTACATCTTGATATACATAGTAACTCATCATTTTCATCAATGATGCGAATATCCCAAACCATTGTCGATTGTCCTCTATGTATCGGTGTTCCAATTGCTGTTACAATTCCATCTTGCTTTGAGCGAATATGATTTGCATTAATTTCTAATCCGAAACAAATACATTTTTCTTGATCAATTAAATTGTATGAACCAACACTTGCCACAGTTTCTGCTAATGCAACAGATGCACCACCGTGTAAAAATCCAAACGGCTGATGCGTGCGTTCATCAACAGGCATTGTAGCAACTACTTTATCCTCTGTCATTTCTAACAACTCAATTCCAAGCGAATCCATTAAAGTTTTTGACATATCGTTTTCAACCTCTCTCACTTTAGATCAAATGTATAATTTTACCTGTTTAATTTCAAACTACCTATAACACTTATATAAGGAGGTTTCACCTAAATGAAACAGAAATTTTGTATACTATTGCTTATGTTCTCCTTGCTGACTATTGTACCAAATTGTGCAATAGCAGCCAAAGCATCCAACCTGACAATCAATGTTAAGACTGTAACGCAAAAAGGTAAGAAACCTTATATAGAATATCAAATTAATAGGCCTTCCTTTCACAACTTTTCTGATTCAAAATTTCAAAATAAGCTGAATTCCTATTACAAAAACTCTACTACTAAATTTAAAAGTAAATTAGAAAAAGAAGCGAAGAAATATTATGAGGAAACAGAAGGATCTAGCACACCTTTTCATCCATACGTTGCAAATGTTGACTATAAAGTAGCTTTAAACAAACCACCTTTCCTCAGCCTATATGTGAATTACTATCAATATACAGGCGGAGCGCACGGACTGTATACGTGGAAGGCAAATACATTTGATTTAAACGAAAAAAAATTATTACACTTAGACGATTTATTTCAACAAGAGGATAAATATAAAGAAATAATTCGCACAGAGATTGTAAGACAAATTAAACAAAATGAAAGCATTTATTTTCCTGATGCAGTCGAAAAAGTAACGAGCACTAAAAAGTTTCACTACTTTTTAGAACCGGATAATCTTGTAATTTATTTCTCTTTATATGAAATTGCTCCTTATTCAAGCGGAATTCCGCAGTTTCGTATTCCATACACATTGCTTAGAGACTATTTAAAGCCTTCTTATCAAAATATTTTGATTGACAACAAGTAAATATTTTCGCTACGATAATGTTAACCTAAACACAACTGGAGGTTAACATTATGAAGAAGCTTCATGTTTTAGATTTAGCATTAGCTGCCATGTTCGTCGCTCTTATGGCTATTGGTGCAAATATTGTATCGTGGGCACCATTCTTACAAATAGCGGGCATTCCATTATCTATGCAACCATTTTTCGCAATTTTAGCAGGTCTTCTTCTTGGGAGTAGACTTGGGGCATTATCAATGACTGTTTACATGCTTGTTGGAGTAGCAGGTGCGCCAATCTTCGCTAACTTCAAAGCTGGATTTGGAGCACTTTTAGATCCTACTGGTGGTTTTATTATCGCATTTATTATCGTTGCTTACGTATCAGGAAAACTAGTAGAACAAAAAGAACGACCAACATTCAGCACCTTTGCAATTTCTTCTTTCGTCGGAATCATTTTAACGTATATTATCGGTACTACTTATATGTACGGGGCAGTCAATATTTTCATGGGTGGTAATATGAGTTATAAAGCTGCCTGGATGATTATGATGTGGTTCGCAGTAAAGGATATTGCGTTTACAATTATCGGCGCTATTATCGCACCTCGCATATACTATGCTGTACGTCGTTCCGCTTATCAGCATTCTCATTCGACGATTTCATAATAAAAAATGAGTTATTTCAGTATACTGAAATAACTCATTTTTTATTTTCGACAATATACGACACATATTAGAAATAAATTTTGTTATGATAGTTCAGCAAATCTTACATTTTGCACATCTAATTAAAACAATATTTTGGAGGAAAATCAGTGAAGCTATCAAAAAATACACTTATTAAAATAAGTGTCGGAGTACTATCTTTATTTTTCATACTAGGTATGAGCATCAGTTACAAATTATATGGAAATAGCGAGTTAGGAATGCAATATACCTTTGGAAACGGTCTAGCATTTTTCTTTTTAATACTTACTATAATTAGTTTATGCACAGCCTTAATCTTTATTGTTATTGGGTTAATTAAGAAAGTACGAAAATTACCAGCAAAAAAATCTTTATTAACATCTATAATACTCTTTCTTACATCAGTTATATCAATCATCATCCTTCTCTTTACGATAACAAAAGTAACGAATATGGAGGAAGAATATCAAGCTATTCAAGCCCAAAAGAAAAAAGAAGCTGATTACTTAATTGCTGCGGCATCTTTTTATAATGATATAGAAACCTTTAGATATTCAGCTTCTTATGTATTATCCGAGTATTCAACTACATGGTCAAAAGCGATTGATCAAAGAAATGACTTCAATAATGCGCTTAGATCTAAGAGAACAGAAATTGATGGGACGGTTACAACTGTAGATACGTTTTACAGCAATATGGGAACAGATTTAAAGTTAGTCTCTGAAGCTGCAAAAGAACAGCCAAATAAGTATAAAGAAACCTATGAAGAATATAAAAAAATATATGGTATTATTACCGCTCTCAATGAACAAGCTCAATCTCCAAGTGGCAGTTTAATCACATTCAACCAAAACGTTAATACATTAATTCAGGAATACAAAAAAGCAGCTGGAAATATTAATATCGCTATTACTGATGAAATTAAATCAAAAGCTAATGAATTGAATCCTACCGATAAAAATTTAAGTTCTAATTAAAGACACTCTTTCCAGAGTGTCTTTTTTTCTCAAAAAAATCCCCTTTAGATTAAGCAGTAAATACGTTCCTTTACCGCTCATCCAACAGGGGATTATATCACTATATTAAGACTCTTGCTTCATTTGCTCGTCTAAAACTTTCTTCATCATTACTAGCATATCATCACGTAATTCTGGGTGTTGCAATGCCATTTCAATTGTCGTTTGAACAAATCCTAATTTTTCACCAACGTCATAACGCTTTCCTTCAAAATCATATGCAAATACACGTTGAATTTCATTTAAGCTTTGAATTGCATCCGTTAACTGAATTTCGCCACCCGCTCCAACTTGTTGCTGTTCCAAGAACATAAAGATTTCAGGAGTTAAAATGTAACGTCCCATAATCGCTAAGTTTGAAGGCGCAGTACCTTGCGCTGGTTTCTCAACGAATTTACGAACTTGATAACGACGTCCCTCTTGCTCTAACGGATCAATAATTCCGTAGCGATGTGTTTCTGCTTCAGGAACAGTTTGTACACCAATAACAGAAGAAAGTGTTTTGTCATACTCGTCCATTAATTGACGTAAACATGGTTTTTCAGCTTGAACGATATCATCGCCTAATAATACTGCAAACGGCTCATCACCAATGAATTTACGTGCGCACCAAACAGCATGTCCTAATCCTTTTGGTTCTTTTTGTCGAATGTAATGGATATCTACCATTTTAGAAGAAGCTTGTACTTTTTCAAGTAACTCATACTTTTTCTTCTCTAATAAGTTTTGCTCTAATTCAAATGCGTTATCAAAATGATCTTCGATAGAGCGCTTTCCTTTACCAGTAACGATAATAATATCTTCGATGCCTGATTTTACTGCTTCTTCTACGATGTATTGAATTGTTGGTTTATCTACAATTGGAAGCATTTCTTTTGGCATTGCTTTCGTTGCTGGTAAAAAGCGTGTTCCTAATCCCGCTGCCGGGATAATTGCTTTTCTCACTTTTTTCATGACAAATACCCTCGCTTTTCATTCTAATTCTCTTAGTAAAGTGTAAATTTATAACACTCGCTCGTAATAATCCTCTACATCAAACAAAACTACAAGAAAAGAGGAGGCCGTTCTCCGTTCTCCTCTTTTCCTATCAGTAGCACTCTATTCTATTATAAACAATTCATAATATCTTCTTTAATAGTAAGTAACTTTTGTTCACTATTTTGTAAGGAATCATCTTGTACACCAAAGTAGAATTTAATTTTCGGCTCTGTTCCAGATGGACGTAAGCAGAACCAAGAACTATCTTCTAATTGATATTTTAACACATTTGATTTCGGTAAGTGAATCTCTTCCTTATTTCCATCTTGTAACGTTGTAATGATGCTTTCTTTATAATCCTCAACTGCAACAACTGTTAAACCAGCTACTTCTTTCGGAGGATTCTCACGGAATGTTGCCATCATCTTTTGAATCTGTTCGGCACCATCTTTTCCTTTTAACGTTAACGATACAAGGTCCTCACGGAAGAACCCATACTTCTTAAATACTTCTAGCAGACCATCGTATAACGTTTTACCTTGTGATTTGTAGTATGCAGCTACTTCACATGCAAATAGGACGGATTGCACCGCATCTTTATCACGGCAGAATGGACGGATTAAATAACCGTAGCTTTCCTCATAACCGAATTGGAATTCATATTGTCCGCTTTCTTCATACTGTTTAATTTTTTCACCGATAAATTTAAATCCAGTTAACGTATCAACTGTATCTAAACCGTATGCTTTTGCGATTGTACGGCCAATTTCAGACGTTACGATTGTTTTTAAAACAACACCGTTTTCTGGAAGCGTTCCGTTTTCCTTCTTTTGTGATAATAAGTAATCAAGCATTAACGCACCTGTTTGGTTACCAGTTAATACTTGGAACTCACCATCGTGATTGCGAACTGCTACACCTAGACGGTCTGCATCAGGATCTGTTGCGATTAACACATCTGCGCCTACTTTTTCACCGTCGCGAATTGCATACTCAAACGCTGCATGCTCTTCTGGGTTTGGTGATTTTACTGTAGAGAAATTTGGATCTGGTAACTCTTGCTCTTTTACAACTGTTACATCTGTAAATCCAACTTCTTCTAAACCACGGCGTACCGAAATATTTGATGTTCCATGCAATGGTGTAAAGACGATTTTTAAATCTTTTCCTACTTCTTTCACCATCTCTTTATTAATAATGACATTGTTCAATTCTGCTGCATAAGCATCATCTACTTCTTGTCCAATTATATGTAATAAACCGTCAGCTTTTAATTGCTCAACATCAGCAACTTCAACTGTTAATTCATTCTCTACTGCATTTACGTAGCTAATTAACTCATCAGCTTCCTTTGGAGGCAACTGGCCACCATCTTCACCATATACTTTATAACCGTTATATTCGGGCGGATTATGGCTTGCCGTAAGAACGATTCCACTTGCTGTATGTAAATGACGAACTGCGAAAGAAAGCACTGGTGTTGGACGTAAGCTTTCAAATACATATGTTGTAATACCGTGTGCACCAAGAGTAGCAGCTACTTCCATTGCGAATTCAGGTGATTTATGACGAGAATCATACGCGACAACAACACCGCGTTTTTTCGCTTCTTCACCTAGTTTTTCAATAAACATAGCTAATCCTTTTGTTGCTTTACGAACTGTATATACATTTAAACGGTTCGTACCAGCACCAAGTTCACCACGCATACCACCTGTTCCGAACTCTAGATTTTTATAAAAGCTATCCTCGATTTTCTTCTCATCTTGCTTCATGTTTTCTAGCTGTTCTTTTAATTCTGCGTCTAATTCTGCATATGAAAGCCAGCGACTAAATTCTTGTTTCCAATTCATACTTCCATCTCCTCTCGCCTGTCGTACCTTCATTATATGAAAAAAACAACCTGAATCTCAATATTTTTTAAAATCTAGCAGGATTTTACTATAAATATTTGTATACACTATGGTTAAATACTCCACCAAAGGGAATGAGGATTATGCAAGAATGGGGCTTGTCAGAAGAGCTCAAAATAAAAACAAAGCAGATGATTGAAATTGCTGAAAAAGAATTATCAAACATGAAGCATGCAATCGATAAAGAAGATGAATGTATTTTATGTAAAATGGAAGATATTCATCATATGTTAACAAATGTACAGACGTTAGCAGCTACATATTATATTCAAGCATATTTATCACCTTATACGGAAAGTTCACATTTCATCACTACAGCTGTCCAACATTTAAGCGCTCGAAAACACGGTGCTCTTATTATTGTGGAACGAAGTGACGCTATTGATTCTTTCATTCAAACTGGAACGACATTAAACGCACACTTAACCGCGCCACTACTTGAATCGATTTTTTATCCAGGGAACCCTCTTCATGACGGAGCCGTTCTCATTAAAAATAATCATATTGTCTCAGCAGCTAATATTCTCCCATTAACAAAAAGCATGGAAATCAATCCTGAGCTAGGAACACGTCATAGGGCTGCAATTGGCTTATCCGAGAAAATTGATGCACTTATATTAGTTGTCTCTGAGGAAACAGGGCGTACTTCATTCGCTTTAGGCGGGACGTTATATACGATTTCTTTATAGGACGAATCTTTCACTATGTAGCACTTTTTGAAACGGTAAAATAGTAAATGAAATTATATTAACCGTAACTCCAAATATATCGACTTACCGACAAAAACTTACAATAGTCATACCATATCACTAAGAAAAGGCTATCCCAAAAATTTGAGACAGCCCTTTCTTCAAAAATTATTCTTCTCCGAAACGCTCAACAAGTGTTGCAAGTGTACGCACCATTGCACCTGTTGCTCCAGATGGTCCTAAATCATGTGCTCCTGATGTTTCAGATGTTCCAGCGATGTCTAAGTGTACCCATGGTGTTTCTTCTGCAAATTCACCAAGGAATGTCCCAGCCATAACCGCATGTCCTTCACGGCCTGGTGAGTTATTTAAATCAGCAAATTTACTGTTTTTGACACGTTCTTTATCACGTTCAAAAATCGGCAATTGCCAAATTGGCTCATCCGTTTCCATAGAAGCCTCTAACACTTGTTCAAACAATTCTTCATTATTTGTCATCGCGCCTGTTGTATGATTTCCAAGTGCAACAATTACACCGCCTGTTAATGTTGCAACATCAACTAAGTAATTTGCGCCAAGTTTCTTCGCATACGTAATACCGTCAGCTAACGCTAGGCGACCTTCTGCATCTGTATTTAATACTTCAATTGTTTTTCCGCTCATAGATGTAATAACATCATCTGGCTTAAATGCTGTACCACTTACAACGTTGTCAGTTGATGGAATAACAGCAATTACATTTTGCTCTGGACGAAGTTCACCGATGATCTCCATCGCGCCAAGAACAGCTGCAGCTCCGCCCATATCACCTTTCATACCAACCATGCCTTCACGTGGTTTTAAAGAATAACCGCCTGTATCATATGTAATCCCTTTTCCAACAAATCCAATTACATCTTTCCACTCTTCTTTTCCTTTATAAATAAGAGCAATCATTTTTGGCGGTTCAGTAGATCCTTGGTTTACTGCAAGTAATGCACCCATACCAAGCTCTTCCATCTCTTCTTTCTCAAGAACCTTATAATCCATATCGTATTTTTCTGCTAATTCAACTGCATACTCAGCAAGCTTTGTCGCTGTTAATACGTTTGGCGGCATATTTACAAGCGTACGAGCTGAATTCGTTGCACGTCCATGTACGTATCCTACAGTTAATGCTGCTTCAATTTCTTGTGCATCTTCTGCTGTAATAGCCGTAAACTTCTCTAATTCTACACGATCCTTTTTATCTGTTTTATACGTTTGTAATTCATATGTACCAAGACCTTGTACTTCTGCCGCAATATGAGCTACATCAATCGCATCTAATTTATCTGTCACGAAAGAATCAAGTAAGATTGCTGCATCTTGTACTTTTGCTGCTTGTAATGCTTTAAACGCCTTACCAAGAGCAGCACGTAACGTTTCCGTTGTATATGACTCTTTCTTACCTAAACCAACAAAATAATAACGTTTAACATTTGTTTTTCCTAAGCTATGTACTTTTGAAATGGCTTTCTTCTTAGTTGAAAGTTCTTTTTCTTCTAATAAAACTTGTAATTGTCCTTCAAACGCTTTATCCAGTTCTTGTACAAAGCTACTCTTTTTATCTTCTTCAAATAAGGCAACAATTACCGCTTCATGACTTACTAATTCTTTTTGTACTTGAAACATGTTCAGACCCCCTAAATTTCTCTACGTCCATTATAACTTTATTTTCGATAAAATGCGACAATTCTAAATTCTGTTATTTCATATAAAGTGAAACTTTAATCAGTGGGGGTTTTACCGGCCGCAAATAGCAGGATAAAGATGCTATCTCCAATATCTTCTATGGTGAAATAAGACAAGAAAAAAGTCTAGCGTTATTGCCACTAGACTATCTTTGTTTTAAATATTGTCCACGAAACACTTGCATCGTTTCGTCTTGATTTAACATCGTTAACTCTTCTTCCGAAAACTTGCCATTTCCTATTTTCACTATATACACATTTACTTTTTTCTTACCCCATTGGCTATAAACATCTTTCACCGTATCATAATATAAATCGAGACGATTTCCTTTTATAGCACCGCCCTTATCAGCTACAACACCATATCCGTAACCTGGCACGAATAGAATTGTCCCAAGCGGGAATACGCGTAAATCGGCAGCGATTGTGGAATATAAATCCCTTTTTGCTTTAACACCTGAATATGTAATGCCATACTCTGGATGCCCCGGCCTCTTTCCAGTCGACTCTATACCTGATGTATAACCAGTTGCAGTCATTTCTATAACACGATATTTAGACCAGTCATTTGCCTGCTCTAAAGCATTTATCACTTCTTTACTCGGAGCAACTTTTTTCTCAATTTCTGCTGCATGTACTTCTTTTACACTTGTTCCTTCATATAATTTTATAATCTCTAATAAAGAAACTCCTGTGAAAGCCTGCCATGTTACGCATAATGCGAATGCAAGTAAACAAGTCATCATAATGCGAATACAATATCGTTTTAACATTTTTATATTCCACACTCCTTCATCGTTAATCATTCCCTATACGATGAAGGAATATGCAAAAAAATAATCTCCAAATTGATTGGAGATTAAAACATTTGATATCCACTTTTTCGAAGTTTTTTAATTATGATTCCTGCTAAAGCAGCACCTACTAATCCAGTAGATAGAATAAACACATCTGCGTGTCCTAAATGCGATACACTTGTCCCAAATGAAGAAAATGTTTCTTTTGGCTTTGAAAAATAGTCCCATACACTCGCTTTATTAATAATAAGCATACAAATAATCGGATATACAATAACCATTACCCACGTAGCTCGCAAAATCATGTTGAGTAAAAATCCAATTCCAAAAAATAAAATAAAGAACAACATCATTGAAATAAGTAGTACCGGTATACTCACTTCTTCTCCCTCTCCTTCGCATACGCCGTAAACACATGATAAGCCGTATAACCAAATTGCTCTCCTGGATTTAATGTTTTGTCCATTTCAAAATGCGACTCTGCTCTTCCTTCTAATAAATATTTGATGAGTACAGAAGTATTTTGATCATCTGCAATATTTTCTGGATGTAAAAAAGCTACTTCCGACAATTCTTTCTCCTGTACGATAACGTCTTCTCCCTCTGGCTCTAGAAGAAAAATAATCATATTATCACTAATTTCATTATGAATAACACCTGAGCGAATACCAATAATCCCCTTTACATGAGCAACAATGCCTGTCTCTTCCAAAATTTCACGTTTCACAGCTTCATCAACAGTCTCGCCTTCATTAACAAAACCAGCAGGTAAAGACCATTGCCCTTTCAATCCACCGTATTTTTTCTTAACGAATAGCCATCTCCCATCTTCTGTAGCTACTAAGCCACTGACAGCTAACCACACTTTCCCTCGCTTCCCCATGATATAACCTCCTCCATCAAAACGAACAGAATATTCTTTCTTTTTTATATATTATACTATATTTTCAATACGAAAAAAGCAGAAACAGCTCATAGCCGTTTCTGCTTTTTCTACTATATATTAAAAGAACTTCAATTTACCTTTTTTAAGAACTAATAAAGGTCCGCCTAGTAAGAATAAGTAACGGTTGTCGATTACTTTCTTCATGAATGAAGCTTTCCAACCTGTTAACTTTTTACCCATAACAACGCCCATTGCATCGTCATGACCTAATGAACATACAGATCCTTTATTATCAAATGCGAACTTTTTCATTTCACCTTCGCCGCGAACTAACACAGTTAAATTGTGTGCAATATTATAACCTTCTTGAATTGCAATCTGTGCTGTTGGTGGGTATGGACGGTTAATCTCTTCGTTGATGATTAACGCTGCATCACCAACCATGAATACATCTTCATGACCTGGAGCGTGCATGTACTCATCCACTTTAATACGTCCGCGCATTGCTTCAAATCCAGACTCTTCCACAATACCATTACCACGAACACCTGCAGCCCAAACTACAGTTTCAGATTTAAGAAGTTCAGCATCATCACCGTTGGCAACGATAATACCTTCTTCAGTTGCTTCCTTAATTGCTGTACCGATGCGGAATTCTACACCTTTTTTCTCAAGTTGTTTTACAGCGTACTCTACTAATGCTGGATCGAAACCAGGAAGTGCTGTTGGAGCAGCTTCTACACAGATGATACGTGCTTTTTCACGTGGAACATCGTACTCTTTGCAAAGTTCAGGAATACGATTTGCAAGCTCACCTACGTACTCGATACCAGTAAATCCAGCGCCACCAACAACGATTGTTACTAACTCATCACGTTTTTCAGTCGCATATTGAGCGAATTTTTCTTCCATATGCTCACGAATTTGACGAGTTGCATTAATGTTAGTGATTGAGAATGCATGCTCTTTTAATCCTTTAATTCCGAACGTTTCTGATTCGAAACCAAGACCGATTACTAAGTAATCATACTCTAATTCACCATCTTTTAAGATAACACGTTTTTCAGCAGCTTTAATCTCTACTACTGTATCTTGTACAAAGTTCACTTTATTTGTATCGATAACGTCTTGAATATCTAGACAGATTTTATCATCTTGTAATGTACCAGCTGCACTCTCATGTAACCAAGTTGCTTGGTAGTGATAGCTGTTGTTGTTTACTAACGTAATTTCAGCTTCACTTACAGATAATGTTTTTTGCAGACGAACAGTCGTAATCATCCCGCCATAACCTGCACCTAAAACTACGATTTTTGGAGTCTTCACTAAATCACAACCCTTTTCTTTATATAATAGTAATAAAAAATAATACCAAGTACTAAAAACTCTATTTGTCAAGAATGTGGAATTTATCACATTCTATATCATAACAAAACGCAGTCAAAAAATCGTACGAAATTTGTCATAGAAATTTAACATAATACTTCCCTATATTAGTCGGTTTCATTCCATAATTCAAGCACCTAGAGAATTATCGATATTTTAAAATAACATAGCGTTTTCAAGGATTTTTTAGCCTTTTTTTCATGTATTTTCCTTCCGTTGTATTTTATACGATTCTAAAACATCTATACGCAAACTTACTTATTATTCAGTCGTTTTCAGAAGTATTATTAACTGAAATATGCTATCATTTATTTGAAAGTGTCATCATTTGCAGGATTTTCGTGTACATATGAACAATATATGAAATCAATATTAAAATTCCATCTATAGGGGGAATGAAAGTGACAGAAAATCAAAAAGTTTACGACATAACGATTATTGGTGGTGGCCCAACAGGACTATTCACTGCATTTTATGGCGGAATGAGACAAGCAAGTGTAAAAATCATTGAAAGCTTACCTCAACTTGGAGGGCAATTATCCGCACTATATCCCGAAAAATATATTTATGATGTAGCTGGATTCCCAAAAGTGCGTGCACAAGAGTTAGTTGATAACTTAAAAGAGCAAATGAAAAAGTTCGATCCAACTATTTGCTTAGAAGAAGCTGTTGATACGCTTGAAAAACAAGCTGACGGTATATTTAAACTTGTTACAAATAAACAAACTCACTACTCTAAATCTGTCATCATTACTGCTGGCAATGGTGCTTTCCAACCACGCCGCTTAGAATTAGAAGGCACAGCAAAATACGAAAAGAAAAACTTACATTATTTCGTTGATGATATGAATAAATTTGCTGGAAAACGCGTCGTTGTATTCGGCGGCGGTGACTCAGCAGTAGATTGGACAATGATGTTAGAAACGATCGCGGACAAAGTTACAATTGTTCATCGCCGTGATAAATTCCGTGCACATGAACATAGCGTAGAAAGCTTAATGAATTCCCGTGCAGAAGTAAGCACACCTTACGTTCCAGTTGAACTTATTGGTGATGATACTATTGAACAAGTTGTTCTTCAGCACGTAAAAACAGAAGAAAAAATTATCATCGATGTTGATGACGTAATCGTAAACTACGGCTTCGTTTCTTCACTTGGTCCAATTAAAAATTGGGGCTTAGATATTCAAAAAAACAGCATCCTCGTGAACTCAAAAATGGAAACAAATATTCCTGGCATTTACGCTGCTGGTGACATTTGTACATATGAAGGAAAAGTAAAACTCATTGCTTGCGGCTTTGGTGAAGCACCGACAGCAGTAAACAATGCAAAAGCTTACTTCGATCCAAACGCAAAACTTCAACCAATGCATAGCTCAAGTATGTTTTAATATAGAAATGAAAAGAGCTCCTTTTACATGAAAGGAGTTCTTTTCATACTCTCTCTTTTTCCTAACTAAAATACATCGCAATTTGATAAAAAACACTGCTTCTTTCCAAAATATGTTACAATAAAACAGAACGTACGTTTCATTTAATAAAGGGAGGTTTTATTAATGAAAGAACCTATTATCGTAAAAAAAGAAGCTTTCCAAGCAATCGGTGTTTCTATTACAACTACAAACGAAAAAGAAGCATCAAATGAAGGAAAGATTCCGGTGCTTTGGAATCGCTACTTCCAAGAAAAAATCATGCATCAAATTCCAAATCAACAAACAAAAGAAACATTCGCTTTCTACTCAAACTACGAATCGGATGAAACTGGTACATATCAATTTACTATCGGCATGCCTGTTTCTTCATTAGAAGAAGTTCCTGAAAATATGACAACCTTAACAATACCTGCTGCTACGTATGCGGTATTTACAACGAGAAAAGGTCCTGTGTCTGAAGTCGTTTGTGAAGCTTGGGAATATATTTGGCAATGGTCGAAAGAAAACACACGTGCTTTTACAGCAGACTTTGAGCTTTATGACGAAAGTGCAGTTGATCCAAATAACGTACAATTGGATATTTATATTGCTTTAGCCTGAATGACAAAAAAGAAGATACCCTTTGGTATCTTCTTTTTTGTCGTTAAATAGCCACTGTGCAAATTCATTATTATTGTCTACAATGAGAAAGTGCAGTATAGAACTATTAGAAACTGTATAAAGTGAAACTATGCTCAGTGGGGGTTTTGTTCATCCCCCACTGAGTATTAGCCTTCACCAATCGGGTGGTTACGGGCAGCCCGACTCCCGCCTAACTTCTTTGCTCTAGCCAAATTTTGAGGTGGGAGTTTTACTGCCCGTTAACGCGGGATAAAACGATTGTTAATAGGTTTTTCAGTCTAAAATCGGTACATAGAAAGGAAGCAATATGGAGGAACTACAACAAAATAAATCTGCTTTAGAAGGAAGCGGAAAACCGTTATTAAAAAATACGAATTTCCTTTTTCTTTGGGCAGCTACTCTCTTTTCAAGCTTTGCTTTAGCCTTTTTTACTTTTTCACAAACATGGTACATAGCAAAAACATTAAACCTTGAGGCTTCACTCGGTATTGTTTTCGTGGCTCTTAGTGTTCCAAGGCTCATCTTTATGATTATCGGCGGAGCATTAGCTGATAAATTCCCGAAAAAAAATATCATGTTTTACTCTAATATTATTCGCGCTATTCTTGTCGCAACTATTCTCACCTGGTTCATCGTCGGTGATGTAACACTATATACATTTGCTTTATTCGCATTGTTCTTCGGACTTGCTGACGCTTTCTTCTGGTCAGCAGATGGATCTATTCTGCCTGAACTTGTAGAAAAGAGCCGTTTAACACAAGCAAATTCACTTACTCAAATGACAAACCAAGCATCTGTCATTTTAGGACCTGTACTTGGCGGTATTCTCATTAAATTTACGAACTATGAAACAATTTTTTCAATTACAATCCTGCTACTCATTATCGCTGCAATACTCGTTCAAAAAATACAATTTACCGTACCCGAAAAAAATGAAACAGATAAAGGCATGTTTACTTCTATTAAAGAGGGAATTTTATATGTAAAAGAATCACCATTTCTTTCAACTTTCCTTATATGTAGCGCCTTTTTAAACTTATTTTTAATCGGCCCAATGCAAGTAGGATTTCCGCTCTTCGTCAAAAACGTCCTGCACGGTGATTCACTTCAGTTTAGTTACTTAGAAGCGTCTGTTGGCGGCGGGATGGCGATAGGAGCTGTCATTGTCGGATTAAAAAACATTAACCGTAGACGTGGCCTATTTTGTATTATCATGATGCTACTGTCTGGTGTATTCTTCCTAGCCATCAACTTTAGCAGCGTACTTTGGCAAGCGTTATTAGCTGGAATGTTTTACGGTATTACAATTGCGATGGCTATCGTTCCACTTATGGCAATGATTCAATCAACAGTAAAAGAAGAGATGATGGGACGCGTTATGAGCTTACTCATGCTTTCATCGATGGGATTCATTCCGCTCTCTTACGCATTTACATCGCTTGCACTTGGGGTAGGCATTCCAATTGTAACGGTTATGAAAAGCGGTGCAATCGCTGTTATCGTCTTTGTACTATTTGTAGCAATTCGTGTTCCAGTTGTAAGAAAGTTCGATTAGCTACTTGGAGTCATGTATTATACGCATGGCTCCTTTTTAAATGGATCGAATAACGGTATTCCCTTACTTCTCCTTAATGCCGCTCCCCACTCTAATCCAATTTCTAAAAATAAATCTCGCATCGTACTATACAATAGTGCTCCAACATCTTTACGAATTTCTCCGTACTTATACGCTCTCACAACACTTTTCACCCTCCAAATTAAATTTCCACACACTTCTTCATCAGCTAATATTCCCTCTAATAAAGCACCTTGCTCTAGTAATCCGCTCTTTTTATAAGCAAGTTCCACCTTACTCCAAAATATATTAATCTTCTTCGGATTACTCGTCATCGGCACCAGTGCGTATATAAAAGGCTTCGGTATATCGTGACGACAATACGTTTCATCAAGCTCGTACGTTACTTTTCTTTTCTCTTTTATTTGTGGAATGTTTTTAGAAAGAATTGTTTCCCCCTCATTTTTTTGCTCGTTTCCACTACAGCCATCTGTACGATCATCACTTTCACATGCGGACATTTTCATACGGTCATCCATGCGGTCAATTGCGGATTTAAGAAATACATATAAGTTTGCACTATATCCCCCGCGCTTATATCTTTCTTTTGTCGCAACACGTTTTATAATCCCTAGTTCCTCTAACTTTGCAATCGAGCAGCGTACCGTACGAATACTCTTTCCAACATTTGTAGCAATCGTCTCCATTAACGGACAAGCAACTCCCACTGTTTTCTGTTTCTCATTCACTGCATACTTTCCTAAAAAATGAATAATGATAGAATCCGTTTTATTCATTTGAAATCGATAGCACTTCAAAACTTGTTTTTGATATGTATTAAACTCTTCTTTACTTCGAAATTGACTATATGGTTTCATTAAATTATATAAGCTTCCCATTTTTATCACCTCACTTATAGGTAAGAACTAGGAAGAGAAATTGGCGTGATATTTAATATTTTTTATCCCGCATTAATGGGCAGTAAGACTCCCACCTCCAGATTCGGCGAATGCGAGGAGGTTAGGTGGGAGATCAACTGCCCGTAAAAGCCCGATTGGTTCAACTAATAATCAGTGGGGGATGGACAAAACCCCCACTGATTAAATTTTCACTTTATTGGAGATGAAAATATGATTGTAATTAGTGCTTGTTTAGGTGGTATTGCTTGTCGGTATGACGGTAACGATAATCTCGTTTCAAAAATAGAAGAGTTATTACAAAGGGAAGATACCATCCTCGTTTGTCCCGAAGTATTAGGCGGTTTACCAACACCACGCCCTTCTGCTGAAATTATCGGCGGTAATGGCGATGATGTTTTAGATGGAAAAGCAAAAGTAATGACGAAAGAAGGACAAAATGTCACGGAGGCTTTCGTGCGTGGTGCTTATAAAGCATTAGAACAAATAAAAGCTTTAAACCCAGAATATATAATTTTAAAAGAACGCAGTCCATCTTGTGGTAGTTCTACTATTTACACAGGGGAATTTAACGGCAATAAACAAACTGGTTACGGAGTGACAACTGCTTTATTCAAAAGGCATGGATTTAAAGTAATTTCAGAAGAGGATTTTGAGAACGAAAAAAGGAATTGACCCTGTTCGTCAATTCCTTTTCCATCTGTCTTATTTCACACCTAATTTTTCTTTCACTTTCGCAGGAAGCTCGTCCTTTTTCACTTCTTCCCAAGCTGTTACACCTTTTTTATCTGAGTGGTATACGCGTAGGAATGCTTCTTTACGAAGATTTTTTTGCGCTATGAATTCTAACTCTTTCTCTTTACCATCTTTATCAAAACCAGTTAGTTTATATTCGTAATCTTTATACGGCTGACCATTATCAGCTTTACCATTATATTCTTTTCCATCTACTGTAATTTGAACGTAATACTCATCTTTACCCATACGGTTTAAATCACAGCCAACTAACAAACTTGCGAATACAACTAAAATACTAAAAAGTGCAATATATCTTTTCATTTCCTTCACCTCATATGTTTTTCTTATATTGTTATCTTAAGGCCTAAGCTTTAAAGAAGAAATTCAAAAACATGACATGAACATTACACTTTTGTAAGATAGTAAATTAAAACTTTAATCAGTGTTTTTTCATTGAAAACGTTATTGACACTCATCTAGCCTAGTCATGACAATCTATTAACGCCCATAACGTCTTCCACGCCAATTTTTCCACTTGTCACGAATCTTATCACGTAATTTCCTTATACCGCTTATTACACCTTCTATTACGCACTCTATTATGATATCAATTACAAGGTAACTTACAAATCTAATTATAGGTTTAATCACATATCTCCTTACGAATTCAAAAATATCGTCAATCTTGCGTCCCCTCCCGCTCGTACAAAGAACTGCTACTTCCCATTCTTTTTGCGTAATCTACGTTCTGTTACAACCGCTGCGCCTACTGCAGTAGCTATCAACAAAAATAGTACGGCGATAGCGTCCACAATGAGGCTATTGAATTTGGATGAAACCCCAACAAATACTAACGCTATCGTTAATACTGCTAGCATAATTATCGTTATCTTATCTTCGTTCATCATTGTCCTCTCCGATTACTTACGGTTCTCTCTCCAAGACTTTATAAAGCCACCGACAACTTTACTGCAATTGTTCCCGTAATTAATTTATTATCGTTGTAATCCATCTTCTACTACCTGCGTAACAGTTCCATTTGGTTCGAAGATTACACGTAATGTTCCTTCGCCGCCATAACCGGTATAGCCGTATACTGAATACGATTTATATTTCTCAATCATACGTGGCTGTCCAATCGCAGCTTTTACTTGATTCGCAGGCATACCTTTTTTGATTTTCAAATAGTGATTATAGTCTACTTCCGCCGAATCGTTATTTACATCTTTATACCACGGTACGCGGTCGTTTTTTTCTTCATATTCCTTTACAGGCTCTTCACTGCTTTTCGTAGATACCGGACTCTCTTTATCCGCATCCCTTATAGCAGTGCGTTCAATATTCACAACGTAACCATATGTATTTAATTCAACCATAATTTCATATGTACCATCCGTATCCTTTTCAGTATAAAACACGCGTTTTTCCTTGTTATTATAATGTTTTATGTTCTCACCACCGTAGTCAATCTTGTTAAGGATATCCGTATATGTCATGCCTTCCTCAATCTTTTCGGCTTCGTCACGAGAAATATAACGCTTCTGTGACGATGTAGCGTCCTCATATTTAATGCTGTCACGTTCGCTCGTAGTCATAGGGGTTTCCTTCTGTTCTTTTAGTACTTCCGCTTCCGATTTCACCTGTTGCTTTGCTCCCGCTTTTGTTAACACGTCGGTATCGTTAGAACAAGCTCCAAATATTGATGCTGTAACCAACGTCATCCCTAATACCAGTACTTTCTTAAATGACTTCATTGTAATTCCTCCGGTAGTTTTTAATTTCTAGTAATCAGCGTATTTTAATTAATATGGAACGAGTCAGTTCTATACAATTCGATATAGCCTGCACCTTCATGCATCCTCTTTAGCCTTCTTCTTGCATGTATTCGTTATCTTTGTCATGCTCTTTTTCTTTTTAGCGCAAAAGAAAAGACCTTCCTAACGATTTGGTTTCATCGCTAAGAAGGTCTTTATATGCAACCTACCCATTCAATTTCCACTTAGAATAAAGGGATGAAAAAACTTAGCAATCTTCTGGCTTACCAGCATTCGACGCTGTACGGAAAGATGATCCGCATCCACATGATGCGATCGCGTTTGGATTGTCGATTGTGAATCCGCCGCCAAGCATAGATTGCTTATAGTCAACTTTTACTCCTTTTACAATCGGAGCACTTTCTTTATCGATAACAAATTCAACACCGAAAAACTCAAGAACTGTATCGTCTTCTTTTGGTTCTACTTCAAATCCTAAGCCGTAAGAAAGACCACTACATCCGCCGCCATGTACAGCAAGGCGCACGTACTTCTCTCCATCTTCAGCATCTTTTAACATATCTTTAATTTGAAAAGCTGCTTGTTCTGTTACTTCAATCATGAAATACACCATCCTTTCTGTTCTCATTCTATTATACATCTTTACGCTTCTATCTTGTACTCATACACTCCGCGGCAAATTATTTCCGCAGGTCCTTTCATTAATACATTTCCTTCTTCTGTCCATGCGATCATTAAGTCGCCGCCTGCTAAGTGAACCGTAATTTCTTTACCGTGTTCCATTTTCCCATTTAAAATTGCCGCAACGACAGCTGCGCATGCTCCTGTCCCGCAAGCTTGTGTTACACCAGATCCTCGTTCCCAAACGCGGAAATTCATCTCTTCATCATTCAAAATCTCGATGAATTCAACATTCACTCGCTCTGGGAACATTTCATGCGTCTCAAGAACCGGTCCTAACGTTGTAAGAGGCGCTTTTTCTACATCATCAACAAAAATAACCGCATGTGGATTCCCCATTGAAACAGCTGTAAATGCATAACGGTGATTATTGTATAAGAAGTTTTCACGAATAAATGGTGTTTCTCCTTCACCAAGCATCGGTATCTCTTCACGTGTTAAACGAGGTGCTCCCATGTCGATTTTCGCTAATGTAACTTTGTCATCTTCTACCGTTACTTCTGCCGTAACAATGCCCGCTAACGTTTCAATTGTGAAAACTTTACCTTCTACTAGTTTATGCTCATACGCATATTTCGCTACGCAGCGTAAACCATTTCCACAGCTCTTTCCTTCTGAGCCATCGTTATTAAACATGCGCATTTTTACTGGTGCCACGTCAGAAGGACAAATTAAAATCATTCCATCTGCACCAATACCAGTATTAATATTTGAAACCTTTTCCGCTACAATTGCTAAATCTTCTTCTCTAATTTGTTCCTCAAACATATTTACATATATATAACTATTTCCAAGACCATGCATTTTTGTAAAAGAAAATTGGCTCATTTTTATTCACTCCAAAAATAATTTATTATTTCAAGTATAAAATGCATGCTTTTAGAAAACAATATGAATGTCCCCCGTTTCTCATATTTGACAGTGTTTTGGCAATAAGCCGTTCTTACACAAATCGTGTAAGAAAAAAGCCCTTCTAAAAGGGCTTTTTTTTTCGAAATAAACACTCCTAGTAAAGTGAAACTTTAATCAGTGGGGGACGGGCAGCAGGGCTTCAACCTAACTTCTTTGCTTCAGCTGAATTTTGAGGTGGGAGTCTTACTGCCCGCAAATAGCGGGATAAATGAAAAAAGAAAAACGTTGCCTGTTTGCAACGCTTTAAAACATTGGATTTTCATCCATATAATCATATACATTATTTACAAGTTCTTCTACTGTTGCACCTTGTACCACTTCACCATTTACAAGTGCAAATGGACCTTCAAAACAGATGCCACAATATCCTAAACAACCATATTCCATTACGTCTAAATTAGGATCTTTTTCTAATTTTTCTAAAGCTGCTTGCGAACCGCTTGCAAGGTTACCTACACAAAATTCGATTAATGGTTTAATCAAAACTCTCTCCCCCCTGTATCTCTAAACAAATTACCATTTACTTTATATGGTATGTGCATACCTAATTTGCGAAACGGATAAGTAACCCTCTCTACTTGTTACCATTCCACTTTATTTATAAGAAGAAAACTAAGCTTTTTCTTGTTGTTTTCGTTATATATTCTAAACTATTTAGTTACTTCACTATTTCACTTCATAATAGATGGTCTTCTTTATATAACATACTACTCATAATGAAATAGTAAATAGTAACTAGAAAATGAAAACCACTTACTTTACTTTTCTTCTTATTGTACAACAGAGTATTCATTCATGCATTGTTATTTGTTCACAAATTCGATATAATTTGATTGTGTAAAGTCAAAATATTTTATTAATATAAAATTGTATGATTAGGGGATATTTCAACAGAAAAGGGGTAATCCATCATGAAACACCTCGTACTACTAGGTGGTGGCTACGGTGGAATGAGAATTCTGCAGCGGCTACTTCCAAGCAACCAACTTCCAGATGATGTACAAGTGACATTAATCGACAAAGTACCATATCATTGCTTTAAAACTGAATATTATGCATTAGTTGCGGGTACAATTTCAGAAACGCATATTCGCATACCGTTTCCTGAGCACCCACGTCTCAATATTCAATACGGAACAGTAACAAATATTGACCTCGAAACGAAAGCCGTTCATCTCGATGGCGGTGAAACGATTCAATATGATGATTTAATTATCGGGCTTGGCTGTGAAGATAAATATCATAACGTTCCTGGGGCAAAGGAATATACACATAGCCTACAATCAATTGAACAAACACGTAAGACATATGAACAATTAAATAGCTTAGAACCAAATGCAACAGTAGCTGTCGTTGGGGCTGGTTTAAGCGGCGTTGAAGTGGCAAGTGAACTTCGCGAAAGCCGTTCGGATTTAAAAATCTATTTATTTGATCGAAAAGATAGAATTTTATTCCCATATCCAGAGAAATTAAGTAGATACGTAGAAGAATGGTTTGTAAAACATAAAGTTACCATTATACGAAACTCTAACATTACAAAAGTGGAACCAAACATTGTATACAACCATGATGAACCACTTGAATGTGATGCAATCGTCTGGACAGCTGGTATTCAAGCAAATGAAGTTGTTCGAAACCTTCCAGTAGAACAAGATGGTAGCGGACGGGTTGTTTTAACGAAATATCACAATATTCCAAATAACGAGCACGTTTATGTCGTAGGAGATTGTGCAGCACTTCCACACGCACCATCTGCTCAACTTGCTGAAGGTCAAGGAGAACAAATTGTCCAAATATTATTAAAACGTTGGAATAATGAACCCCTTCCTGATGAACTGCCTGTTATTAAATTAAAAGGTGTTCTCGGTTCTCTCGGCAAAAAACATGGATTTGGTTTACTAGCAAACCAACCATTAATGGGACGTGTACCGAGATTATTAAAATCCGGTCTTCTTTGGATGTACAAATATCATAACGGTTAATACTTTAAAGGCTGCCTACATAGTAGACAGCCTTTTTCTATTCATTTTTTGTAACTACTCAGTCATTCTATGAAAAACCGACAAAAAAGCATTTTTTTAAATGGTCGAAAAGGACTGGCTATGTATAGGATCCGTCAGTGCCTTTTCCTGCCACGCGCAAAGTTTTAAAACAAAGAAAAAAGATGTTCCTTCTAAAGAGACTTTATTTTTCTATTTTTCTCTCTTTTTGATACGATATAACTAGAATCAGAAAGGAGCAATTTATGTTTATATTAAAAGACATCACATATAAAGATATTCTACACATTCCTTATTTACAGATTCAAAAAGAAAAAACAACTTGTATTATCGGTGAAAGTGGTAGTGGTAAAAGCACATTACTTCGCATGTTAAACGATTTACAATCACCAACATCTGGCACAATTGAATATAACGGAAAATCTATTTTAGATTATCCTCCCATTCAATTACGCCGTGAAGTTGTCATGCTCGGACAAACTCCGCCTATTTTTGATGGAACAATTAAAGATAATTTATTAATGGGGCTTCGATTTTCTGAAAAGCCATTTCCAAATGACGACGCCCTGCAAGGCGCATTAACGACTGTTAGCCTAGATAAAAAATTAGAAGATAACGCCTCTTCTTTATCAGGTGGCGAAAAACAAAGACTTGCTTTCGCTCGTATTATACTAATGGATCCGCCCGTCTATTTATTAGATGAACCAACTTCTGCGCTAGATGGTGACACAGAACGCCGCGTTATGAAACAATTTACTATGCTAGCAAGAGAAAAGAAAAAAACAGTTATCTTCATCACGCACTCGCAACAACTTCCAGAAGAAATCGCAGACGATATTATTGAAATTAGTAAAACAAACGGTGCAACTAGAAAGGAAGTGCTATCAATTGAAGGGCGTTATTGAACTACAAATTTGGCAACTTGCAGCTGCATATATTTTCATCCTTATTTTAATCGGGCTTGTGAAATTAAAAGGAATACCGCGTGAGAAACAAATTACAATTGCTACATTACGTATGACAATTCAGCTCGTACTAGTCGCATATGTTCTTACATACATATTTGAAAATAGTAATCCGTTTTATACAATAGCTCTCATTACTTCTATTACTACCTTTGCGATTTTCAATATTTATAAACGAGTTAATATTCCAATGTCAAAAGAATTAAAACGAGTAGCTGCCCTCTCCATGATTGCTGGATCAATTGGCCCTCTTCTACTATTTATCTTTGTCATTATCGGACACGATCCTTGGTATGCTCCGCAGTATATCGTTCCTATTGCCGGCATGCTAATCGGTAATGCTATGACAGGTATTTGCCTCGGGGCAAACACCTTTTTAAACAGTATGAAATCACAAAGAGACCATATTGAAGGTGCACTTATGCTTGGCGCAACTCCAAAACAAGCAGCTGCTCCGCTCATACGGGACGCTTTCGATTCTGCTATTTTACCAACAATTAATTCCATGGTCGGAATGGGAATTATAAGTCTTCCCGGCATGATGACAGGACAAATTTTATCCGGTGTATCACCATTTACAGCTATCCAATATCAAATTGCGATTATACTTGGCATTTCTGGAAGTACAGCTTTCTCTGTTATTATCTTCTTACAGCTTGGGTATAAAACGTTCTTTAATAAGCGGTGCCAGTTGAAAGAAGTTGAAGTACAATCATAAAAAAGACGCTCTGCAAGTTACTTACAGAGCGTCTTTTTTCTTTGCTAATCTTACGCTTTCTTAACGAACTGTGATTTTAACTTCATAGCTCCGAAACCGTCGATTTTGCAATCAATATCGTGATCTCCCTCAACTAGACGGATACTCTTTACTTTCGTACCAATCTTTACAACTGAAGAAGTTCCTTTTACTTTTAAATCTTTAATTACAGTAACAGCATCGCCATCTTGAAGAACGTTTCCATTCGCATCTTTTACAACTTTTGCACCATCATTACTTTCAGCTTCCGCTTCTTGACCCCACTCATGGGCACATTCTGGACATACGAAAAGAGCGCCATCCTCATACGTATATTCTGAATTACATTTTGGACAATTTGGTAAAGTAGCCATAAATTCATTTCCTCCGTTCATTATTTATACGTAAAAATCAAATCGAATTTTTACATGTCGATAAATAAAATTTGTATAGCATTTCTTTATACTGCCATAGTCTCACGTTATTGACAAGCCTACCTCAAATTCTCATTTTTTATTGTATTTTACAAAATTTCAATTAGTATGGCGTTTGTTTACTAATGTTTTTCTCTTCTTGTTACATATCCTTTCTCATAAATAAAAAGAAGAATCTTCATTAGACTCTTCTTTTTGCGATACATCATTATCTATTTATATTAATACCAGGCATTTTCTTCAATATAAAATTGATACTCTTCTGCTTCTTCTTCATTTAACTTTTTATCGTTTAAATAAATTTCTTTCCATTCAAATCTCTGTTTATCTAAATACACAGCGAACTTAACCTTTACATCCTTTTTTTCCTCATAATCATAACCAGTAAATTCTACTATATCAAAACGTCCTTCTTTTTTTACATACGTCCATTTTGGATCATCAGTAAAAACTTCCAATGTAATCCCTTCATCACTTAAACGAACTACATCTTTTATATTTGGTTCCGTCGGTAAATACGATAACCCATAACCAGCTGCACCAAATACTACAAATAATAACGCATTTAATCCAAGCATAATCCCAACATGAGTGCCACCCTTTGTTTGGAAGTAATAATTGTGTTGTGCATCAGATAACTCTTTTGCCTTATGTAAAACACGAACTGTATGCTTGTAATATAAACGATTCCCTTGCCATCCAGTAAATAGCATAGTTCCGAAATAAACAATAAAATCGATCCACATCGGGATATCTATAAAAACAGAGGTAATTAAAGTAGGAACTCCTACTAATGCAATAATAATAAATAATTTATACATCTTGCGATAAGCTAACCACAATAATGGGAAGAAAAAGGCTATCCAGTTCCAACTATTTCCCTTCTCGGGATCTTTTGCTTTCCCCCACTTAAAGTCGTAATATGCAGTATTATTTCTCACAACTTTATGTAACTCTTTAGGAGCTATCGCTTCCTGTAAAACAGTGTCCTTCACGTACATCATCCTTCTCTTATTTCTATATAACTTTATTGTATATCTATAAAAAGAAGGAATCTAACAAAAAATAGTTATATTTCATAAAAATGAACAAAAATCGAATACATTCCGACAATTATCCATTCTATATTCCATTTTACTATTAAGTATATTAGAATACTCATATATAAGACATTTAATACACTATGTTAAACATCTTGTATATTCGCAAAAAAGGATGTATCAAAATCATTTTGACACACCCTTCTCCTATTAAACTACTATTGTAATATGACCTAGCCTAAAATCTCGACTTAAGAGACTTCACAAATTAGCTCTCTACTATTTCAAACATATTTCCACTTACACAACTATCCCACATTACCCTTCACTTTCTCAATAACATCTTCTATACGCTTAGCTATACATTCTGGCTCCCAATCTCCCTCACCATGCATAGCTGTATAAACCGGACAATTCTCATCATTACTATCTACAAAGATCGGATCTCCAAGATAAGAATCTATCCCAATTACAATCCACCCGTCTTTCCAATCTCCCTCTTCATTTCCGACTAAGCTTTGCCCTCCCTCATCAAAGCTATAACCAAGTTGTCCTTCTTCTATTTCTTCACTATTAAATAATTCGATTGTCATAGGTTCAAATTCACACTCTAACTCAATTTCATTATCCTCAGCGCGATCTACATGTGCTAAAAGTTGTTTAATTTTATTGTGGTTAATCATAATATCTTCTCCATTAGATCTTTTAAAAATTTAATTTTATTCATAATAAGCTGCTGCAAGCAACATCTGGGCAATAAACTTCCATGGAATATTTTCTGGAAGCTTCTCCCCCCCTTGATTTATATAAACACCTTCATAAGCACCTAACCAACCATGTAATGCCTCTAAATAAGTCTCTACCTCTATATTCTCCCATTCATCTTGATTCACTTTGAAATCCTTTTGAAGATATACAAGAAACTTCAACAAGTCTTCCTTAGAATTTACATGATCAAGGTATTCAAATACATCCATATTTATTCCCCCTTTCTATTGCTCGTCATTTAAACTAACTATAATATATGAAATAAGATTCTTAAAACTATTATTTGAGGTGACCAAATATGAAGACTACACTTTGGGCAGAAGATGACTATTTAAAATTAGCACCTATTAACGACGAACTAATAAAAAAAGCAGAAGAAGTACTAAACGTAAAGCTCCCAGAATCGTACATAAATCTTCTAAAAGAACAAAACGGAGGAACTCTTCGATTAGATGCTCATCCTACTTCAGAGCCAAATTCTTGGGCAGACGATCACGTTAATGTTTCTGGATTATATGGCATTTCTTTTGATGAAAATGAATCTAGTATTTTAGAGAGCCATTATTTAATTCAGGAATGGGACATGCCTGAGAATATCGTGCTTTTATCTGGTGACGGACATACGTGGATTGCACTAGACTATCGAAACGTAGCTGAAAATCCTCCAGTTATATTTATCGATAATGAGTTTGAGGAAATTATTGAATTAGCACCTAATTTTGAAAGCTTCTTACAAAACTTAACTACATACAATTATGATGAAGATGAAGAGTAAACCTATCTCTAAAGGAGTGCGCAATAGTGCAAGATTTCATTATAAAGTGAAACTTTAATCAGTGGGGGTTTTGTTCATCCACCACTGATTATTAGCCTTCACCAATCGGGCTTTTACGGGCAGTTGATCTCCCATCTAACTTCTTTGCTCCAGCCGAATTTTGAAGTGAGAGTCTTACTGCCCGTTAATGCGGGATAAACATCAAAAAGAACAGTCTATTGCATAATGTTTCACATGAAACTATCCATATTTTAGATTATCTTTCGACTTCTCATTCCTTGCAAAGTACTTTTTCATTATATAAAAATAGTAAAAGCATCCTTTATATGAAGGATGCTTTTACTATTCACCTACCACTTCCCCCTACACTCTTCAATCAAACACAGCAAATACCTCTTCGTCATATCAGCCCTCCTCCAAATAGAGAGCTTGCGCTTTCCCTTTGGATTATTTCGCATTCGCTCTACCTCTTTTAATAAAGGCTCCCATTCTTTCGCTGAACGTTCTAATAAGTATTGTAATCCTCTATCTTTTGAAACGATTGTTTCATGATCTAACGTATATAAAATACGTCCCATCGTAACGACAGCTGATTCTACCCATTCTTCTATGAAAAATAAATAAGGACGCTTCGCTTTTTCAAGCCAGTAATGTTCTACGTTGTATTTCATTGTATTTACTACATCGTCCCACTTTATTTGAAAGGAAAGGTCTTCTACTTCTTTCCCGCTAACTGTAATACCTTGATTTTTCAATGTCCACCATGTGACCGCGTTAATATCCCAATGACCAATATCAGCCTTACCATCTGCACAATACACGTACTCATTCATTTCATCATTGTATTTCCCTAAATCAGCAAGCGGAATATACATACCATCCATTCTTTTACCTAACGTACTTTTACTATTTTTTTTATGCAGTTCTATAATTTGTTGTTTTTCAGCTTCATTCACGGAATCACTTATTACCGTAACAAAGTCAACATCGCTCGTTTCTATATGAAATGCTCCTAGCGCGATTGATCCGTAAATATATACCCCGACTATTTTTTCATCCGAAAAAATTTCTTTTAATTCTACTATGTACTGCTCCATTAATTGCTTTACTTCTTCTGGTAAAGCATGTTTTATTCCATTCTCCACATCTATCCCTCCAATAAAAAAAGCCTTCGCAAATTCGCAAAGGCTTCCTGCTTTATAAATATTTCTCGATTTCTTCGTAAACATCCTTCAAACGAGGATTTCCTTCTCCAACAATTTCTCCATTTACAAGAACGACCGGATAAAATAGATCTTCTTCCACTACGCGCTCTGCGAATGCTTTTTTATCTTCATCTTCTTGTTCTTCTTGAAAATCAATATACTCGAAATTAAATTTATTTTCTTGTCCTTCATATTTACGACCAATCGCTGCTTGTAACCACTCAAACGTTTCTGTTGAAGATGGCATTCCAACGCAGCTCGCACAAATTACTTTCGTCCCATACACTTGCACATTAACCATTTCTTCTCCCCCACTTCTTGTTTCAACAGTATATTCAGATGTCTTAGTACATAAGCACATCATTTTACAAATTTATTCTATACCCCTATACTGAAAAAACACGTTGTAAACATGATAAAAAATTTCGACAATAAAACAAGAACAGAAAAAATAGATTTTCCCCTCTATCTTGATTATAATAAAACTGATGAAAGGAGTCGATAAAAATGGAAAACCCACATATGCAAGAACAAGTATTAGAAGTATTAGATAAATTACGTCCATTCTTACTTCGCGATGGCGGAGACGTTGAATTAGTAGACATTGAAGAAGGTATCGTAAAATTACGCCTTATGGGTGCTTGCGGAAGCTGCCCAAGTTCTACAATCACACTAAAAGCTGGTATCGAACGCGCACTACTTGAAGAAGTACCAGGCGTTATTGAAGTAGAACAAGTATTTTAATCTAAAAGCAGAAGCGGCTCGTTCAGAATCGCTTCCTAGAAAGAGACCCAAATGGGTCTCTTTTTTTATTCAAATAACACTTCCCCTTTAACATCATAAAACAAAATTGGAAATCCTTCTCAAAAAATGCGATAATTAATACTATAGAATCGTTCACACATATACAGAAAAAAACATAGGGGGACGACACATGCCAAGAATGGGGAACACTTTCTTAACAATTCAAGAACTAGAAAAGAAAAAAGAGTATTTATTAGACCTTTCATCCGTTATACCAACATGGAATGCAAGTTATCAATTTTTATTTAAAGAAATCCAGCAAGAATTATTGAGTAAAGTAAATGAAAAAATCGAAAGACATCAATTCATTTTAAATATATGTGCAGATCAACAGGTAGGGGCATAATGTATTACATACAATTGTGATATATAAAAAAGAGACCTCACCCGGTCTCTTTTTTCATTTTAAGACAGCCAATCTAATTTCCTAATGCCTAACTTATCAACAGGTAAACGAAATGACTCGTAAAAATGATTCATAAATTGCTCAGTGCGCTTCACATCATGTAAAATGATTTCTAAACGGGCTCTATATATGCCTTTTTGTTCTTCGTTTCCTGTTTGATAATATCGTTCAATCGTTTCAAAGTAGTGAAGCGGGAACAGAAGCCTTGCGAATAATAAGCGCCAACCAAATGAAGAGAGCGAATAATTACGTTCATAATCTGTAATGAATTGAACTACCGTTTGCTCCCAATCTTTCTTTTTTTCTATCATCATATAGCGAATACATTCTGCTATATCTCTACTTGGGTGATCATATACCCAATCAAAAGGAAGTTTTAAACGCTTCGTTTGCTGCCATAATAAAGGTGTAAATCGTTCTTGGCAAATTGTTGCTGCGTCAGTTATTTGTGGTGTATCGTCCATTTCTGTATCGACAACATATTGAATTGCATTTTCTGCAACTCCTAAGTAATACGGGAAGGATTCAATAAACAATTGATCGAATACGTCTGAAGGATGGTTCATCACTTGCGATTGCCAAAACCTTTCTAATTGGTCGAGCCTTTTTTCCCATAATGCTTTCCATTCACCAATGCGGCTTAATTGCTCAACTTCTTCTGGAAAGAATGCGCCACGTTTATGGAATATAGAAAGCTCACTTCCTAATGATGTAGCATGTCGCTCTAACATACGCATACCTTTTAATAAGCAGTAATTTTTTTCTTCTATCTCACTTACATAGTAGCCGTGTATAGTCGGAACGAAAGTCGAAACAGTTATATCCCCTTGCTGGTTCATATAATCACTGAGCTTTTTCATCTCTACAAGTACTTCTTCCTCCATTTCTCCAATTGGAACAAGTACATAAATTTTGTTGCGAATCCAAAAGCTTTTATAGGGGCCAAGGGGGATTAATTCTTTAACATGCATGTGATAATGCTCATAAATATGCTGAATCATCGCAGTCGCCACCTATGGTTTTTCTTTATATATATGAGCTTGTGCTCGCCTTTCATTCCTATGCACATGATAAAGCAACGAAACGTATACAAATACTAAAAAGAAAAAAAGGTGATAAACATGAAAGACTCAAATCAACTACAAGAAAGAGCATTACAACTATTACAAGAGCGCGGTGTAACAATTGACGATATTGCTGATCTTGTTCATTTTCTTCAAAAGAAATACCATGCAAATTTAGAGATGTCAGAATGTCGCTATAACGTTGAGCGTGTACTATCAAAACGAGAAGTACAAAACGCTCTTATTACAGGCATTGAACTTGATGTCCTTGCTGAAAAAGGAATGCTAAGTCAGCCGTTACAAGATATCGTAAAACGCGATGAAGGACTATATGGAATTGATGAAGTCATCGCACTTTCAATCGTTAACGTGTACGGGTCAATTGGCTTCACGAACTTTGGATATATCGATAAATTAAAACCAGGTATTTTAGAATACTTAAATGATAAATCAACTGGAAAGGTGCATACATTCCTTGATGATATCGTTGGCGGAATCGCTGCCGCTGCTTCAAGTCGTTTAGCGCACCGTGCTGAGCATTCGGAATAAGGGGTCTAGGCCGTCAGTTTCATACTGACGGCCTTTCATATTCCATAAGCATGAACTCTCTTCCACGGCTCAAAAAAAGAGGTCCTACTTGAAATCCAATGTTTTTATATAGCCTAATCGCTCTCTTATTGAATGTCGCTACACTCAGTCGAAACATTTTCGAATTCAATTCCTCAGTAGCAAATGCTATTCCCGCTTGAAAAAATATTTCTCCCATCCCTTTCCCTGTTAACTCTGGCTTCATTCCAAGCCCAATATCTACTACATCTTCTCCCCTATATAAATTAGCATCTCTTCCCCCTGGCACTTGTGCATTTTCTCCAAAACAAAAATAGCCGATGAATTCTCCATTCTCTCCGCAACAACCGTAATACGTTCCATCTAGCAACTCTTCTATTACTTCAGCATCTCCCGAAAAGCTATATAACATATAGGGATTTTCATACTTCCACGTATTTATTTCTTTCGCTTCTTCTTCTGTTAACTTATGTATATCCATTCATCTCCCTCCTTATCAAATACTCTACTAATCTATATGTATTTACTCATTCATTTTCCAAACTTGATTCTCCTCTAATCGTAATATGCATAGTTACATACGCACACCCCTTTAAAAAATGCTAAAATCTATTTGAATCGCTGTTGTTACACTTCTTGATTAAGAAAGACTGTTAACCGGAAAATTAACGTCTTATCAAACTCAAGCAATTGGCACGTTTTGTCATCATGAAAGACACTCGAAAGAGTGTCTTTTTTCTATACCTGAGCAGGACCTGCTCATTTACAAAATTAATGCATAAATTAATATAACTCTTTAAACGCATTATTCCCTTTCTATATGTTGCGGCGTTCGTTGCGACATATTCGGATAATAAAAAGCACTCCAGCCAGAGTGCTTTTTACTTTCAAACAAGGAGGTTACATATATGGATAGTACTCTTGTATTTAACTTTGGTATCGGTATTGTTATCATTTTATTCGTCTTCTTTGTACTTTGTATGAGCGGGATATAATAATCTTTTATGCTGATAACTCCTTTAAAGTATCACTCAATTTAAACTTTCTTAATTGTAATGAAGCAATCATTGCTGCTCCTGCTCCGAGTATAATGCTAGCTAGTGCCAATATTAAAACTTGATTATACGGAATGATAATAACCGTTAACTCTAAGCTTGATAACACAATATAACTAAATACAATTCCACCTAAAACCCCAATACAACCAGCTATCGCTCCAAGTAAAGTGCCCTCTAATAAAACAATCCGTCTCATTTGCTTCGGAATAGCTCCTACCGCACGAATCATACTAATTTCAGCACGTCTTTCATGTAAACTTGAGACAATCGCATTCATTAACCCTATACCAGAAATAATGAAAACAATTACAACTAACAAGCGAATTAACATCATCATTTGCGATAATAACTGCTCCTGTTCTTTTAATAAATCATGGCTATTAATAACTTCTACGTTCTCTTTATTATTTGTAATTTGTTTTACTTGCTTCTTAATCTCTTCAAATGATTGATTAGAATTTGTCATAACTTGAATTGCTTCATATCCTTGCACGTGAAACTTATCACGAACCCATTGTTCATTTACGAAAATGTCTAATCCTCTTCCCCTTAATCCTTGCTCAATAATCGAAACGACTTTAATCGTTTGTTTTTCTTTCCCTTTTCCTTGTACTTCAATCGTATCATGCAACTGAATCCCTAATGTTTTAGCAGTTCTCTTCGTAACGACTCCCTCACCATCTTGTAATGGCTTATTTAAATCTTGTCCTGTAATCACTTTCGCTTTTGTTACTTTTTGATAAGCAACAATATCATTCCCCACAACTTCTATCACATCATATTCAAAATCATCTTTCCTCACATTTTCATACCACTCTTGATCCGCTTTTTTAAAATCATAATTTATAAGCTTCGCTGTAAAGTCAGTAACATTTGCTACGCTCTCTTCTACACCATCAATTTTTTTAACCTTCTCCATCCAACTAAATGGTAATACTTCAGTACTTTGCGACTCTATTGGAATTCTTATTACTAAATCAGCTGGTAAATGTTTTTGTAACCCATCTTTCATGCCTTCGTAAATAGAGTTTATATACATCGTTCCAACAAGTGCTAACATAAAACCAAATGCTAGTATAGCAACCGATACAGCTGCCTTATTTCGATAACGAATTACATTTCGGCTACTAATCGTCGTTTCAATTCGTAATATCATTTGAAGTGGTTTTGCAATCACTGGTGCTATCATCCGAATAAATAACGGAATCGCAAATAACAAACCGACCGCAAATAACAGCGCACCTATCGCACTTGGATTAAAACCGATATATCGCTCTAATACGTTACCCGCTAGTCCAATAACAGTACCAATGATTAAAATGCTACCACTAAAAGCACTCCACCTTTTTTCTTTTTTCTCATTACTAGGAAGACCTGGCCTAAGCGCTTGAACTGGTGGAATTTTTCTAACCATAAAGGCTGGTATAATAGCCCCTATGATAGACATAACAATCCCTAGTAAAAACGTAATGAGTAAAATCTCGCCTGAAATCGAGAATGATTCTTTCACTGCCCCCTCAATATTCACCCATTTATTAATAAATGATGCGGCGATTGTTTGCGTACCTGCTCCAAGAATAACTCCTGCTAGTGATCCGATTGCCCCAATACATAAAGCCTCTAATAAAACGACTAATATAATTTGATTTGGATTACTACCAAGTGCACGTAATAATGCCCATTGCTTAAATCGACTTCTGACAGATAAGAAGAAACTTCCCATTATTAAAAGGGCTACAACAAATAAGGCAATACCACCTAAACTAAAAATTAATGGCTTCATTACATTTAGTCGTTCAAATGCCTTATCTACATAAGTACGTTGGTCCACCTTTATATTTTCAATCTTTTTATGTACATCAAAAGCAATTGCTTTTTTCACATTTACATCTTGTACTTTCACTTGAACAAGATTGAATTGATTTGGTAAATTTAATTCTTTTTGAAGCCAATGGATTGGAAAATAAGCACTATGCCCCATTGACGCCATTAACGGTGGATTTAAAATACCGACAACTTTCACAGCCTTTTCACCATGCTGCGGGAATGGCAGTTTAATCGTATCTCCTACCCGTATATTTTCACGATCTGTATACCCTTTTGTCAGTGCTACTTCAGCACCTTCTTTCGGATATCGTCCTTCTAATATTTTATAAGAATGCATTTCTGGAGAATCTTGCTCAACACCCCAATAAGATGGCTTTCCCGATAGTTCTTTATAATGTGGAAAAGGATACGGTATAAGTGCTTTTGATATTTTTTCAGCATTTTCTAAGCCATCTATTCCTTTTAAACTTTCATTATTTAAATACATGTCATTTTTTATATAGCCAAATTGTAAATTATAATCTCCATACCGACTTACTACTTGTTCCTTCACACTTTGCTCTACTGATTGATTACCTAGTAATAACATCGTCGCTAACATAACACCTAAAGCTGCACCGAGGGCAATCAACATATTTCGCAACCAATTTTGTTTCATCGATTTTACCGCATACTTAATTACCCATCGCATCACCTTTACCTCCTACTTTAAAGTGACGATTCATAATCTCTTGAATTTGAGTAACTTGTTGCGGGATATTTCGAAATTTCCACCCTTTACTTTCAGTATGCTCATGAATCACCTCACCATCTAATAAGAAAACGACTTTATCAGCATGGGCCGCTACGAACGGATCGTGCGTTACAATGACAGCTGTTTGCCCTAATTCATCACATGCATTGCGAAGTGCCGCGATAATATTTTTGCTGTTTTCTGAATCTAACGCCCCTGTTGGCTCATCTGCTAATATAATAGCCGGCTCATTTGCAAAAGCTCTTGCTATCGCAACCCTTTGCTGTTGCCCACCTGATAACTGTGCTGGTAAATGCTTTTCTTTTCCTTTCAATCCAACGAGCTCTAATAAACGATTTGCTGTCACCGTTGCCTTCTTTTGCGAAACATTATCTAATAGTAAAGGCAACCCTACATTTTCCTCCGCATTAAACACTGGAATTAAATTAAACTGCTGAAAAATAAAACCGATTTTATGCCTTCTAAATAAAGCGAGCTCTTTTTCTTTTAATGTTGAAATCTCCGTACCATCAACTCGAATACTACCTACCGATGGAATATCTAATCCACCTAACAGCTGAAGTAAAGTCGTTTTACCCGATCCACTTGCCCCCATAATACAAACAAAGTCACCTTTTTGAATTTGAACATTAATATCTTTTAAGATCTTTACTTTACTATCCCCAATATCAAACGATTTTTCTAACCCTTCAATTTCAATAATATTCATCCCGATATCCCCTTTTCTCTCTATTTACCAATCTATATATTCTATTCGAAAATGCAAAATACCTACTATTTTGTATTTTTTTGTCACATACTAACATTTATATTAACCGGCAGTAAGTGCCCGATTAGTGTGAGCAAATAATCAGTGCGGGATGGACACCCCCCACCTATTAAAATTTCACTTTATTTCTCACGTCAGAAAAGTTGACTCTCGCAACGGAAGTAACCATAATAATTACACGAATATATAAAAACTATTCACATATCCACAATTAGGAGGAAGAACAATGAAACATGTGATCGTTTATGCACACCCGAATACAGAAAGCTTCAACCATGCAATTTTAGAAACTGTAAAAAGTGAATTAGAAGGAAAAGGTCATGAAGTAAGCGTTCGTGATTTATACGAATTAAACTTCAATCCAGTATTAGGTGCTTCCGATTTCATCTCATTTTCCCAAGGAAACACACCAGAAGATATTAAAGAAGAACAAAAGCATATCTCTTGGGCTGATAGTATTACATTCATTTACCCAGTTTGGTGGGCGGGTCTTCCTGCTATTTTAAAAGGATACGTTGACCGTGTATTTAGCCACGGCTTCGCTTATGCTTACGGTGAGAATGGTATTGAAAAGTTATTAAGCAGTAAAAAAGGATTGTTATTATCTACGATGGGAAATTCGAAAGAAGTATACACAGCAGGCGGTATGTTTGATGCAATGAAAAAAACAACTGATGCTGGTATTTTTGAATTTACAGGCATTGAAACACTGGAACATACATTCTACACAAGTGTTCCTTCTGTGGATGACAGTGTGCGTAAACAATATCTTGAAGAAGTTAAAGACGTAGTGAATCGTGCGTTTTAATAAAAAAACTCCGGTTATAACAACCGGAGTTTTTATTTCATCATCAATTTCGGAATATATCTTTGAAGAATGCTTTCTAATTCATTCATATCTTCCTGTCTAATAAGTAAATTCACATTATCATTCATTTTTTCTCGCCCGCGATATAAAAATATATTTTCTTTTGGATTTTCCCATGTTGATGTTTTATAGCCTTTTAATTCTTCGTATGAATAATAGTTCAATCCGTCTATTACACCTTTTTCATATATTTGTACACTTTCAATAAGATTGATCGCTATTAAAATCATAAAACAACTTACTACAGCATAACTACCTGACTGAATGAGAAACTGTTCAAATGTACCAATATCACCACTTACGTATTGAGCATATATATACATACATTGTCCGATAAAGTACGCTGGTCCAAGTAAGGCAATCCAACGTCGTTTCACCCGAGGATATGCTGCAATAAGCTTTCCCGCGCTTTTTTTCATTTCATTTATTTTATATATCTTCCATAGAACAAAGAATAAAACACATAATGTAAAAATAAACATAATACATGACATCCAGTACACTCTTATTCCACCTTCTCATCATTATATATAAATTTTACATTTTAAATCCCTATAGTACATATGCAATTGTGCATAAAAAAACAGGCAACCTCTTCCGGTTACCTGCCTTTCATTACATCTTCTCAATCCACTCCGTCAAGTTGTGCACAACTTGCGTCGGTTGTACTTCATATTCTGTTAACTTGTCCACAGTTGTTACTCCAGTGTGGACAAGAAGGGTATGCATACTAGCATTTATCCCCGCTAAAATATCTGTATCGTAGTTATCCCCAACCATTAAAGCTTCTTCTTTTCCTATGCCAAGCACTTTTAACGCTTGTTCCATAATGATTGATTCTGGTTTACCAATAAAGATTGGGTCCACACCTGTTGATACTGCAACAACTGATGTTAATGAACCGTTACCTGGTAATAATCCGCGCTCAGTCGGAATTGCGATATCCCCATTTGTTGAAATAAACGTTGCACCGTTACGCACAGCAAGGCACGCTTTTGCTAATTTTTCATATGTGATATCGCGATCTAAACCAACAATGACGAAATCAGGATTTTCATCCACAAGTTCAAATCCTTTTTCCACAAGAGCAGCGTGTAAGCCCTCTTCACCAATCATATATACAGTCGCATCTTGTTTACGCTCATAAATAAAGTTCGCTGTAGCCATACTCGTTGTGAATACTTGCTCCGCTTTCGCTGGAATATCGAAACGAACAAGCTTTTCTGCAACTTGTTCTGGTTTACGAGTTGAGTTATTTGTAACGAATAAATATGGAATACCGCGCTCCCCTAATGCTTTTACGAAGTCACTTGCTTCTTCAATTTGCTCTTCACCGCGATACATTGTACCGTCTAAGTCAATTAAATAGCCTTTATACATCTGTTTGTCTCTCCTTCTATGCTAACGTTCTCATCTATCATACCACTCTTATATTAACCCCTTTTTCAAAAGAAAAAAACGCTTTACCCTAAAGCGTCCCATAACGTTCATTTTTTCTCTTTTATTTGGTACGAACAATTACAATCTCCCTCACACATGTTTGCTAACGTCTTCACATTTGCATCTGCAAATAACCGCTTATACATATCTTTTTCATCTTCACACACTTGCGGGAATCTCTCTGCAATTTCCTTTAACGGACAGTTTTGCTTTTCAAATATGAAAGAATGCTCCCCATCTCGCTTTATTTGAACCATATAACCGTTTCTCTCTTGCATAGCAGCTACTTCTTGAACTTTATACGCTAAATTGCTTTGATTACTTATCCTCTTTTGCAACTGTTCTTCCATTCGTTTCGTTCTCGCTTGCAAGACGTGACGCAGCATTTTTTCATCGCCCATTCGAGCTAAATCTTCTAGCATATCAATAGCAAACTGCTTATATTCTTTCGGGAATGTATCTTCTCCCTTTTGACTTAATCCATACAAATATGTTGGGCGTCCAACATGCTGCCTTACCATCTTTGAATAAATTAGCTCATCATTTTCTAGTTTACTTAAATGTCGACGAATCGCCATCTCTGTAATTTCTAAAGCTTCGGCTAATTCTGCTACAGTATGCTCTCCTTTTATCTTCAGTAATTGTACAATCTCTTCTCTCGTAGTACGTGCTTCCCCCATAGCTCACCCTTCTCCCTTTTCTTTCTCCTATACAATATAAGATCCCCAAAGGAATTCCCGGGGATCTTATAAGCACAATTATTCTGGTACAAATGCAGATACAGGTCCTAATTCCTTTTCTAAATAACTACGAATATTTGCTGGGTATTTCTTTACCACTGCGATATTTTTTTGAATCGTCTTATATAATTCATCATGATTCATTTGAATATAATCTTGCGTAAGCATTTTTCGAAGAAGAATAATTTCTTTAATATGCGCTCCCTCTTCTCCACTTATAACTCTCTCGTCCATTAAAATATCAATAATATCTTCGTAACTTCCTGGATCGCGCATAATAAATCCATCAATCATCGCATTCCCTACATCTAATATACAATCGATAATAAGATGGGCTATGCGCTCTAATGCATAAAATTCAAACTCTGTTTCATATGTCTTTTTCTCTTGAAATGTATTTGTTGCTCGTTCTAAACATACTAGCATTTGTTCTATTTTCTTTCTGTCTACGAAGTACATGAATGTCACCTACCTGGAAATTAAAGCATTTACATTTTAATTGTAACGCTTTCTTCTGAAAAAATCGACAATTTTTCGAATTCACCTTTTCCTCGTTATTTGTTATAGTTATATTTGTATGATTTTTGAAATTGGAGGAATGCAACCTTGGAACGTGAACTCGCACTAGAAATTGTCCGTGTAACAGAAGCAGCAGCCTTAGCATCCGCACAGTGGATGGGCCGCGGAAAGAAAAACGAAGCAGATGATGCAGCAACTACAGCTATGCGTGATATGTTCGATTCAGTAAACATGGCAGGTACAGTTGTAATCGGTGAAGGAGAACTTGATGAAGCACCGATGTTGTATATTGGTGAAGAACTAGGAACAGGTAACGGTCCAGAAGTAGATATCGCCGTTGATCCATTAGAAGGTACAAACATCGTTGCAAAAGGCCTTGCAAATGCAATGGCAGTTATCGCAATCGCCGATAAAGGAAACCTTCTTCATGCTCCGGATATGTACATGGAAAAAATCGCGGTTGGTCCAAAAGCAGCTGGTAAAATTAGCTTAGATGATCCAATTGAAAAAACAATTGATATTGTAGCAGAAGCAAACAATAAAAAAATTCGTGACCTAACGGTTATCATCCAAGAACGTGAACGTCATCAAGATATTATTGACCGTGTTCGTGCAAAAGGTGCACGCGTAAAATTATTTGGTGATGGAGATGTTGGTGCATCAATCGCTACAGCTTTACCTGGAACAGGTATCGACTTATTCGTAGGTGTAGGCGGAGCTCCAGAAGGCGTTATTTCTGCAGCAGCATTAAAATGCCTTGAAGGTGAAATGCAAGCTCGCTTAGTTCCAATGAACGAAGAAGAAGAAGCTCGTTGTCGTGAAATGGGATTAGAAGATCCTCGTCAACTTCTTATGTTAGATGACTTAGTATCTGGTGATGATGCAATCTTCTCAGCAACAGGTGTATCTGCTGGTGAATTATTAGACGGCGTGAAATTCCTTGGCGGAGATTTAGCTGAAACATATTCTATCGTAATGCGTTACAAAACAAGAACAGTACGTTTCATTAAAACGCATCACCATTTAGATCATAAACCACACTTAAACTTAGATATTTAATAAAGGAGCCATGTGTATGGAAGAACGTTTCTTTCTGTACGACGATACAGTCGCTACAAAAACGCGTTTCGTTAGCTTTATGGGGGAAAATGAGCGTCATGATTTAGCGCTTTTATACTCCGATCGTCATTACGGTAAAACGATAGTCCTTGATATGCAAAGCAACAAATTTGCTATCATCGGTCCTGACGATTTAAACGAACAAGGCTACTTAGAGCATGCATTTTCGATGTCTGAAGAAAATGCAGAAGAATTACGCTCATTTTTATTTGAACTTATATAATTTATCTGGAGCACCAGCTATGTTAGCTGGTGTTTTTTTACGATTAATATTTTGAATTTTCAATCTTACGTGTTATACTTATGAACAAATCTATTTGGATAGAAAGGACGTTATCTGCGTATGCCAACATTTACTTTGTAATGGATCAGCAATTGGATAGCATTACTCTCAAAAAAGCACCGTGCTTTTTCAAGGGAGTAGTCTGCCCATTCCCATTACGAAGGAACGTAACGCATCTGTAGTATGATGTTTACGGAGGTTCCTCTTGGGGGAACCTCTTTTTATTTTTGTCTACTTCTTATGTCTTCATACTACAAGACATCCAAATAGCTGTATTACGTTCCTTTGCCACTAATATAAGAGGTGAAGGAAAATGCAGAAAGTACAACTTTCTTGGAGTTTATATGAAAACGAACTAGCAACAATCGAAAAATATTGTAAAAATTGCAGGCGTACTACCCTTTTTACCGACACGAACATTCGCAGGCATAACGCAAACGGAAAGAACATATACCGATTTGCAATTTATAAATGTCCGAAAGATCATACGTGGAATCAAAAACTTCATATTTATAAATCATTTACTGATCACGTCGAAACTGTCGAGATGACTCAGCAAGAACAAACGGAAACAAGTACTACCATTTCCATTACACAATACAAAGAAAGTGGTATAGCCGAAATAACGATCGTATTAGACATAGTTTTCGGTTCCCACCGGATTGATAAAGTGTTATCCACATATATTTCAGATTGGAGCCGTGCACTCATTGTGGATAAAATTAAAAATGGGCATATCCAATTGAACGGACAACAAATGAAACCAAACAAAACTCTTTCTGAAGGTGATTACATTTCAATTTGTTTGTAAGGTGGACTCTCATGTTAAAGGTGAGAAAAGGTACGATTGATTTATTGAATGACTTAGATGTAATGTAAACAGTCTCCTCATAATTACTATGAAAAAATCCTCTTACAATCGTAAGAGGATTTTTTCATTTCTTCACTTTTCGCAATACAAAGTGTGCACAACCGAAGTTACAGTACTCGTATAAATACTCTGATAAAGTACTAATTTTCGTATCATATGTCGAACGTTGATTACTATCATCAAAGAATCCGCGCAATCTAAGTTGCTCATAACCCCAGTCTCCAACGATATAATCATATTTATTTAAAATTTCTGCATAGCGCTCTTTAAGTGCTTCTTCACTAAAACCGTCACGAAAGTTTTTAATCACTTCGTACTGAACATTATTAACGCTCACCGTAGTATGAATCTCTTGCTTTTGCTCCATTATGAACTTCCTCTCTAAGCATTCTTCTTTTTATCGTATCACAAAGCATAACAACCAACAATTTCAAATACAAAAAATTGAAAATTAGTGCATGCTATGGAGAAGGAGGTGCTACATCGTGAAAAAACAAATTATACTCTCTCTTCTCACTCTTTCCTTATTTGCAGGCTGCCAATCAACTAATAAAGCTGAAATGGAGCGTGAAGAAGGAAGTCGTGTTCTTGTTTCCAACAAAAACGACATGTATCATACGGAAAATACAAATACACGGCTCACAAGGGTGGGCTATTCATCTAAACAAAAACATGAAGTATCTAACAAACAAGTAGGCGCCATTAACCGTGAGAAAGTCGCTGAAATGATTACAAGCATGACAGTCAAACTTCCTGACGTCACCAATGCCGCTACACTCGTTACCGACGACGAAGTGTTCGTTGTATACCGTGCAAACACAACGGATCCGAAACTCGTAACAGATCAAGTATATAAAACTGCTTTGTCCATCGTTCCTCGCTATTATAAAGCATATGTATCAACAAACCAAAAGTTGATTTCTCAAATTCAAGGTCTTCAATCTGGTAGCTTAAACGATAAAGAATATGAACAAAGTCTTGATATGTTAAAACGGGAAATGAGCGATAATCCTCATTTGAACAATACGGGGGATCAAACTTTAAATGATATGATTAAAAAATAAAAAGGTGGAGAAAACCTCCACCTTTTTACTATTTCTTACGATCCGCATAAACCTCCATCGCATCACACATAAACTGCGCTAAACCTTCACCAAACTTATCAATATTTTTCGTAAAACGCTCATCAGCAACATACATTTGACCGAGCCCCTTAAAGGCTTCTAATGAATATTCACCGAAGTTTTGCAAGTAATCGTACCATACCCCGATTGCGGATTGCGCTTCTTTAGAATCAGGTGCTCCATTTCGAAGTGTTGCTAGATTTCTGTAAATATTATTAAACTCCTCCTGTTTCTCTTTAGACATCCCCTTCGCTGTTTTATTCGCTTTATCTACAGCCTCATCTCCCCATCGTTCACGTGCTTCTTCTTCGTACGGGTTATGACTAAAATCAAATCCTTCAAATTTCTCTTTATTCGTCATATCAATCTCTCCTTTTGTATGCTGAATTGTTTTATTAATCGTCGCTATCACCTTATCTAACCTGGCACGCTTTTCAAGAAGCATTTTCTTATGAAGCTGTAGCGCTTCTTCATGATCAAATGATGGACTCATGATAATTTCTTTAATCTTCTTCAAAGGGAAGCCTAGTTCTTTAAAAAATAAAATTTGCTGCAGTGTCTCTAAATTTTCATTGGAATACAGACGATATCCAGACTCTGTCGTCTCGTCTGGGGTTAATAACCCAATTTCATCGTAATGATGCAGTGTGCGCACACTAATTCCAACTAAATTAGCTACTTCTTTTACCTTCATTGTCATGTGTATCTCCCCCTTAGTACATACGATAAAGTATGACGCAACGTTAGAGTCAATAAGTAAATTCATTTATCTCTAAAAGTTTCATCTCTCCCATATTTCATGCATAATAGATATGTACATATATTAGAAAGCGGTGAAAGTATGGTTTCAAATACTGTAATTGCCAGCATCATATTTCAACTCGTTGTTTCGGTTCTGGTCCCAATTATTGTACTCGTTTATTTCCGTAAAAAATATAATATTAATTGGAAAGTGGTCGGCGTTGGTGTTCTTATCTTTATTGGATTTACCCAAATTCTCGAAACACCGTTCCACCTATTTATGCGTGGTAATCCAGCAATCGCTCCATTTTTAGAAAATCCGTATGTCTTTGCAATTTATGGCGGACTAACTGCTGGTATTTTTGAAGAATTAGGACGCTTCGTTGCCTTCTTCTTCCTACTAAAAAAATATCTAGAATATAAAGATGGCTTCGCTTATGGAATTGGTCATGGCGGGATTGAATCCATTTTAGTTGGCGGATTCTCTGCATTGCAGACACTTATATTCGCTAATGCTATTAACAATGGTAGCTTCGCTCAAATGGCAGAAAAACTACCACAATTAAATCTTGTAAAGGATATGTTAATAGAACAACCTGCCTATTTATACTTACTCGGTAGCCTAGAAAGAATTATGGCACTCGTGCTGCAAATTGCCTTCACAATGCTTGTCGTATACGCAGTAAAACAAAAGAAATACATTTTCCTTGTTTACGCTATATTATTCCACGCACTTGTAGACTTTTTCGCGGCACTTTACCAAACAAAAATGATTAACATCTTTGTAGCAGAAGGAATTACTCTTCTCTTCGCGATTGGTGGTTTCATTCTTATTCGTAAAATGAAAGCGAAATTAGTAAGTGTGCCAGAGTAAAAAATAACCCACCAGTTGGTGGGTTATTTTTTATATGGATTTTCGTAGTGATGATAACTTTTCCCCCCTTGCAGCTCCCTCTTTGTTTCCGCATCTATAACGATGTACTTATGGAACTCATCTACTTCATCTTGAGAAAAGGAAGCGAAAAAATAAAGTGAAACTTTAATCAGTGGGGGTTTATCCACTGATTATTAGTTGAACCAATCGGGCTTTTACGGGCAGTTGATCTCCCATTTAACTACTTTTCTTTAAAACTGAATTTTGCGGTGGGAGTCTTGCTGCCCGTTAATGCGGGGTAAACTTGGCGATCAGGGTGAATAAAAAAATCTTGAAACACCACGCTACTCCGACAACCCACGGCTGTTTTTTGTCTGAAAGAAAATTCTTCATCGGGCACTTCTTTAAATAAAATCTTTTTCCGAACACTATATGCTGCATTTTTATATTCTTTATACACCTTTTTATCTAACTGTTCGTAAAACACATCCTCACTCACAAATGGCTTATTTCGATTGCTTGGATAGTCTAATTTTTGATTTGATTGTGCATATGTTGTGGACAATTGCGCGAGAAAACAAATACTGAATACAATGCATATCATTTTTTTCATAATTGCACCTCAAATTTTCATTATCCACATTACTTTTCCACATACTTAGATCACTATTCCGTTTCCAATAAAAAGGAATTTTTTCCACATTTGTCGAAGTATATAGCGTCAACTTGAAAGATGGGGATGAATTATGAAGAAAATTATTGTAATACGACATTGTTCCGCAACTGGACAAAAACGTGATGCCGAATTAACGTTTGCCGGAAAAGATCAAGCTAACACCCTTGCTGCATTCCTCTTAGAAAATCAGCTACAAATAGATCATATTATTTCGAGCCCATTTGTCCGAGCTATCGATTCCATTCGGCCCTATGCGATTCAAGCTAACCTATCTATCGAAGAGGATGAACGATTAGCTGAACGTATATTAAGCAACGTTCCGATGGATGATTGGATGCAAAAACTAGAATCTACTTTTACAAACATAGATATTGCCTTTTCAGGCGGAGAGTCAACAAAACAAGCAACGGACCGTGCTATATCGCTTATCCAAGACGTTTTAAAGTTAAACCATACTACAACACTACTCGTTACACATGGAAACTTACTTACGCTCATTTTAAAGCACTTTGATCGTACGATCGGCTTTAGTGAATGGAGAACTTTAACGAATCCTGATGTTTACGAAATTACAATCGATGAACAAAGTTTCATAAAACGATTATGGGAAGCATCGTCCAAGTAGTATCCCTTTCCAAAACACTCAGTTGACGCCACGAGAAGAGACTGTATTAACAATAGAGAGGGGTATCATTCCATATGTATGAAGATGTACTTTCTTTACTACATAAAACAAATGCTTCTTATGAAAAATTTGAACACGAACCAGTACTTGACTATGAAACAGATCGTATCGTTCGTGAAAGACTTGGTTTGCAAGGCACTCCAAGTAAAAGCTTATTTTTAAAATCAAAATCCGGGGAGCATTACGTATTCTTTACGTTAGAAGGCACTCGCCTCAACCGAGGAGAGATGAAAGAAATAACAGGAGAGAGCTTATCTCTCTGTTCTCCTAATGAGCTAAGAGAAGAGACTGGTTGCACTCCTGGATGTGTAGCTCCTTTCGGTTATTCACAAAATGTAACGATTATTGTGGACAGTTCAATTTATACTTACGATAAAATTTTAATTACACCTGGTGTACCTGAATTTACAATTGAATTATCCACAGAGGAATTAAAAAAGATTTTATCCACATGTCAAAATAAAGTTTTAGAGTATAAGAAAAAAGAGAGCTAATGATTAGCTCTCTTTTTTCATTATTTCGCTTCTGCTGTTTTTTCTTTTGCAGAACGTACTTGCTCGTCCGCATGATAAGAAGAACGTACAAGTGGGCCAGCTTCACAGTGGCTAAATCCTTTGCTAAGTGCAATTTCTTTTAGCTCTGCAAATTCTGCTGGTGGGTAATATTTAATAACTGGTAAATGCTTCTTAGATGGTTGTAGGTATTGTCCAAGAGTTAAAATATCCACATTGTTTGCACGTAAGTCATCCATTGCTTCAATTAAATCTTCTCTCGTTTCACCTAAGCCCAGCATAATGCTCGATTTAGTTGGAATATCAGGCTGCATTTCTTTTGCTCGACGTAAAAACTCTAATGAACGGTCATATTTTGCTCTAGCGCGAACTCGGTTAGATAATCGACGTACTGTTTCAATGTTATGGTTCAAAATATCTGGTTTTGCATCCATTAACATTTTTAAGTTTTCTTCTACCCCACCCATATCAGATGGTAATACTTCGATAGACGTGAATGGATTTTCACGACGAACAGCGCGTACTGTTTCAGCAAAAACAGCTGCTCCGCCGTCCTTTAAATCATCACGTGCAACCGCTGTTATAACAACGTGCTTTAAGCCCATTTGTACTACAGAATCTGCTACGCGTTCTGGCTCTTGTAAATCAAGCTCAGTTGGTAAGCCTGTTTTAACCGCACAAAAACGACAAGCACGTGTACAAACCGCACCTAAGATCATAAATGTTGCTGTTTTCCTTACAGCCCAGCATTCATGAATATTCGGACATTTCGCCTCTTCACAAACTGTATGAAGATTCTTAGAACGCATCATTTTCTTTAAGCCTGTATAGTTTTCATTCGTGTTTAACTTAATTTTCAACCATTCGGGCTTGCGCTTATACTCTGTTTGTTTTGTCATGGTTATCAACTCCGCACAATATGAAATAGTTTACCGTGTTCGCTTCTTTCAATGTAACATATCTATTCTAACGTATGAAAGCGATTTGCTCAAATGAAGATTCTAAGATTTTTTCCAATCGTTCCCTATAATGAAATACTCCGTATATCCCACACTAAAAAGAGTGATGTTGTGAAAGGAGTCTATTTCATGCTTCGAAAAATTTCTCTTTTGCTTTCGATTTGCTTTCTTCTCCACCAAAACATCGCTTACGGTGAAGATAATCAGCAAAGCATATATGAAAAGCGCATGGCACTATATAAAGAAACTGAGCAATCTTCCGGTATTCCGTGGTATTACTTAGCCGCAATGGATCAATACGAAAGAAACATACGGAGCGTAAGAAAAGATATACCGAAAAAACCAGATGCCATCATTTCCCTTTATTTCAAACCTGAAATATGGGCTGGACCTGTTAATAGTAATGATACTCTCCCCCATACAATTTCTCTATTTGGCGGAATGGGTTTAGATGGTGACAAAGATGGATTTGCAAATGCAAATAACGACCGTGATCTTCTGCATACAGCAGCAACTATTTTAAAGAAACAAGGAACGTCGGAAGACCGTATTAACATTATGCTTTGGGAATATTATAGACGTGCAAAAACAGTTGAATTAATTACAGAATACGCCCGAATTTATAAACATTATGGACGCATTAATTTAGAAGGTAATGCTTTCCCTCTCCCGATTCGCAGTGACCATAGCTATCGTAGTACTTTCGGTGCTGGTAGAAGCTTTGGCGGCAGGAGGATTCATGAAGGAACCGATATTTTTGCTGGATATGGCGTACCAGTACGATCAACTTGCTATGGCGTTATTGAAACAAAAGGATGGAATCGCCTTGGTGGATGGCGCATTGGTATTCGTGACCTTCATAATAATTACCACTATTACGCTCATTTAGGCGGGTTCTCTAAAGAAATACAGCTCGGACAAATTGTCGAACCAGGAAAAGTAATCGGATTTGTCGGTAGTACCGGCTACGGTCCTCCTGGTACAGCTGGAAAATTCCCGCCTCACTTACATTTCGGCATGTATAAAGACAATGGCTATACAGAATGGGCTTTCGATCCATACATGCATTTAAGCCTTTGGGAACGAAAAGAACGAGCAAATACAAAAAGATAACCGTAGCAAATTGCTACGGTTATTTTTTATAAATATAAATCAATAGAACACTACTGACTAATTATCCGTTTTCTTTTTATCTGGTACAACAACTCCCCCGCTTCCGTAATAAGTAGGCACTTCACCTTGAACGATGCGCGTTGCAATCGGAATGTTTTGCTTCACCTTAATTTCTTTCGTGCGTAACGGAATCATAACTTGTAACGTCACTTCCACTTCCATAATAATTTTGATCGCCGTATTATTAATTCCTTGCGGCTCAACTAATTGTTTAATATCCGTATTCACATGACCAATTGGCGTAAAATTAATCGGAATATCTGGTCCTATATTACCAAGAAGCGCATTATCAGTTATGCGCCCAAAAGGAACTGACATAGATACCCCATTCTCTTCAAAAATACCAAGTGCTTTCGTATCCCCTTTTTCTACTTGTTGTAAATATTTTTCTATGTATGCAGTAGTCGATGTTAATATTTCATTTACTTGTTTTGTATTTAAATCAATTGTAGATACTTTCCCGTTCCTATCCGTTTGTACTTTCATTAATGAATCTACATCAAACCCTTCATTAATCCGGTCTTTTACCGCTTTCGTCATAACTGCTGTTGCCATTTTATGAGTCTCTGTTTCCCCATACTTAATTAACGTTGGCTGAATACTTTTATTTACAATCCATAAACCTTGAACTACCATTACGATAAAAATAATAAATGAAATAAGCAGTATATACCGAAAGGAAATCGGTCCCCTTCGAAACCGCGAATTTTTCGAACGAAATATGCCCATAAGAAAACCCTCCTTCTTATATTATTTCTATGCAAGAAAGAGGGATGATATATGCTTATCTCATTTTTAATAGTGCATCTTTTCCGATTGTGCCTACCGGAATACCTAAAGCTTCGGCTCCAGTCGTTACTGATTCCAGCGGTGCTTCAAGAAGTTGTTCAATCGTTCTTACACCAACCGCACGGCCAGCAATAATTCCTCGATCACCTAACTTCTCATTTAGAAGACCTACATCTAAAGCACCGCACATAATATATCCTTTATCGCTCATTACAGCTAGCAAATTTGTCTTTGGAAGTTTTACGCTAACAGCAATGAACGTATAGTTATCAATTATAATTGGCTCTACATTAACCATAGTTCACACTCCTCTCTTTCTTATCTTTATGACAAGAGAAAAATGAGTGTTACAAGTTAACTAGCCTATAGTTTGACTGAAGATGTATAAGTTATCAACATGTCTGTTAGTACATCTCTAAGCAATTCCGGCATATAATATTGTTTGTCAGAAAGTGTGGATAGCTCTGGGTATAAGTATCCGAATGTAAACATATCAATCGTCCCTACCGTATATATCCGGTCTAATTCCAGCGATTCGCCGTTAATCAATACATCTTCTAGTAAAATTTTATTCCCTGGAATCGTATCTGGAATCACTTCCAAACCATCGTAAATCATTTTCCCCATTACTTTTCCACGAAATCCGAATCCTTTCACCTCAAGATTCTCCATATTCGGGCGGCGCGCTTTCAAAATAACTTCTCTTAACGTTTTCCCTGGTACTTTTAACATACATGGATTAATTGGATGTGGACAAATCCGATGAATATCTCCGCGCGTCACAACACCTTCATTTAATCCCTCAAGAAGTACACCAGCATTCACCATCCCAACATCCGCATTACACCACTCTTTAAGTGCACTTGCCAACATATGAGAAAACGTCGTCTCCTTAAACCAATCAACCGGCAATGATTCTTTTAAATGAACGACAGGCTCAGCCATTATCTGTTTACTTTCTTCCTTTAGCATTTCAATTGTGGATAACGGCTCGCTATAAGCACCTAACCGTTCTGTCTTAATCGCTCTACCGTCTTTTTTCAACAGTCTCTTCGTCTCTTTATCCACAGTAAGCTGAACGTGACCAACGTAATGTCCCCACTTTTCACAACAGCAAAGCAAGGTATTATCCACAAGAACACCACGCTCAAATAAATGATGCGTATGTGCCCCTAAAATAACATCTATATCATAATGCTCCGCCATATACTCATCCATACTTTTTCCAAGATGAGAAAGCACAACAGTAATATGAGCTGTATCCTTAACTTCTTCTAAAATAGACTCTAAATGAATGATTGGATCTTCAATATGCCAGTCTAACATATGATAAAACTCTGGATAAGCTACCGTTAATCCAATAAAGGCAATCGTAATCCCATCTGTCGTTGTATGTAATTTATAAGGTTTCGCCCACGCTGGACGTACATCCTCTTTTTCAAATAAGTTCGCTACAAGCACCTCAAAACCAGCATCATCATATAGACGATTCAAATGCTCTTTCGCCAATGTAATTCCTTCATTATTTCCGATCGTTACATAATCATATAACGCCTCATTTAATAATTTTGTATTCCCAAGTCCATTTGTCGCTTCCGAAATACTATGAAAACGATCCACATGATCGCCAATATCCACAGTTAAAACAGTCTCTCCCGCTTCCTGTCTTCGCCTTTTCTCCCCTAGTACAAACCGAGAAATTTGCGGCCAATTTTCAAAATGACTATGTATATCATTTGTATGATAAAGGTGGATGATTGTTTCTTTATTTATATTCAGAGAAAAAACCTCCTCTCAGTTCCTTACTGCCATTTACGCTATACGTACGCAATAATCCTGTAAATACTTTTCGTCTTTTCTTGCTATTCTACATTGTACTCGCATTATAAGAAAAAGCCAAAGATTGCCCTTTTAATATGGAAAACTTTATTTTACTTTTTCTAGTCTGTTGATTAGTTTGAGGGGGGAATTTTTGTGAAATGATTCTAGTTGGTGTTGGGGACCTATTTGTCAGGAAGTTTGTTGGACGGATTGGCGAAGAGCTTTTTGCTGCCTACTAGATGGAGTATTACCCTACACATATACCTTGTAATACGACATATGTCGTGTTACAATCTCATCACAAGGTGGTGAACCATAAAATGGATAAAGAGATATTAAAAGGAAGTATTGATATTTTACTTCTCTCCATCATTAAACAGCACGATACGTACGGATATGAAATTATTCAAAAGCTAAAAGAAAACAGCAATGATTTATACACGATGAGCCAAGGTACACTCTACCCAGCACTCAAACGCTTGGAACAAAAGGATTTCATCAATTCATACTGGGGTGAATCTGAAACTGGTATGAAACGAAAATTTTATCGCATTACTACGAGCGGGAAGAAAATTTTAGAAGAAAAACTAACAGCATGGGATTCAGTTACAACTCTTATTAAAACTTGTCAGAAAGGAGCTTTAAATTAATGACGATTGAAGAATACATAAAGAGTATCGTTCAAAAAACAAACCTATCGCAACCTGATAGAGACGAACTTTACTTCGAAATTTACGATCATCTTACAAGTTTAAAACAAGAATTTCTCGATCAAGGAAAATCTGAAGAAGAAGCTACTACATTAGCCATTCAAAACTTCGGAGAAGCCTCTACTTTAGGAACTGAAATTGAAAAAGCGATGCAATCTTCTACGCAAAAATATGTACAGTGGATTGGTTGGGGATTATTTTTACCGTATTCATTTGTTTTATTATTTAAACTGTTGCTCGGGAGGCCAGCTTTTTACTTTGGTAATCTGAAGTACTTCTTTGAAACAGGTGACTGGCATTCTATACACGGTGGGTTAATAAACTTAGTTCCTTTCAGAAGTACAATCCGCTATTTAACTGAATTTGATTCTTATAATCTAGACATCGTACTTATGAATACATTAGGAAACATCATCATATTTATCCCATTCGGATTCCTTCTACCTTTATTATTTAAACAAATAAACAATGTAAAAATGGCATCAAAAATTTTCATTAAGTTTATTTTATTAATTGAATCGTTACAACTCCTTACTTTTACTGGTGTTTTTGATATTGATGACATCATATTGAATATGCTAGGTGCTTTAATTGGATATGGTTCTTTCATTGGGATGAAACATATTTGGGAGCGTATTAAATCTGTGGATAAGGTGGATACGATTTAGGTTCGGGGTATATACCCATCTCAGCTTATAGAACATAAAAAAGCGCCCTGCACAGCAGGGCGCTTTCTTCATACATATATTATCCAGTTCCAGCGGCTAGAATGTTCGGTGGCTTCACTTCTTCCTATGAGGCAAAAAGCGCCTCTACGTCAGAAGCTCCATCCCCCTCACATTCTGAACGAGCCGCTTCCACTTTAAATATTAACCAATAGAACCTTCCATCTCAAACTTGATTAGGCGGTTCATTTCAACTGCGTATTCCATTGGAAGTTCGCGAGTGAATGGCTCGATGAAGCCCATTACGATCATTTCTGTAGCTTCTTGCTCAGAAATACCGCGGCTCATTAGGTAGAATAATTGTTCTTCTGATACTTTAGATACTTTCGCTTCGTGCTCAAGTGAAACGTAATCGTTTTTGATTTCGTTGTAAGGAATTGTATCAGATGTAGATTGGTTATCCATGATTAACGTGTCACACTCGATGTTAGAGCGAGAGTTTTTCGCTTTTGGTCCGAATTGTACGATACCACGGTAAGTTACTTTACCACCATGCTTCGCAATCGATTTAGAAACGATTGTTGAAGACGTGTTTGGTGCTAAGTGAATCATTTTCGCACCAGCATCTTGGTGTTGGCCTTTACCAGCAATCGCGATAGATAATGTTAAACCACGAGCGCCTTCGCCTTTTAAGATAACTGCTGGGTATTTCATCGTTAATTTAGATCCGATGTTACCGTCAATCCATTCCATCGTTGCGTTTTCTTCACAAACCGCACGTTTTGTAACTAGGTTGTATACGTTGTTCGCCCAGTTTTGGATTGTTGTATAACGGCAATATGCATCTTTCTTAATGATGATTTCTACTACCGCACTATGAAGTGAGTTAGTCGTGTAAACAGGTGCTGTACAACCTTCTACGTAGTGTACGTGTGCGCCTTCGTCTACGATGATAAGCGTACGCTCGAATTGTCCCATATTTTCAGAGTTAATACGGAAATACGCTTGAAGTGGTGTATCAACTTTAATACCTTTTGGAACGTAGATGAATGATCCACCAGACCAAACTGCAGAGTTTAATGCAGAGAATTTGTTGTCTGTTGGTGGGATTACTTTTCCGAAATGCTCACGGAAAATATCTTCGTTCTCTTTTAATGCGCTATCTGTATCTTTGAAGACGACTCCTAGATCTTCTAGGTCTTCTTTCATGTTGTGGTATACAACTTCAGATTCGTACTGTGCAGATACACCAGCTAAATATTTTTGCTCAGCTTCAGGAATACCTAATTTATCAAATGTCGCTTTAATTTCCTCAGGTACTTCATCCCAAGACTTCTCAGATTTCTCAGATGGTTTTACGTAGTACGTAATTTCATCGAAATCTAAGTCGTTTAAGTCGCCGCCCCATTGTGGCATTGGCATTTCATAGAACTTATCCAGTGATTTTAAACGGAAGTCTAACATCCACTGTGGTTCTTCTTTCATACGTGAAATCTCTTCAACGATTTCTTTTGTTAAACCGCGTCCAGCACGGAAAATCGAAACGTCTTTATCCTTGAAACCATATTTATAATCGCCGATATCTGGCAGTTGCTTCGCCATGTTGGTGTGTCCCTCCTTATATAACCTCGTTTTTAGGAACCTTTAACATTACTTATCTTCGTTTAAGCCCTTTTCTAACGCTTTCCACGCTAATGTTGCACATTTAATACGTGCCGGGAACTTGCATACGCCTTGTAATGCTTCAATATCTCCTAAATCAATGCTGTCATCATACTCTTTTCCTAGCATCATGTCAGAGAAAATTTTAGAAAGCTTAAGGGCCTCTTCAATTTTCTTTCCTTTTACTGCTTGTGTCATCATTGAAGCTGAAGACATTGAAATTGAACATCCTTCGCCTTCAAACTTCGCTTCTTGTACAATACCCTCTTCTACTTTCATCGTAAGTTGAATACGATCGCCGCAAGTTGGATTGTTCAAGTTAACGGTAACACTATCTTCTAACACGCCATGGTTACGAGGATTTTTATAATGATCCATAATAACTTGACGATATAACGTATCTAAATTATTAAATGACATTTGTGAAATACTCCTTTGTCTTGATTAGTGATTCAACAAATGTATCAATTTCTTCTTTTGTATTATATAAATAGAAGCTCGCACGTGCTGTAGAAGAAGCTTTTAGCCACTTCATAAGCGGTTGTGCACAGTGATGTCCTGCGCGAACCGCAATGCCTTCTACATCTAATACAGTTGCTACATCGTGAGGATGTACGTCTTCAATATTAAATGTAACTAGACCAGCGCGATGCTTTGGACCATAAATTGTAACGCCATCTACTTCTGATAGTCTCTCTAAAGCGTATTGCGCTAATTCATGTTCATGCTTTTCAATATTATGAAGACCGATTTCTTCTAGGAAATCAATTGCCGCACCAAGTCCAATTGCATTACCGATAATCGGTGTACCTGCTTCGAACTTCCACGGAAGCTCTTTCCAAGTAGACTCTTGTAAGTCTACGAAATCAATCATTTCACCACCAAATTCAATTGGTTCCATATTGTTTAGCAATTCTTTCTTACCATATAATACGCCGACACCTGTTGGTCCGCACATCTTATGAGCAGATAATGCGTAGAAATCACAGTTTAAATCTTGTACATCCACTTTCATATGAGGTGCACTTTGTGCTCCATCAACGATCATGATTGCACCGTTTTCATGTGCGATTGCTCCGATTTCTTTTACAGGGTTAATCGTTCCAAGTACGTTAGAAACGTGCATGATAGAAACGATTTTTGTATTCGGTGTAACTGTTTGACGAACATCTTCTAAAGAAATTGTACCGTCTAGTTGAAGCGGAAGGTATTTTAAAGTTGCACCAGTTTTCTTCGCAACTTGTTGCCACGGAATGATGTTACTATGGTGCTCCATGTAAGAGATGACGATTTCATCGCCTTCTTTTACATTATCAAGACCATAGCTAGCTGCTACTGTATTTAATGCAGTTGTCGTTCCGCGCGTGAAAATAATCTCTTCCATTGATTTCGCATTAATAAACTTGCGAACTTTCTCACGTGCACCTTCATACGCGTCGGTAGCTTTCGTACCGAGCGTATGAACACCGCGATGCACGTTAGAATTATATTCTTTATAATAACGTTCTAACGTTTCAATGACTTGAATTGGTTTTTGAGAAGTTGCTGCACTATCGAAATAAACAAGTTGTTTGCCGTTCACTTTTTGATCAAGAATTGGAAACTGTTTGCGTATTTCATGAATATTCATTAGCGAACTTTCCTTTCAATTACCTCAACAAGCTGTGCCTTTACTCCTTCAATTGGAAGCTCATTTACTACAGGTGCTAAGAATCCATGGATGACTAAACGTTCTGCTTCGCGTTTTGGAATCCCACGGCTCATCAAGTAGTATAATTGGTATGGATCTACGCGGCCTACTGAAGCTGCGTGACCTGCCATTACATCATCTTCGTCGATTAAAAGAATTGGGTTTGCATCACCGCGAGCTTTCTCATCTAACATAAGAACGCGAGAAGATTGTTGTGCATTTGATTTAGATGCACCGTGTTCAATCTTACCAATTCCGTTAAAGATAGATGTTGCACTATCTTTTTGTACACCGTGTTTTAAAATCCAACCTTCAGAGTGTTTACCGAAGTGAACAACTTTAGTTGTAAAGTTTTGTGTTTGGTTACCACGACCAATTGTTACTGTTTTTGTATCAGCATATGATCCGTCGCCCATTAAGTTCGTAACGTTCTCTGAGATTGTATTTCCGTCATTCATAAGGCCTAGAGCCCAATCAATGCGGCCGTCGCGTCCAATAATTCCGCGGCGGTTAACGTAAGTTGTTACGTTTTTTGCTAATAGATCAACCGCACCGAATTTCACTTGTGCGCCTTGTTCCACGATTACTTCTGCTACGATATTTGCAATACCTTTAGCATTTTCATTTGCAACGTAGTTTTCTACATATGTTGCAGTACTGTTCGCATCAGCTACGAATAATACGTGGTTATATACGTTAGCTTCTTCGCCGTCTACTAAGAATACAGCTTGAAGTGGAGTTTCAAGAACAACGTTTTTCGGAACATATACGAATGCACCGCCGTTGATTAATGCAGCATGAAGTGCAGTTAGACGATGCTCGTCTACTTTCACGCCGTCTTTCATTAAGTACTTTTGTACTAATTCAGCATGCTCTGTTGCAGCTGTTACGATGTCTGTAAAAATAACACCTTTTTCTTTTGCTTCGTCTGCTAAAGAAACGAACGCAGTTGTACCAGCACGTTGTACTAATACGCTGTTATTTTCATCGATTAAGTTTTTCACTGCTTCTGGAAGCTCTGTTAAAGAACTTACAGGCTCTTGCTTAGCAGCGTCGCCTTTTCCGATAAAGTCCCATTTTTCAATTTTCGTTTTATCAGGCGTTGGCATTGGAAGTTCAGTTGCTTGTGCAAGAGCTTGTAAGCGGAACTCAGTCAACCAAGCAGCTTCGTTTACTTCGCTTGCGCGCTGACGGATTGTTTCTTGATCGAAAGGTAATGTACCGATTGTCATGTTTATGCTCCTCTCTTACGCTTCTTGCTCTGCTGTTTCGTCTTCAATACCTAATTCTTTTTTAATCCAGTCGTAACCTTCAGCTTCTAGACGTTGTGCAAGCTCAGGGCCACCAGATTTAACGATACGACCGTTCATCATAACGTGAACGAAGTCTGGAGTGATGTAGTTTAATAAACGTTGGTAATGCGTAATCATTAGGCAGCCGAACTCTTCGCCGCGCATTTGGTTAATACCTTTTGATACAACTTTTAATGCATCGATATCAAGACCTGAGTCGATTTCATCTAAGATTGCAATTTTTGGCTCGATCATCATTAATTGAAGAATCTCATTACGTTTTTTCTCACCGCCAGAGAAACCTTCGTTTAAGTAACGTTGTGCCATTTCTGGATCCATTTCTAGGAATTCCATGTTTTTATCTAATGTACGGATAAATTTCATAAGAGAAATTTCTTCGCCTTCTTCACGACGTGCATTAATTGCAGAACGTAAGAAGTCAGCGTTTGTTACTCCGCTAATTTCACTTGGATATTGCATTGCTAAGAATAGACCTGCTAGCGCACGCTCATCTACTTCCATTTCTAATACATCTTCACCGTCGATGATGATGCTACCTTCTGTTACTTCATACTTTGGGTGACCCATAATCGCAGAAGATAAAGTTGATTTACCTGTTCCGTTAGGTCCCATAATTGCGTGGATTTCTCCACCTTTCACTTCAAGGTTTACACCTTTTAAAATTTCTTTGCCGTCGATTGATACGTGTAAGTCTTTAACCGTTAATGTAGAACCAGCCATCTCAATACCTCCATTAATCCTCTATATACATTTTAAAAATTACTAAAACGTTCATATTCTCATTTTATTCTCATTCTAATCTTATAGCAAATAAAATGATATCGCAAACACTAAGAAAATGTAACAATTTTTTCACAAATGTATATAAGTATTTCCTTTACATCCTCTTATGATACACCTTTCTTCTTATATATATAAAGAAAAAAGGACTGGATTATCCCCAGCCCTTTCCAGCACCTATTCGTTCACAGGAAGTACAGCACCTTTATATTCTTTGTTAATAAAATCTTGAATTTCTTTTGAATGTAGCACTTCTACTAGCTCTTTAATTTCTTTTTTCTTCTCGTCACCTTTACGAACTGCGATAATATTTGCGTAAGGAGAGTCTGATCCTTCAATTGCGATTGCATCCTTTGTTGGATTTAATTTCGCATCAATTGCGTAGTTTGAATTAATAAATAAAGCATCACCTTCATTGTTTTCGTACAGCTTCGGTGAAAGTCCAGGTTCTACATCTGTTTTAAACTTTAAATTTTTCGGATTTTCTACAACATCTTTTACTGTTGCTTTAACAACATCTACACCGTCTTTTAATTTAATAACGCCGCCTTTTTGTAACAATGCGAGCATACGGCCACGCTCCGCTACGTTATTACTCATAATAACTGTTCCGCCATCTGGAAGTTCTTTTAAGCTTTTATATTTCTTAGAATAAATGCCCATTGGCTCTAAATGAATTTTTCCTGCATTTACAATTTTGTATCCTTTTTCTTGAATCTCTTTATCTAAATAAGGGATATGTTGAAAATAATTTGCATCGATTTCTTTATCAGCTAATGCCTTATTTGGTAAAACATAATCCTGGAATTTTTTTATCTCTAACTTAATGCCCTTTTTCTCTAATATTGGCTGTGCCTTTTCTAAAATAACAGCGTGCGGTATATTAGAAGCGCCAACGACAAGCTTATTCTCATCTTTCCCCCCGCAAGCAGCTAATGTAAATACAGACAGTGCTGTAACAACTGACAATAGAATCTTTTTCATATGATGTCCCCTTCTCCCCTATAGTTATGTAGTAAAAAAAGGACCGGCATACACCAGCCCTTTTTCCGCAATTATTCTTTTACAGGAACAACTGCCCCTTTATATTCTTTAGTAATAAAGTCTTCAATTTCTTTAGAATGCAGTACTTCTATAAGAGCTTTAATCTCTTTTTTATCTTTATCGCCTTTACGAACAGCTACTACGTTTGCGTATGGAGAATCATTTCCTTCAATTGCAATCGCGTCTTTTTCTGGGTTTAATTTCGCATCAATTGCATAGTTAGAATTAATTAGAACCGCATCGCCTTCTTTATTGTTATACACTTGTGGCAATAAACCAGGCTCGATATCTGTTTTGAACTTTAAGTTTTTCGGATTATCCGCAATATCTTTTGGAGTTGCTTTAACTGGCTCTACTCCGTCTTTAATTTTTAAAATGCCTTCTTTTTGTAAAATTGCTAAACCACGACCATGATCAGTAACAGAATTACTCATAATAATTGTCGCCCCGTTTGGAAGTTCTTTTAAGCTCTTATATTTTTGAGAATACACACCAATCGGTTCTAAATGAATTTTTCCTGCTATTTCAAAATCATATTTCTTATCTTTAATCTCTTTTTCTAAATACGGAATGTGCTGGAAGTAGTTTGCATCTAATTCTTTATCCGCTAACGATTTATTTGGTAATACGTAGTCTTGGAATTTTTTAATTTCTAGCTCAATTCCTTTTTTCTCAAGTAACGGTTTTGCCTTTTCTAAAATTTCAGCGTGCGGTACGTTAGAAGCACCAACAACAAGTTTCTTTTCATCTTTATCTTTCCCGCCACAAGCAGCTAACCCAAAAATTGAAGTTGAAATAAGTGCTGTAAGTAATAATTTTTTCATTTGAAATATCCCCCTGTGTTCATTATCTTTTATCTATTCGAGTCGTTAAACTATCACCAATCCACTGAATTAAAAATACAACGAGTAATACACAAATTGTCGCAACGATTGTTACATCGTTATTTCCACGCTGGAATCCCTCTAAGTAAGCAAGTGTTCCAAGACCACCAGCACCAACAACACCTGCCATTGCTGTATAGCCTACTAAAGCAATAGTCGTAACCGTAATACCAGATACTAACGCTGGTAACGATTCTGGAATTAACACCTTCAAAATAATTGTGCTTGTTTTTGCTCCCATCGCTTTTGAAGCTTCAATTACACCTTTATCAATCTCACGAAGCGCGATTTCAACCATTCTCGCGTAAAATGGTGCCGCTCCAATAATTAAAGCTGGCAGCGCTGCACTCGCTCCGAGTATTGTTCCAAGAAGAATCTTTGTGAACGGGATTAATAAAATAATTAAAATGATGAACGGTATAGAACGGAAAATGTTTACGAACGCTCCAATCACCGTATTAATCGCTTTATTTTCCCATAAATTATCTTTCGCTGTCATAAAGAGTAATAGTCCTAAAATAAGTCCTAAAACAAATGTGGCAAGTGCTGCGATTGCCGTCATATATAACGTTTCACCAGTTGCTTCTAACATTTGATTCCAATCAATATTTGCGATTAACTTATCCATGTGCAATCACCTCCAGCTCTACTTGATCTTGATGAATCCCTTCTATTGCTTGCTGGATCGCTGTTTCTTCACCATTTAAATGAACGACTAAACTTCCGTAAGATCCGTTATTCGTTTGCGCGATATTTCCTTGCAAAATGCTAACTTCTATATCACCGCGCTGCATTAACCTTTGAAGTACCGGTCTTTCTACCGCTTCACCGACAAACTGCAAACGAATTACTTTTCCATCTGGATACTTTTCTATTAAACTTTCAATCGTTTCATTTGTATCTTCAGAATCAGTTAACTGCTGTACAAATCGTTTTGTAATGTCTTGCTGTGGATTACGGAATACGTCAAGTACTGGACCCGTTTCTACGATCTTCCCTTTCTCCATTACAGCAACTCGATTACAAATTTTGCGAATAACGTGCATCTCATGCGTAATCAATACAATTGTTAAGCCGAGACGCTTATTAATATCTAACAATAAATCTAAAATTTGATCTGTCGTTTCCGGATCAAGAGCTGACGTTGCTTCATCACATAAAAGTACTTGTGGATTATTTGCTAACGCTCTTGCAATCCCGACGCGCTGCTTTTGTCCACCACTTAGCTGAGATGGGTACGCGTCTCCTCTTCCTTCTAATCCAACAAGATGAATTAACTCATCGACACGTTTTCTTCTCTCCGCCTTATCGACACCTGCAATTTCAAGTGGGAATGCGATATTTTCACGCACAGTTCGTGACCAAAGTAAGTTGAAATGCTGAAAAATCATTCCGATTTCTTGTCTTGCCTTACGAAGTTCATTTCCAGTAATCGCTGAAATCACACGATTCGCAATTGTAATTTGGCCAGAAGTTGGTTTCTCTAACTGATTAAACAATCTGATTAACGAACTTTTCCCAGCGCCACTATATCCAATAACACCAAATATTTCACCCTTATCTACTTTTAAGTTGGCGTTATCTACAGCAGTGACATCACCGCTTTTTGCCTTATATATTTTCTTTACATTTTCTAATAAGATCATGATGTTCACCCCTTTTTTGTTTGGATAGACTCCGCATTTTTTTATTTTTCATGCGTGTAGTCCATCGTTATAGCTCCTCTTATTATTTGAATGTCCTCCGCATTCAAACAACAAAAAACCTTTCCGCTTCTAGAGAAGCAGAAAGGTTTATATGCGTATATAACAACATTATCCCTCTCTCTCATCTCTCAAAGCATTTGCTTTGCAGGAATTGGCACCATTTCAACATAAGTTGACGGTTGCCGGGCTTCACAGGGCACAGTCCCTCCACCTCTCTTAATAAGAGAAATCAGATTAAATTTTCGTCTGATTTAAAATTTATGAAATTGTCTATATTTTATGAATTGAATTGTATCAATATCCACACGCTCTGTCAACAGAAATTTTCGTAAAAAAAGAAACTTCAGAATTTTAAGCTCCGACTGACATCGGTTTACATATATGAAACATCGATTCAACTAATAACATCGTTCGATACGTTCCAGAATATTGTACCCGTCCATCACTCATTAACTTTTGCAACCTCATATTTCCAGTCACTAACTTTTGTACATCCTCTTCCTCTAAACAAACGATTTGTTCCGTTCCTCTCGCCTCTTTCAAAAGTTCTATATAATCTCTTGAAATTTGTAACGAACAGCATTCATCTCCAAAACGAAAATTAACAGTTCTTTCTCCTTGCCTTAAAAGCGGTTCTAAATGATATTGACCATTAGCGTAATTTACAAATGATTGAAGCAAAGAATATAATTTCATCCTAAACCACATCCCTCATATCACTTTCTATTACATACCATTCCCTCTTATTAAAGGGCAATCCTGTTATTTTCGCTCGACAAATACTGTATCTATCACGCATGTCGACATATTTCCCAAGAAATATGTCGAGGCGGCAAAAACTTTGCCGCCTACTTTAATTCCGTATATAAATATTCAACCGAATGAAATGCATATATTTTCTTCATCAGTGTCCCATTTTCAAAAATAAGTAAACACGGTACACTTTCTATCCCATACTCTTTCGCTAAATGCGGGGCATAATTTAAATCTAACATTCCAATTTTCAAATCTTCAATCGTCATCTCAACGACCGTTAACATCTTCTTTGCCAATTGGCATGTTCCACACATTGGTGTATACACATATAACACTGTTTTTTCTTCATTTCCTATTAGGGCTGTAGCTTCGGCACCTGTCCAATCAATCACTTCTATCATTCCTTACCGTAAATATTCTGTATAAACGTCAATGTCTGCTCCCCATAATACATTTGCTAAATGTGAAGAAGGTGCAGTCGCCACCTCGCGATACGAGCGATCAATATAAATATGCTCTGCTTGCGGAAATTCTTTTCGGAATTGTTTCCTTAACTTTTCTCCTGCATCATCAGCATCCACTAGCACATATACGTCCTTATCAAAAAATTGATCAATGAGCTCATCCATTTTCGACAAACCAATTGTACCATTTGTACAAACAATTTCCACTGGTTCACGAATAATAGATTCAATCTTTCTTCTATCCGATTTACCTTCTACAATAATGACTTTTTCCACATAAATCATATGTCATCACCCGATCACCATATACTATACAACCTTTAACTTAGTATATAGTATATTCGTTATTTTCATGTTGTTTCCTGTTTATTTTTGCAAAAGAAAAGCGCAAGCGGCTCGTTCAGAACAGGAGGGCATTGGAACTCCTGAACTAGAGGCGCTCTTTGCCTCAAGTGAAGGAGTGAAATGACCGACTGTTCTAGCCGCTGGAGCTGGATCATAACGAAAAGCTCAAGCGGCTTGCTCAGCATGAAGCCTACATGAAAAAAGTTTTTCAAAAACGTTCTCCTACATAATAATTAATATATATGTTTTTAAATTCATTATGTACACAACATAAAAAAGGACAGCACAAAGGCTGTCCTTTTTCTTCGACTATAATTAGTCTTGGTTTGTCATTTCTGCATATTTTTCTGCAGTTAATAACTTCTCAACTTGGCTTGCATCAGAAAGTTCAACTTTAACCATCCATGCACCCTCGTATGGAGATTCGTTAACTAGTTCTGGTTGGTCACTTAATTCTTCGTTTACTGCTACAACTTTACCACTTACAGGTGCGTATAATTCAGAAACTGTTTTAACAGATTCTACGCTTCCGAATGGCTCGTCAGCTTGGATTGTTGCACCTACTTCAGGAAGTTCAACGAATACGATATCGCCTAACTCACCTTGCGCAAAATGAGTAATACCGATAACAACCGCATTACCTTCTGTTTTTACCCATTCGTGTTCTTCAGAGTAACGTAAATTATTTGGAATGCTCATGACTGTACCTCCAGTGAATGTATTAATTATGTAAAAATACCTTATTGGTACTTTTTCCACACACTTTCAAACTGCTCTTCGTTAAAACCAAGTGTTACACTCGTTCCATCTGTTACAATTGGACGTTTAATCAACATGCCATCAGATGCTAAAAGCTCATACATTTCGTCTTCGCTTGCATCCTTTAACTTATCTTTTAAACCAAGTTCGCGGTAACGCATTCCACTTGTATTAAAGAATTTTTTTAATGGTAATTCACTTTTCTCATGTAAATTACGTAAATCTTCTTTTGACGGTGGATTTTCAACAATATGAATCATCTCATATGCTACATCGTTTGCCTCAAACCATTTCTTTGCTTTTTGACATGTGCCACATTTTGGATATGAATAAAATGTTACTGTCATAAATTCACCTACTTTTTTACTAACCTTTACCTTTATCATATAGAAAACATTTTATTATTTCAAACGATTATTCGCTAAACTTTTACTTATTTCGTGATAATTTTTAATAATCCTGCTAATTTTTCTTATTTTTCCGCCATTTATTAAGAAAAAATAAATATATAATTTTTTAAAAATTTTTTCTCATCCCACGCCGAACATATATCTTAAACAAACGTTTGATTAATTTCATATTTTTCTACCTCAACCTTCGGAATACGTAGATTCTTTTATACCGAACATATACCTTAAACAAACGTTTGATTAATTTCATGTTTTTCTACCCCAACCTTTGGAATACATGAATTCTTCCATACCGAACATACCTCTTAAACAAACGTTTGATTAATTTCATGTTTTTCTATATCACCTTTGGAATACATGATTTTCTATACCGAACATATATCTTAAACAAACGTTTATCCCGCTATTTGCGGGCAGTAAGACTCCCACCTCGAAATTCGGCAAATGCGAGGAAGTTAGGTGGGAGATAACTGCCCGTAAAAGCCCGATTGGTGCGGGCTAATAATCAGTGGGGGATGGACACCCCCCACTGATTAAAGTTTCACTTTATTTAAAAAATAAGAAGTCCTTTTACAGGCTCCTTCATCATCGACTTAAATAGTCCGAAATGGTTTGAAATACTACTATATACATATTATGAATACTTTCTTCTGTATTTCCACCATTCAATAAACCTACTCCCCATTGTTGCCCTTCGCCACTTCCAATATTCGCAAAACCTTGCGCGTACATAGCATTTACATCTTTTCGTGCACTGTTATACTCTATCCCTTTTGTAATAAAAGTTGAATATGATTTATCTTGTAAACCAATAAAAAATACTGGTTTCTTTAGCGATGAAAATACATCTTTATACTGCTCTGTTGAGGCTTCTTGAAAGTGATCTTTCATTATTAGAAAACCATCCACTTCCTTAGCTTTCTTTTCCAATTCCTCTAACTTCACTTTTTCAAACTTTATATTTCTAAATGTATCTTTCGGCTTTTCACCAACAACTCCAATGACGAGTGCTCTCCCGTTATATTCTAAATTCTCTCCTTCTTTATCCTTTGCACACCCAGTACTCACTAGGCATAACAATATAAAAACTAAGAAATACAGTGAACGCTTCATATAGCACCCTCCCCCTCTTTTAAGTCAAGTGACAAAAATGTAAGGTGAATTCAAGAAAATGTAAGTAAAATCGATAGCCCAATTGGATTTTCTATATTATAATCAATTGAATTTATTTACATTACTAAAACATAGGAGATTATCATGAAGAAATTTAAACTTTCATCTCTTCTTCCGTTAAGTTATATACTTCTACTCGTACTCGTAAGTCCCCTTTACGATGTATTAAATAAATCTACTGTTCACGCAGTAGATGTCACAACTGTAGTAGATGATTGGATTCCATTTGTGAAAGCATTTATTATTCCTTACTTACTTTGGTTTCCATACTTATACGGTGCACTTATTTATTACTGTTTTGCTGATCGAAAGCAATATTATGTCACTTTAAGTAGTGTAATTCTTGGAAAACTTGCTTGTTTTTCGATTTATTTTTTTTGGCAGACAACTGTACCACGCCCAACCGTCGTTGGAACAGATGTATTTTCCGAACTAGTCCGCTATATTTATAGTATTGATCATCCAGTAAACTGCTTCCCAAGCATTCATGTCCTTACGACATTTGTAATTATGTTAGCTGCCTTTAAGCGTAGAGAACAGCATACTTTGGAATATTACATCCTTACTTTCTTCGGTACGCTTATTATTTTATCAACATTATTTACGAAGCAGCATGCATTTGTAGACGCCATTTCTGGAATGACGCTTGCAAGCGTACTATACTTTGGTGTTCAGCTATTATTAGCAAAAGAAACCGTACGTGTTCCAGTAAAACAAAATCAAAAAATGTAAAAAAGCAGACTGTGGCTTCAGTCTGCTTTTCTCTATATTAAGGAGATTTTCAAATTAAGATTGCGGTACAGTCATATCACCAGAATGAATACGACCTGCTTTTTTAAGAGCAATGTACAGTATATAAGAAACAGCTACTGGAATGATGATATAAGTGATTACCATCGCTGGGACAACTTCCCACCCTTGGCTGGAAATTAAATTAATTGGTGCGATAAGAGAGCTTAATCCAAGACCTGCAATTTCTTTTCCTGCTTCCAGTTGGAAAATTAGTGCCGATACTGGGCCAACTATTGCACTGGCGACGACAGTTGGGACGAGAATCATTGGATTTTTAGTAATGTTCGGTAACTGCACTTTTGGAGTACAAAGTGCCTGGGCTAATATGCCACCTAAGTTATTTTCTTTCGCTGAAATAACAGAGAATCCGATAAATTGAGCAACACACCCTGCAAGTGCTGCACCGCCTGCAACACCATCTAAGCTAAGCGCTATCGCTAACGCAGCTGATGAAGCTGGAGAGATAAGTAACAATCCCCAAACTACAGCAATCACGATAGAAGCGATAAACGGGCTACCAGCTGAACTATCTTTAATGAATGCTCCAACTGTATTTAAAACTGGGCTAATATTTTGAGCTAACCAAATACCGACTAAACCAGAACCTAATATTGCTGCAAATGGAACGAGCATCATATCTAAAGCAGTTTTTCCACTTAATCGTTTACCAATATAAACTGCTAAAGTCGCTGTTAATAATGCACCGATTGGTTCACCTGTTTTAATGATGAGACCAGCTTCAGTAATTGAAATGGAACCAGCTCCAATTGCTCCAGCTACCATCGCTGAGAAAATTACGAGTCCGTTTGCACCGAGCATAAAGGCAATCCCGGCTCCAATTGCTGGTGCCATAAGTGATTTTGCAACGACTCCGATTGTAATAAGTAATGGTATATCAACAATTCTTCCTATATTTTCGATCAGTAAACCAATTCCAAGGGATACGAAAATACCCTGTGCGATTCCGGCAGAAGCTTTAAACACACGAGACATTATATATTCCTTCATTTGTTTCACCTTCTCCTATAATTTAGTAACCAATTGTTTTCATATAATCGCGTAAAACATCGTTTGATTTTGCAAAGCGACTTTCTTCATCTTCTGATAAGTTTAGTTCTACAACTTCTCTTACACCGTCTCTAGTAATAATTGCTGGTACTCCTGTACAAATATCGTATTCGCCATATTCACCATCTAAAATAGCTGAAACAGCGATAACACGGTGATCATCATTGAAAATTGAGCGCGCAATATAAGCTAAAGAATTTCCGATTCCGTAATAAGTAGTTCCTTTACGCTTATAAATTTCCCATCCAGCTTTTGCAGTCTTCTCAACAATTTCATCTAAATCTATTTCACCTAAGCGTTCTTTTTGTTCCTCTAAAATTTGCAGAATTGATTTTCCACCAACAGTTACGTGAGACCAAGCAACCATTTGAGAATCACCATGTTCTCCTAATGAATACCCATGAATACTACGAGGATCTACATGTAACATTTCAGATAAAATTGTTCTTAAGCGAGAAGAATCTAGTGATGTACCTGTACCAATCACACGATTTCTAGGTAATCCAGATAGCTTCCACACTTGATATGTAATAATGTCAACTGGGTTCGATGCGAGTAAGAAAATGCCATCAAATCCACTTTCCATTACGCCGCCAACAACACCCTCCATAATCTTAGCGCTGGCTCCTAAAGTGTCTAAACGACTTTGTCCAGGCTTCGGCGCTGGTCCTGCTGTAATAATAACAATGTCCATATCTTTGCAGTCTTCATAGCTTCCGGCATATACTTTTGTTCTTGTATTTGTAAAGTTAATGCAGTGCGATAAATCCATCGCTTCTCCAACTGCACGTTCATGATTTATATCAATTAACAATAGCTCTTCGCAAATCCCTTGGTTTACAATGGAATACGCACAGCTTGATCCAACTAATCCAGTACCGATAATTGCAATTTTTCTTGTGTTTCTATTCATAGCAATCTCTCCTAATTGATCATGTAGTCTATTTCTTTCGTTCTTTACACCCCTAATTATAGAGGTTCTCACGATAGAAACCATGGATACTTTGTGAAATATTGAGCAAATTTTTTGTCCTTTTTGTGAATTGTTATATTTAATTTTCGTCATATTTGTTACAACTGAAAAAATATTTATTATGTATTTATTGACATATACCAAACAAAAAAACGAGCGAATCCATTCGCTCGTTTCATTCATCACACTATTCCGCACTTAATTGACTTTTCAATTGCTGCACAATCATTGGATTAGCAGGTGCTGCCGGCTTGTAATAACTTTTTTGCTTTGCATATTCATACATATTACGTTGACGCATCTCATCTTGATTACGAATTTGAATTAACGTTTGATGTAACTGTTCGTTATCAGACTGAGAAATATAATTTGCATAACTTGTTAAACTTGAGTTTAACCCTGCTAAATAATCATTTACCATATCTTTTTCATTCATTTCTCTCTTCCTCCTATCCTAGAAAAGTCATTAATTGCTGTTTCGTATTTCGTGCATCTTGTGCATCCTTTTGTAGCATTTGCTTTAGCTGTGGATCTGTACAAGCCTGTGCATACTGGTCCAATTTGTTAATAATCGTCGCATGACCACCAATTAAATGACGTAAATTTTCCACTTCAAGCTCTGTTAAATTTTGCATAGGATACTCCTACCTTTCTTTGTTCATTCGTCATTAGTATTTGGTTCTTTTTGGATTGTATGCATGAATTAACTTTTCCTACCTATAAACAAAATAAAAGATGCATAGCTAAGCCATCCATCTTTTATGCTAAATATTCGTTCAATTTTATAAAGAGACAATCATGCTTATACTCACAAGTAAGTTCCATGCAATATGTAAAATGATACTAGGTACAATAGACTGTGTCTTCTTATATAACATAGCAAATACAATCCCCATAATCGTTGCCGTAATTGGAAAACCACCATGAAAAATCCCAAAAATGAAGGAAGAAATAATGATACCAACTAGAAAACTATATTTCTTTTCAAGAAATCGATACAAAATCCCTCTATATAAAACCTCTTCTTTAACTGGTGTAATTATAGCCACACTTAACACATATATAATGCTTTGTATCACACTATTTTGAAGTGTCTCTCCCCCTAATTGATCTCGTTGCTGCCCTGCACTTTCAAAGCTAAACAGCTCTAACATTACATACTGAGCTAATGCAATGACGATAAAACCTAGTAATAAATACAAGTAGGTTTTCCCACTTTTTAAAACAGATACATCCCAAATGTTCTTAATAAAATGAAGCACTGGTTTATAAGCAAATAAAACAATAGCAACCACAGCCGCATCAAATAGAAGTAAATAATATCCCTCTAAATTAGCACGTAATACCTCTTCTCCAAAAATTCCAAGAGCTAAAGCAAGGAATAATCCCCCCATTAATAGGAACCCCAAAATACTTGCTATCATTACTAATAAATTTTTATATGTTAAATTGTCTATCCTCTCTTCTACGCTATAAGCCTCTAATACTGTTTTACTCATACTATTCCTCCACTTGTTTTAATTCATAATAATCTTTAGTTCTTAATATACATATAAACAACATAACAAAAACCAAAACAAGAATAATATGCAATTTTACATATCACGAAAACTTTGCATTCTATAGATTTAGGAATTAGATTACTATAGAATAATTATTAGATGAAATTCCAAAAATTCCTTATCTATCCACCATAACCCTCGCATCATATAAAACTTATTAATTAAAGGAGAAATGAACATGAAAACACATGACTTCCTTACAGAAATCCAGAAGGGCTCTGAACCTAATCCATATCAAGATCCTATCGCATTTATTTTCCTTTGTTTTTCCTTAGCCATATACACATTTTTAAAACCAGCAAAATAATATCATCTAGCAAAAAGAGCCTCAAAATTATTTGAGACTCTTTCTTGTTAAATTCCTTTCCGCTTCTTCAATCGCCCGTTGCATTTGCACTAACGGATCCTTAATCATCTTCCCATGCCCTGTCGCCAATATAGTCGGCCTATATTCCAGTAATTTCTGAGCGCTTATTAACGCCGTTTCTGCATCCCAAGTACCAAACACAGGGAACGGAAATAACCACTTTATTTGTCCTGCAACGGCCACTCCTCCCCTCGTTTGAAACGCATCTCCAACAACTAGCGCATCATTCCTCGTATCTAAAAACGCCATTGAACCTGGTGTATGACCTGGAGTCTCAATCGCTAAAAGAGAACCAATTCTACCTCCTTCTTGAAGAAGAATATCTGGAATCGTCTTTATCTTTTTGGACACACCCACTTTTATCGGTGTGTTTCGTTCTCCCTTTTGCAGTGCCATATCTCCTTCAAGTAAATGAGCATCTCTTTTAGAAATATAAACCGGAACATCCGGCAATTCTTTCTTTATAACATCAAGCGCTCCTATGTGGTCATCATGAGCATGAGTAATAATAATATTCGTAATCGGTTTACCAATTTTTTGGGCCGATTCTAAAATCTTCTTTCCACAAAATGATAAAGCAGCATCAATTAAAGTTAATCCAGCCTCCTCCTCAACAAAATAACAGTTGATTGGAAATAGATGCGGGAAAAATGCTATTTGATGAACTGTTCCTGCTTTTATTACGCTCATCTCCTGTACCTCCATAAAAAAGAGCCGTTTACAAATACATATGTAAAACAGCCCTTTTCCAGTTAATATTTTCTTTTCAAAACTACAATAGTTAAAGCATAAGAACAAAGTACCCCTGCTAACAAAAATGAATTCGCTAGTTTATATTGTTCGCCTGTCAATGAATATAGATTTCCAATTAAAAAGATAACTAAATATAGAAGTAAAAATACAAATAACGAAATTTTAGCTGCATTCCCCGTAATATGCTCGCCTCTTTCGTCTTCCCCCTCATTCTTCTGAAAACGTGTTGAATATAAAACACCTATTAGTCCTGCTACTGAGATTATTATCCCTACTACAATACTCATTCCGTTTCCCCCTCTATCTTATATTGAAAAACTTCATGAAATTCCTTACCTAAAATACTTGCAATTTCAAAAGCTAAAATTAAAGATGGATTGTAACGATTCGCTTCAATTGAAGCGATTGTTTGTCTACTTACCCCAGCTTGGTTCGCTAAATCCGTTTGTGACCAGCGTTTTTCTGCTCGGAGTACAACGAGATTATTTTGTAACGTTCCACTCTGTTTCATAACCTCTCCTCATTTTACATTATTTTCTATATTCTAATTGTAATTTATTTTTAACATCATGTAAACTATTTTTAACATCAATAAAAATAAAAAACCAGCAGCCAACAGGCCACTGGTTCTCTTTCATCTATTAAACTGTATAACGCTCATCTTCTAAAATTTTCGCAGCAATTTCACGCTTCTTCGGAATTACGTTAAGTGGTGTGTGGCGAGTTAATTTACGTAATGATGATAACATCATGCGCAGCATGTCGCCATTTTCAACTGCGATAAGTGTTTCTTTCGCATCTGCTTCGATTTCGTTGAATGCTTCTTGGCAGAATACTTCAGTGTATAACACTTTTTGTTTATTCTTTTCAAGACCAGTTGTTTTAATTGCTTTTTCTGTACGAAGAAGAGCTGATTCCATTGCGTAAAGATTGCTTACGATGTCAGCGATATTCACAAGAATTTCTTGCTCTTTATCTAATGCTTTACCGTATTTTTGAGCTGCTAATCCAGCTACCATTAAACCGATTTTCTTCGCGTTCTTTACTAAATATTTTTGAAGTGCTAATGGCTCATCGCCTACTTCTTCTGGCATCATCATCATTAACTCTTCTTGTAATTTTTGTGCTTTTTGTAGTAATGGTAATTCACCTTTCATCGCTTTACGTAAGAACGTACCTGGTACGATTAGGCGGTTAATTTCGTTCGTTCCTTCGAAAATACGGTTAATACGAGAATCGCGGTACATTCTTTCAATCTCGTACTCTGCCATAAATCCGTAACCACCGTGAATTTGAACACCTTCATCTACTGTATAATCTAACACTTCAGAACCGAATACTTTATTTAAAGAGCACTCGATTGCATATTCAGCGATAGAAGCTGCTACTGCTTTACCGTCTTTTACTTCTTCTTCAGATAATGTGCTCATGCGACTTTCGAATAAACCTACTGTACGATATACAGAGCTTTCAGCTGCATATGTTTTCGCTGCCATATTCGCAAGTTTCTCTTGAATTAATGGGAAGCGAGCGATTGGTTGTTTGAATTGTTGACGTTGATTTGCATATTGTGCTGAAATTTCTACTGCACGTTTCGCAGATCCAACTGTACCAACACCTAATTTATAACGACCGATATTTAAAATGTTGAACGCGATAATATGGCCTTTACCGATTTCACCAAGTAGGTTTTCTTTCGGTACTAACGCATCTTCTAAAATTAACGTACGAGTTGAAGAACATTTAATACCCATTTTCTTCTCTTCAGGGCTTGTAGATACACCAGCATAGTCTTTCTCTACGATAAATGCTGAGAAGTGCTCACCGTCTATTTTTGCGTATACGATAAATACGTCAGCAAATGCAGAGTTTGTAATCCATTGTTTTTCACCATTTAATACGTAATGCGTACCTTCTGCATTTAAACGTGCAGTTGTTTTTGCACCTAATGCGTCAGATCCTGAACCTGGCTCAGTTAATGCGTATGCCGCTAATTTTTCACCAGTTGCAAGTAGTGGTAAATATTTTTTCTTTTGCTCTTCGTTACCGAATAATACGATTGGTAACGATCCGATACCAACGTGAGCACCGTGAGTGATTGCAAAACCACCAGCGCGCGAGAATTTCTCTGCGATTAACGCTGAGCTTACTTTATCAAGACCAATTCCGCCGTACTCTTCTGGTACGTCAGCGCCTAGTAAACCAAGTTCACCAGCTTCTTTTAAAAGACGCACAGAACGATCAAACTCGTGTTGTTCTAAATATTCAAGCTCCGGAAGAACTTCATTTACGATAAAGTCCTCTGTCGTTTTTGCAATCATTTTATGCTCAGATGAAAAATCTTCTGGCGTAAACACTTGATCAATTGTAATTTCCTCTACTAAAAAGCTACCGCCTTTAACCGCATTTCCTACTGTTTTTTCCATGAAAATTTCCTCCTTCATATTTTCATAAGCCGCTTTTCTCATTTTGAAAGAAGCTGGCTCTCATTTTTTTATAAACCTTTGTTGCTTCCATTCTTTGCTTTAGCGCCCTCTTGTTCTGAGCGAGCCGCCTGCGCTTTTTTTATAATCCAGTTCCGGTGGCTAAAACAGTCGGTCGTTTCATCCCTTCCTGTGAGGCAAAAAGCACCTCTTCGTCAGGGCTTCCAACGCCCTCCTGTTCTGAGCAAGCCACTTGCACTTTTTTTTATAATCCAGTTCCAGCGGCTAGAATGTTCGATGGCTTCGCTTCTTCCTACGAGGCAAACAGCGCCTCTTCGTCTGAAACTCCATCACCCTCACATTCTGAGCGAGCCGCTTACACTTTTTTTATAGTAATTCAAATACTCCCGCTGCTCCCATTCCGCCACCGATACACATTGTTACGATACCGAATTGTTGGTTGCGACGTTTCATTTCGTGAATAAGAGATAGTGTTAGTTTTGCTCCTGTACAGCCAAGTGGATGTCCAAGTGCGATTGCACCGCCGTTTACGTTTACTTTTTCTTCATCTAAACCAAGTTCACGAATAACTTGGATAGATTGAGAAGCAAATGCTTCATTTAGTTCAAATAGACCGATATCAGATAGCTCTAAACCAGCTAATTTTAACGCTTTCGGAATTGCAGCAATTGGGCCGATTCCCATTACTTCTGGTGGTACTCCAGCTACTGCGAATGAACGGAATTTTGCAAGTGGCTTCATGCCATCGCTCACTGCTTTTTCACGATCCATTAATAGTACAGATGCTGCACCGTCACTCATTTGTGAAGAGTTACCAGCCGTTACAGAACCGCGAACGTTAAATGCTGGACGTAATTTACCTAAAATGTCTAGCGTCGTCTCTGCTCTTACACCTTCGTCTTGTGCGAAAATGATTGTTTCTTCTTGCAGTTTGTTGTTTGATCCAACCGAGCGTAACGTCACATCTACAGATACTGTTTCATCCGCAAAGTTCCCTGCAGCTAATGCTTTCGCAGCACGTTGATGACTTCTTACTGCAAATGCATCTTGTTCTTCACGAGAAATTCCATATTTCACAGCAACTTGCTCTGCTGTATGTCCCATACCCATATAATATTCTGGAGCAGCTTCTACAAGGCGACTGTTCGGACGAACAACGTGCCCCATCATTGGAACTAAACTCATTGATTCCGCTCCGCCTGATAATACAGCTTCAGAGTGACCAAGCATAATGCGCTCTGCTCCGTAAGCGATACTTTGTAAACCTGAAGAACAGTAACGGTTAATTGTAATAGCTGGAACATCGTAAGAAAGTCCTGCTAGCCCGCCGATATTACGAGCCATATTTAAACCTTGCTCTGCTTCTGGCATCGCACAACCGAAAATTAAATCATCAATTGGTCCTTCATAATTCGCACGCTTTAACGTTTCTTTTACTACTAACGCCCCTAGATCGTCAGGACGAACTGTTTTTAATGAACCCCTCTTTGCTTTTCCAATTGGTGTTCTTGCTCCCGCAACAATGACAGCTTCTCTCATGAACGATATCTCCCCTCGTTATTAGTTACGTAATGGTTTTCCTTTTACAAGCATGTGCTGCATTCTTGCTTGTGATTTCATCTCACTTACTAAGCTAATAAATGCTTCACGTTCTACATCTAATAAATACTGCTCATCAACTTCTGTTCCGTACGGCACTTTTCCACCCGCAATGACATATGCCAGTTTCTTCGCAATGTGCAGATCATGTTCAGAAATGTAACCTGATAAATGCATTGCCTCTGCACCAAGTACAAGCGCTGCATATCCTGTCTCACCAACAACTGGTATCTTTTTGCGGATAGGTGCTTTATAACCTGCTTCATATAAAGAAAGTGCTTTTTGTTTCGCATCATATAGTAAGTGATCACCATTCACACTAATACCGTCTTTATCGCCTAAGAAGTTGTTCGATACAGCTTCTTGTGCTGATGTAGAAACTTTCGCCATCGCTACAGATTCGAATACTTTATTCGCAACTTTTTGTAAGTCAAATTCTACACCGTTTGCCATTTTGTTTAAGTGTTTAATGTATAACTCTTTGTTACCGCCTCCGCCAGGGATTAAGCCAACACCTACTTCTACTAAGCCCATATAAGTCTCACTAGAAGCTTGAATGCTCGCTGCTGGTAAACAAACTTCTGTACCTCCGCCAAGCGTCATACCATATGGTGCCGCTACAACTGGCTTAGAAGAGTATTTAATTTTCGTCATTGCATCTTGGAAGTTTTTCACAACCAACTCAATTTCAAAGTAGTTGTCATCTTGTGCTTCCATTAAGATCATTGCTAGGTTCGCACCCACGCAGAAGTTCTTCGATTGATTACCGATAACAAGACCTTTATAATTCTTTTCTACTTCATCAACAGCGTAGTTAATCATTTGCGTAATATCCATACCGATTGCATTGCTCTTCGAATGGAATTCTAAGCAAAGGATACCATCGCCTAAATCGATTAAGCTCGCTCCGCTATTTTTCTTTAATACGCCATTTTTCGCTTTTAATTGTTTAAGAGAAATTGCCTTTTTATTACGTTCGATTAGCTTATATTCGCCATTATCGTAATAGTAGCTATCTCCGTTATCGTGTTTGTAGAAAGTAGTGAAACCTTTCTCTAACATTTCTTTCACCCAAGTCGGAACAACTACGCCGTTTTCTTCCATCTTTTGAACGGACTTTTCAACGCCGATTGCATCCCAAACTTCAAATGGTCCTTGCTCCCAGCCGAAGCCCCACTTCATCGCTTGGTCAATTGCAACGATATCGTCAGCAATTTCTTTATGAAGTTTTGCAGAGTATAAAAGAGTTGGTGTGATGATGTTCCATAACAACTCTCCTGCGCGGTCTTTCGCGTATACAAGCGCTTTCAATTTATTCGATAAACCTTTTTCTTGTTTACTTAACTCGATAGATGCAGCTTTTAATTTTTTGCGAGCTTCGTATTCCATCGTTTCAGGATTTAGTTCTAAAATTTCTTTTCCTTGTTTTAAGAAGAAGCCTTGACCTGTTTTGCTTCCAAGCCATTTTTTATCAAGCATGTCATGCATGAAAGCTGGTACTTTAAATACATCACGCTCTTCTTCTTGTACGTTTTCATATACGTTATTTGCAACGTGTACGAATGTATCTAAACCAACAACATCTAATGTACGGAACGTTGCGCTCTTCGGGCGACCAATAAGTGGGCCTGTTACAGAATCAACTTCCCCAATGCTATAGCCGCGTTTTATCATCTCTTGAAGAGTTACTAATAAACCGTACGTACCGATGCGGTTTCCAATAAAGTTTGGTGTGTCTTTTGCGATAACAACGCCTTTTCCAAGAACGTCTTCGCCAAATAGTTTCATGAAGCTTAATACTTGTGGATCAGTTTCTTTCGTCGGTATTACCTCTAGAAGTTTTAAATATCGTGGTGGGTTAAAAAAGTGTGTTCCTAAGAAGTGCTTTTGGAAGTCGTCTGAACGACCTTCTGCCATTTTTTCTACTGAAATGCCTGACGTATTCGAGCTTACAATAGAACCCGCTTTACGAACGGCATCTACTTTTTCAAATAGTTTCTTTTTAATATCTAAGTTTTCAACTACTACTTCGATAATCCAATCTACATCAGCTAGACGCTCAAGATCATCTTCTAAGTTACCTGCTTCAATCAGTGCTAGATTTCCTTTCACTGTCAGAGGAGCTGGTTTTTGCTTTAATAGTTTTTGCACAGCCGTATTACTAAAACGATTTCTCACACTTTTATGTTCTAATGTAAGTCCCTTCGCCTCTTCTTCTTTCGTAAGCGCAGGTGGTACAATATCAAGCAATAATGTCGGAATACCAATATTAGCTAAGTGTGCCGCAATTCCTGAACCCATTACGCCTGAACCTAGAACAGCAGCCTTTTTAATTTGGAACATCCATTTCTCCCCCTATTCTTGAATGAATGCTCATTCAATTTTTCGACATGAGTCGCAATCAATGAGTGAGCCTCTACTAATAAATATATGATACAGTTTGAATTTTCGCAATATATTTATTGATAAAATTTTCTGAAATAAATATATTTCTTTCATTTGGCTATGCTATACATGTGTATTTTCTTCATTAAAATGCACTTTTCCTTTTTATAATCTGACGAAACTGGAGGAATATATATGGCAAAACTTAAGAAGAACCCTTCAAAAGCTGGAATTAGCGCAGCAAGTGTAACTGGAAATGCAGGTCCGCATAATCACGGTGTTGAAAAAGGGCGTCAAAGTAATAACCAACAATATAAGAAGCATAATATGGGCGAAAAATAACGCTATATTTTTGGGCAGAGGACGTGGCATAATGATTAATGGCTGCTTTTTCTGCCCAATTTATTTGTACATATGGAAAACAAAAGAGGGAACGACGATGAAACGAACAATAATTATGATTGTAATGATTGCCACACTATTTACAGGGATGATTTTCTTCTCTTATGCACAAAGGCAACAAGTTGTAAGAGCAGATCAGCCTAACATTAATGGGCAATACGGGATTACAATCGATGCAGACACAGGTGAAATTTTGTATGGAAAACGGGAAGATGAACGCTCTTATCCGGCTAGTATAGGGAAAATGATGACTACCTTACTCTTACTAGAAAATGTGAAAGAAGATGAAGAAATTACGGTTACAGAGAATGCGATTAAAACGGAAAGTCAAAGTAAGAAGATTAAGCTTCGCGCGGGTGAAAAATTAAAACGTGATGAGGCATTAAAACTTATGCTTATTATTAGTGCAGACCCAATCGCTGAGTCAATTGCAGAACATATCGCAGGATCAAAAAATGAGTTTGTGAAAATGATGAACGCTAGGGCGAAGGAACTTGGGACAAAACATGCGACTTTCAAAAACGCAAGCGGTGCTGATGCACTTGGAAATAAAGTATCACCATATGACATTGCTATTATTACGAAAGAAGCCTTGAAGTATCCGATCGTTTTAGAATATATGAATTCAATACATACAACACTACATACTTCAGAGCGTTCTCCGAAAATCGCAAACTATGGACGGGAAGAACTATATGATGATCCATATGCGATTGGAAGTAAAAGCGGTTTATCAGCACTCGGAAAATACACAGTCGTAACAGTTGATGAAAAAGACGGTAAACGCGTCATTAACGTCGTGTTATCTTCTACTCGTACGCAGCTATATCCTGATACGAAGAAAATGGCGCACTACGCATTTCAGCAATTAAAATAACCAAGGAGTATTTTCTCCTTGGTTATTTTTTGATCATACCTTTTAATACGAACGCAACGTTTGCTGGACGTTCTGCTAGACGGCGCATGAAATAGCCATACCAGTCGTTTCCATAAGGCACGTAAACGCGCATTTTGTAACCTTCTTTTACTAGCTCAAGTTGACGCTCTGTACGAATACCAAATAACATTTGGAATTCAAATTGATCCCTTGGAATGTTGTGTTCTTCCGCAAGTTTTTTCGTATATTCAATAATCGCTTCGTCATGTGAAGCAATTGCAGTGTAATTTCCATTTAATAAGTGCATTTTAATAATTTTTTTATAATTGTCATCTACATCTTTCTTTTCCGGGAACGCTACTTCTTCAGGTTCTTTATAGGCCCCTTTTACAAGACGTAAATTAGGATTATAAGCGTTTAAATCTTCCATATCTTTTTCTGTACGATATAAGTAAGCTTGAATAACTGTACCAATATTATCGTACTCAGATTTTAACTGTTTAAAGATATCAATTGTTTTTCCGCAGCGCGTATAGTCTTCCATATCAATTGTAATAAACACACCATTTTCTTTTGCAGCTTCTAAAATACGGCGCATATTGTTCATTACGATTTCGTCAGAAATATCTAATCCCATAGAAGTCATCTTTAAAGAAAGCTGCGAATTAAGACCTTCTCTTCCAATTGCACGAATCGCTTCAATCGATTCGCTAGCCATTTCATTTGCTTCCGCTTCGTTATCAACGAATTCACCTAAATAATCGATTGTTACACAAAGACCTTGCTTATTTAATGCTTTAATTGCAGCTGTCGCTAATTCAATCGTTTCCCCTGCGACGAAGCGACCTGCACCAAAGCGTAAACCGTACTTTTTAGCCAGTTTTGTTAGCGCTTTATTTTTAGATAAGAAAAGAAACGAATTTCGCATTAATTGTTCCATGTAATTCACCCCTACGACTATAATTTATCTGTTTTTTACCCCTCTTCAAAATTATATCATTGTTTAAAATTATTTGATACAAATAATTATTTAGATAATTTATAAAATACTATCAAAACATTTAAAACTCTATATTCTCGTTTGTAAATATGAAGAAAACATTTTTCGACATTCAGAAAAAACGGGTTTACTAGGGAAAAAATGAGCATGCCGAAAATATTCGACATGCTCACAAAACCATTTATATTTCATGTAAATTATATAAGGATATTAATAACAAAAACTTGAGGTAACATTATCTCAAGCCTTCTTACTTCTCATTTCGCTTCTCATCATTCAGCTTTTTAATATTCGTAATTAACTGTACCATCTCTTCTTTTGCATCTGGATACGTCTCATTCCAATGTTTCACTAAAGCTGGCATCGTCTTAGCCATATAAGAATAAAGTGCCCATTTCTGTACCTGCTCTTTTCGCTCTTCGTTGCTCTCTCCAAGTAATAGTTCCGTGTATTTCTCTAGCAAGCCATCAAACTGCTCATTAAACTTTTCACTCATCTTATTTTCCTCCTATATGAAAAAAGCAGCGAAGATCGCTGCTTTTTCTTATAATTTTGATCGAACAGAGTTTAATTTCTTCTCCATCGTACTTACTTTATCACGGCGATCATCGATACGAATTGTTGTCGCAACGCGCTGTGCACCTTTCGTGTATGGAACTTCATGCATTTGTTGAATGACTTCTAAAATGACAGGAAGATCTCCTTCAATTACTGTATTCATCGGTGTTAATTGATACTTCACGCGATCAGCATTTTTCTCTAGTACCTTTTGTACTTCTGCTACATATTCACTAACACTTGGATTACCTGTTCCTACTGGAATAATCGATACATCAACAATTGCCATAATAATCTTCCTCCTATTACTGCTTCTTATATATCCATTGTCTATTTTACCGAAATTCTCATCATTTTACTAATACGTTACTCTTCTACTTTAAACTGCTCAATCAATTTTTCTAAGTCCTGCATATTCTCTGTCAAACTTTCCATCGTATGAGCTACTTTTTCTAAATGATTCACTTGTGACTCAGTTGCTGCATTTACCTCTTCAGAAACAGCCGCACTCTCTTGACTCGTGCTAGCAATTGTTTGCATAACTTCTGTAATTTCTTCTTGCTCGTGACCTATGTTATTTACCTCTTCTACAATTTTTTCAACTGAGGCACTAATAGTATTTACAACTGACATAATTGTGCGGAATTCTGTCTCCGCCTCTGTCGTAACTTTATTTTGTATATCCGCAATGTCTTTCAATTTACTTACAACTTCTACAACTCGTTTTACTTCTAACTGCACATCGCTAATCATTATTGTAATCTCACCCGTTGCCTCTTTTGATTGTTCAGCTAATTTCCGAACCTCTTCCGCAACAACAGCAAAGCCCTTACCTTGCTCACCTGCACGTGCTGCTTCAATTGAAGCGTTTAAAGCCAGTAAATTCGTTTGATCCGAAAGACCTTTTATAAGTTCTACCACATTTTGAATCGATCCAACCCTTTGCTCTAACTTACCGGACGCTTCTTCCGTATGAACAACGATAGAAGATGATTGTTCTCTTGTACGAACTAAATTACGCATCGTATTTAATCCTTGCTTAGATGCCTCTTCAGCTTTGCCAGCCACTCCTTTTATTTCACCAACGGAGTTATTCATTTGCTCCACTGACTGCGCCATATTCTCGAGCTGTTCTGAAACTTCATCTACACTATTAGCAAGAGTAGACGCGCCTCCGCTCACATCATCCATTGCACCTGAAACTTCTCTACTAGCTGCTACAGTTTCATTCGTTAAATAATGCAGATTGTGAGTCGATTTCTGTACTGTCCATACACTATTTTTAATTTTACTTACCATTTCATTCATTTGCTCAACCATATGATTAAAATGATTTGTCAGTTCTCCAACTTCATCCTTACTTGTCACTTTCATTTGCAACGTTAAGTCACCTTCTGCTACTTTTTGAACGTGATTTGTTAATAGTTGTAATGGTCTTGCTAATCTTCTTGAGAATACATATGAAGCTAATATTCCAATCAATAAACTTATACATGCCATTATAATAACTGTATTTCTTGTTTCTATTAGTAAGTTATCAATGGACTCTTTCGGATATACAATCCCGATTTTCCATTTCATCTTATCAAACAATTGACTATAGGCTACTACATCTTTTCCACCTAATGTCGCCGCCGCAAATTTCGTTTCATCTTTATTTAAACTTTTAACAAGTGGTTCTTTCGAAACATCTTTTCCTACTTTCTCCGGGTACACAATGGCAATATTTTTATCATTTATAACAAACATTTCTCCGCCATTATTATATTGAATATTATGGAGTAGCTTTTGAATCGTTCCTAGTGATACATCCATTGCTACAACACCTAACACAGAACCATCTTGTCCGACAATGGCTTTTGAAACTCCAATACTTAACTTACCCGTCGCGATTTCATATTGTGGTTCTCCCCAAATAGTCGATTCTGTAGCTGCTTCTGACGCTTTATACCAAGGGCGACTCGTCGGATCATATCCTTCTGGAACTGTCCCACCATCTGCAAGATTTGCACTCAACGTTTTTTTATCTTTCGTCCCAATGTAGACATCTAAAATATCAGGATGATTCTTTTTAAACCTTGAAAATTCCTTTAAAATAAAACTCTCTTCTTCTGGAGTAACCCCATCTTGTAGCATGTTTTGAATATCATCATGAGATCCATAATGACCCATATCTTCTTCAATTCGCTGCATAAATGCAGTTAACTGCTCTGTCACAAGATCCATCGTATTTTCAGAATACTGGTCTAATGAGTGCGTTTCTTTCTCTTTTTGCAATTGATACACAGCTGTACCTAATATTACAAACATCATAGAAATAAGTACCGAAAATACTACTGCAATTTTTAAACGTAAACTTCTCAACATATTCCCTCAAGCATCCCCTTCTCGGTAAAATTCAATCGCATTAATCATTATATTAAGTATAATAGATAAAACGGAAAGCTCAATCCATATAGTTTAAAAAATTGAAATTTATTCTCATTTCAATCAACCTACTTGTTATCTCAACACTTGTGTAAAAACAAATAGTTCATTATCCTTAACATATAATCTCATTCGTTCGGAGGGAACTATGCTACAAAAATTCGGTTTCTCACAATATGAAAGCCAAGCTTATGAAGTTGTCGTATCAAGCAATGACCCATTAGATGCAACAACTATCGTTAAACATTCAGGTGTTCCAAAAGCAAAAATATACGAAGTGTTAGCACGACTCATTGATAAAGGGATGGTAATGGATTCTGTTTCTGAAAAGAAAAAATTGTATACAGCATTACCACTCAAGCTAGCAATTGAAAAGTTAACGACAGAATTCCAATCTAATATTAAAGAACTTGAAAATAATATTTCTAAAAAATCATTTACAGATGACCGCGTTTGGAGTTTAAAAATGCAGTCTTCTATTAAAGTACAAAGTAGGCAACTTATAGAAGATGCGAAAGAATCCATACGCATCTCCGCATGGAACGATACCCTTTTAGAATATCTTCCTTTACTAGAACAAAAAGAAAAACAAGGCGTCCAAGTCGAGTCCCTCATAGTTGGAAAAGTGGAAACTGACTTAGAAAACATGCATTTTTTAATCCCAGCTCAAGAACCTAACGCATTAGAGCGTTATTTACTACTCATCGTTGACGATAGTGAAATTTTATTTGCTGGTGTAGAGCAAGAATCATGGCAAGCGATGAAAACAATGTCACAACCTTTCGTGAAGTTCTTTACGGAGTTCTTCTATCATGACGTTGCACTTGCGAAGATTACAGAGAAGCACCATGATCTCTTTATGCAGGATGAGGAAATTAAGGAATTGTTGATGAAGTTGAGATATTAACAAATCCAAAAATCGATTCTACCATTTGAATAGATAATATAATTTTCCATACAAAAAAAGCTGTATCAAACGGAGTTTTACATACTCATTTGGTACAGCTCTTTTTTACGCTTTCGCTAATTCAATTTTATGTAGTTGGTTTTTCGGATGGTTTTGATTTGTAAATACAGAACGTTCATTTCACGATTTTTTTTGCTCCTTTATCTCCATCAAAAGCTCAATAATCTTCTCATTTTGCTCTACTTGTTTCTCAGAATTTTGATAGATGAAACGAATCCATCTAAATACAAAAATAATAAGAAATAATGGGACTAAAGAAATTAGAAAACCAATAATTGAAAAATTAGACTCCATATACTATCACCTCGCTATATACTCCCTTCTCCATTTCTCTACTAACCCCTGCAATTTTTCACACAAAAAAGAACCTATCAAATGATAGATTCTTCTTTCGTAAGCTGATTCGAACGTCCTCTCGTAATAGAGAAAATCGCACAAAGTAGTGCCAATATAATGAAAACGCCGCCTACCCAAGCGTTATATATAACAGATGATTTCTCAATAACAACTCCGCCCACTGTTGAGCCAAGTGCAATTCCTAAATGAAGTGCAGAGTTATTTAAACCTTGCTGAATACCAGCTGATTCTGGCGCAATTTCAATTAAATAGTTTTGCTGTGCTGGCGAAATTGCCCAGCTCAACATACTCCAAAGCCCCATCATAATAATGAAAAGCGGGAATGAGAATGTCATCATCGGCAACATAAAGATTGCACATGCAAATACGATAATGATGGAAATAATACTTTTCTTCGATCCCCATTTATCAGCAAGCCAGCCGCCAAGGCCACCTCCAAGTACCGCTGCAATTCCGAAAATGAAGTAAAACACACTAATCCAATTTGCTTCAACATGCATCACATCTTTTAGAAACGGCGTTAAATATGCGTATAGCGTTAAATGACCTGTTAAAAATAAAAATGATGTTAACTGTGCGCTTACAATTTTTTTATCCTTTAACGTAGCAATTTGTTCTCTTATTGATAATACCGATGTCGCTGGTACTTTCGTTAAGAATAATGAAATACAAGCAATCGCCATAACCGTTAATATTGAAATTAATACAAATGGTGCACGCCATCCATATGCATTTCCGAGCACAAGACCTAGCGGTACTCCAAGTACGAGTGATCCACTAATACCCATGAAAATGATTCCAATTGCACGCGCACGAAAATGCGGTTCTACAACGCTAGAAGCAAGTGTTACTGATAGTGCAATAATAAGCGAACCACTCGCTGCACAAACAACCCTTGAAAACATTAACATCCCGTAATTCACACTAAATGCTGAAATAATATTTCCGATTAAGAAAATTGATAATGCCCCAATGTATAATCTTTTTCTTTCAAATTTTCCAGTTACCGCTAATAAAACCGGACCTGATAAAGCAAATACTACTGAAAATATTGTTATAAGCTGACCAGCTGCACTAATAGATACTCCTAAATCATTGGCAACTAGATCGAGCGTTCCTCCTATAATTAGCTCAACCGTTCCGACTACAAAAGCCGCGATAGCTAAAATATACACACGAAAATTCAAGTCTTTCCCCACGCTTTCTTTTTTGGTTACTACGACTATAGTAACCAAAAAAGAAATTGAAAACAAGTACAATTTTTTTACAATAAAAAAACAGGCGTATCATACGCCTGCCTTCTAATTATTAAACACTAGTTTTGTTCTTCTTATTTAAATACCAATATACCGGTAGTCCAGTAAAGACAATTCCAATTGATAAGAAACAACTTACCGGATCATTAATAATCGCACTTCCAAGTACAAACAATGATCCTAAAATCGCAATGATTGGTACAATCGGGAATAACGGTACACTGTATGCACGCTCTTTATTCTTGTTACGTTTTCTTAAAATGAAGACACCAATAAACGTCATTACATAGAAAATATAAATAATGAATACGGAAATCTCAGATAGCTTATTCGGATCACTAATAATCATTAAAATAATTCCTAAAATGATTTCAACAGTAATCGCATTTGCTGGTGTTTTAAATCTTGGACTTTCCTTTGCGATAAACTTAGAAAACGGAAGGTGTCCACGCTCTGCCATCGACATCGGAATACGTGGGAACGTTAAAATCTTTCCATTTAAACAACCGAAAATAGAAACGATAATACCGATACTAATGATTTTCCCGCCATATTCTCCAAGTAGCATGCCCGCAGCTGTCGCTGTTGCATTTTCTCCAAGGTCTACAATTTTCGCTGCTGGTAATACATTTAATAACGCTAAGTTAATTAACACGTAAGCAGCTGTTACAATTAAAATCCCAACTGTCATTGCCTTCGGTAATAACTTTGTTGGGTTCTTCATTTCTCCGCCAATAGAAGCGAGTAAAATCCAGCCATCATAGGCAAATAAAGTTGCTAAAATTGCCATCCCGATACTTTGATTTTCTGATATCGGTACAACTACGTTGAAGATATCACTATTCCCTTTCCAAAACCCTAGCACAACAATTAATATAATTGGGATCATCTTCCCAACTGTCGTAACCGTTTGAACGATGCCCCCATATTTTGTTCCCAAACTATTTATAACGCCTAGGAACACAACTGTTCCAATTGCGATTGGTAAATTCCAGACTTTATCTAAATAGAAAAAATTAATCATTAAAGAACTAAAATACAAACCTAACGTTCCAATAATAGCTGGCCCATAAACAATTGTTTGCATCCAGCCAGATAAATACCCCCAAAAACTTCCGTAAATCTCCTCTAAATACGTATACAACCCACCATTTTTCGGAATTTGCGCTCCAATTTCGGCTACTGTTAAACCACTTGCTAACGTCAACAGACCACCAATTACCCAAGCAAGAATAGCCATATTAGAACTCCCTGAGTAATCTAATACGCTCCCTGGTTTCATAAACACACCAGACCCAATAATAGTTCCTACTACGATAGAAAGTGCTACTGTTAAACCAATTTTGTTTTTCTCATCATGATGCATGCTGCGTATCCTCCTTCCAATTCTAGTGTGATGCAAAAATGAAATAAAAAAACACTCCTCCCTAAAAAAGGGACGAGTGTTGTATTCGTGGTTCCACCCTTGTTTCAATTAGTAAAGTGATACACTTCACCAATTTCTCAAGTCTAAATAACGGTTTTTGCCGGCATGCAATTACTAGATATCCGTTCACTGCTGCAGTTCAGAGGTGGTAATCGATTTTCCCGTATTAGGAAGCTCACAGCCAAAGGCCTCCCTCTCTGATAATCGTAAAAAACTGATCATATCCTCATCATCACTTCTTGATGTCGAATTTTGTAGTTATTGTTCATTATATTGAATTGTTAGAAAAAATCAATATATTTTTTATATAACATAAGAAACATTTCTCTTCTTATATTATAACAGAAGTTACCATTTTTCTCTATTTCCCTAAAAATGGTATAATTCATGTAGGAGGTGTACTAATAATGATTGCTATTTTTTGTATCATCGCTACTGTTCTTTCTTTTATATTCGCTATCATGTATCGATATAAGTATCCTGGTTATAGCATTTTAGCGGTAGCTATTATACCAGCTGCTTCCTTCTACGTATTAGGTAAATACCAATATACTGAAGTGTTTATCGGTTTTGCAATCTTCTACTGCATCTTTGGATACATACTAACAATGAAAAGAATTTCAATGAATCATTAAAAGGGACCGATTTCTGCTTACAGAAATCGGTCCTCGCATTTGTCGTATGTACCTTTCGGTTGCCCACACGAAAGATACTACATAGTTCAATTATTTATCATCTTTTTTCATAAAAAATTTATGATTTGGAAGATCCACATTTAAATCTGCTAATTGTTTCTTTTCCTTTTCTAGAATCGCTTTCGCTTTTTCTTTTGTCGTCTCATCTAAGTTTGCAAAGATGTCTTCATGCTTCCCTTTCTCTGGAAGATTCACACCTAGTTTTGTCAATTCTTCTTTCGCTTGCTCGCGAGTTAATTTCCCGGACTTTTCTTGCTCAAAAATAGACTTCGCTTTTTCTTTTGTCGCCTCATCTAGATTCGCGAACATATCACCGTGCTTCCCTTTCTCTGGGAATTTCACACCTAGTTCTTTCAACTTCGCTTTTGCTTGCTCACGAGTTAGTGTTCCAGACTTTTCTTGCTTCAAAATTGCTTCCGCTTTTTCTTTTGTCGCCTCATCTAAATCCGCGAACATGTCACCGTGCTTCCCTTTCTCTGGAAGCGTTACGCCTAATTCTTTCAATTTCTCTTTCACTTGCTCATGCGTTAATGCTCCGGACTTTTCTTGCTCAAAAATGGACTTCGCTTTTTCTTTTGTCGCCTCATCTAAATTCGCGAATATATCTTTGTGCTTACCTTTCTCTGGGAATTTCACGCCTAGCTTTGTTAATTCCTCATTTGCTTGTTCGCGAGTTAATTTCCCGGATTTTTCTTGCTCTAGAATCGACTTCGCTTTTTCTTTTGTCGCCTCATCTAAGTCCGCAAGCATGTCTTTGCGTTTCTCCTTCTCTGGAAGTTTCACACCTAGTTCCTCTAACTGTTTCTTTGTATCGTCCATAATCGTTTTTACTTTTTGTTTTGTAGCCTCATCTAAATTCTTCTTCGCAGTTCCTTTTGTAACTTGCTCGGCCGCTGGAGTATTCGTTGCCGCAAACGCTGGTATGCAAGCTCCTCCTATAATTCCAAATGATAAAGCACCTGCAATTGCTACATACCCAACTGTTTTCTTCTTCATAGGAAATTTCCTCCTTCATAGTTCTAAAGCATGTACACTTTCGTATACAATGCCAATAGTAATGTTGGTTTCTTAAAATTTCCTTAACGATTTAAATAAAAAACACCGCTCATCACGAGCGGCGTTTTTCTAAGCTTTTTGTAATTGTAATTCTTCACGTTCCATTACTTTTCTTAATACAATTGTTTGTGTCATTGTAAATAAGTTACCTGTAATCCAATACAGCACCAGTCCTGATGGCGCCGCAAATCCCATAAATAGAATCATTGCAGGCATCATAATTTGCTGTATTTTCAGCATTTGAACTTGTTCTCCAGGCGTTACATTTGATTGGAACACCTTCATTTGAATAAATGTTGTTAACGCTGCGATAATCGGTAATATATGATATGGATCTGCATGTCCTAGGTTCACCCATAAAAATGAAGATGTACGAATCTCTTCAGTTCGGCTAATCGCATAATACAAAGCAGAGAAAATCGGCATTTGTATAAAGATTGGCCAGCACCCAGCTAACGGATTCCAACCGCCTGATTTCATTAGTTCTGACATTTCTTTTTGATACTGCTTTTGTTTTTCAAGATCTTTACCCACATCACCGTATTTCTGTTTCAGCTTCTGTAATTCAGGTTGCATTTTTTTCATTTTCGCTTGGCTACGATATTGCGAAACAGCTAATGGAATCATTGCTGAACGAATAACGAGCGTCATGATAATAATGGCAATCCCGAAGCTAGCTCCAGGTATATGATGAGCAACAAATTGAATCATAAATGAGATTGGATATACGAAATAATGGTTCCAAATTCCCGTACTATGTGAATCAATTGTGCCTGCATTACTGCAGCCAGATAAAACAAAAACAAGTAATAATGATAAACTAATGAGCCTAGCTCGGTATGATTTTAACATGTTCATTCCTCCAATGTTTCGTAATTAATTAGCGAAACATTGGTGTATACGGACCTACCTCGTCACTCTCTCCACTCGATTCTTGTCTGCGGACAGAACGAATCATTCCATATTTATAAAAAATAGAAAATAGCGGTACATTTCTTGTACCCTCTTCACACGTATCTACTAGTTTAAAAGCTCTCTGTCTACCGCTCGATGCTTGCTGACGCACAAAGCGAGAAACGTTAGCAAGAAAAAAGACTTCTAATACACAAAGCGCTGTCGTTACAAACGATATATATAGAATTGCATCCTGCAATAAAAATTCCATCGCTTCACATCCTTAATAAAGTCATTTTAGCATATTCAGCAAACATTCTCTATTTCCTTTTGTTCTCAAAAATTTTTTTTGCATATTTTCTCAAAAAATTATGCTAGAAAACTAATGTATCCGCTTTCTTTAGTATATTCACACGTATCTTTGAATAGGTTTAATTTGTTAGAAATTTATAAAATTTTTGCATTATAATAAAACTATTGCCAGTTTTTGAAAAAAGCTTTATTCTCTTCTTGTAATCAAAAATGAATATGGAGATGAAACATACTATGGGTCAACTAGGAGACGCCGATTACGTTCCCGACACCGCCTTTTTATCCTTCCCAGCAGCTAAAACATTTCATTTAGAATTCATCATACAGTTAGTTGTTATTTTTATAGCTTCTATTTTGTATGCAATTTCTATGAATATGTTTTTTATCCCGCATAATATGATTAGCGGTGGATTCGCTGGTGTAGGGATGATTATCGGTTATTTAATGCACTACAATATCGGAGCACTTATCTTTTTACTAAACATTCCGCTTCTTATTTTAAGTCACTTTTACTTAGGAAAGAAGACAACCTTTTTAACGGCATACTTTGTGGCTGTATCATCTTTAGCGATGAACATTATCCCAGTACACCAAGTTTCAGATGATATTTTGCTGTCTTCTGTATTCGGTGGTGTCATCTGCGGTGCTGCCTCAGGAATCATATTCCGATTTGCTTCTTCAACAGGTGGTTTTGATGTTGTTGGATTGATTGTAGCGAAACATCGCGATGTTTCAATTGGAGCAATCATCTTTGGATTCAACTTAATCTTACTTGTTGCAGCAGGATTTATTTTCGGATGGGATATTACGCTTTATACGTTAATTAGTCGGTTTGTAGTCAGCAAAGTAATTGATGCCGTGCATACAAAACATATTAAATTAACGATAATGACAATTACAGAAAAAGGTGAGGAAATAAAAAGCTCACTATTACATCACGGCATACGTGGCGTAACAATGGTAGATGCTGTCGGCGGCTATACAAACCATAAGAAAAAAATGATTTACACTGTCGTAACTCGCTACGAGTTGGGCGAAATGAAACGTATTATCCGCCAAGTGGATAATAAAGCATTTATGAACATTACTGAAACAGTTGAAATTGTCGGCCGTTTCAAACGTATATAAAAAGGCGCAAGGAACTACAATTCCTTGCGTTTTTTATTTTTTACACTTATTACAAAATCAGATAATTCTATTATTGTATCACTAAATATGTTATAATAAAACTAGACTTACAAAAAAGAGTATATAGACTTGGAAGTTTCTCTTATTTTTATAAGCAAAAAGAAACGAGCAGTCGGGTATATTTCAGACACCATACACGTAACGGTTTAAAAAAACCGATCATCTTAGTTATTCTTCACTGATCTTTTTATAAAAGATACGTACAACTAAAATTCACTTCAATATACTATACCTACCTTTTTGACTTCCAAATCATCTTATTACATAAGGAGATGAACATATGAATCAATATATACGATACACACTAGCTGTCCTATTTGCGATCGTCGGCGGCGTGATCTGTTTCTGGACAAACACAGAGCTTGGAGAGAATATCATTTTTAATGGAATCGAAACCCTTGTAAGCGCTTCAATTTTAGGCGGATACATTTTCTTCCTCTTCAATCCAGAAGAAAATGCTCAAAAAACAATGTTATTAACAATGATCGGAATCGTTGGTGGATGTATTTCCTACTCAATGACAAACTATACATTACCACTTCAATTAAGCTCAGCTTTCTTCCACGGTCTATGGACTTGGTTTATCGCATTCTGCCTAGCAGATGTATTCAATCTATTACAGGACACTGAAGAAGAAAATGGTCGTCAAATTGAAAGTAACTCGTAAGCTGGAAGATATTCTTCCAGCTTTTTTGTTTACTGTTCTTTCCTGTTCATACCCCATCACCAAAATAAAAAGAAGTTACCTCCACGGTAACTTCTTTCCCATATACCCCACTTAGTATTCAATTAAATATATCAACGATTTTTAAAATATATCGATCGTTTCTCCACTTATATCAGCGATTTTTTCATTATATCGACGGTTCGACACTCAAAACGCACAACATGCCTATCCCCCAAGTAACTTACTGCCGAACTCAACGATTAAAAAGATAATTAATAGGATCGCGAGTATCTTTAATGCTACATACGCCACTTTAAAAACAGCATAAATGAGCAAGACTATCAAAATAATCGATAAAATTTCCATATGTATCTCCTCCTATCTCTTTTATTCTACCTGTACTTCGTTTTTTATGAAATCGAATAAGATGACATATAAAAAAGAGGATACCTCACCCATCGTAAGATACCCTCGCCTGTAGCTGCTCAAACCATTCTCTCTCTACTTGTAAATATCCCATTCCACTCCTCTCAGCACTCTCCAATTCTTTATCAGCTTTCTTCATATAAATGCGGGAAGCTTCCATATCGTCCTCTAAATATTTAATAATTCCTTGTGTACGGTAATATCCGTTTAAATCCATTTTGGTAATAGCCTTTGCATGTTCCTTTGCTTCTTGCAGAGAAAGGCTATCCATCTGATAAAGAGCTTTATATAAAAGATACCAACTATGAAAACTACCAACGAAAAATTTATTTTCCTTCGTTACAGATAGCTGAACAATTTGTTCTATATACGGTATCGCTCTTTCCATTCCCTTTTGATCAGCTCGGGCATAAAAGACGAGCATAAGTCCGCTCATTATCTCTCTTATACTTTTGTCCTCTTTTAATTTTTCCTCACTAAGTTCTACTAATCTCTCATCCCAATCTTTCGGTCTTTTATAACTAAATAACTCACTCGATATTTGAATCGTATATAAATGCTGCTTAGCTTTTTCATCATCTTTAATTAAAATGAGAAATTGCATGCCATCACTCAGAAGCGTTCCTTTTATCGGCACAATTGTAACCGCAAAGATTGCAAAATGGAAAAAGGAAAAATATAAAAGATATTGATAATAACTTACCATGTATATGTAACCTGAAGTAATACCGAATAGTAAACTTGTAATCGGTCCACCTAAAGTGAGCCATGCCCATTTTCCCGAAAGATTCGGTGTCTCTATAGAAGGTGGTACTAGTGTTGCAACGCCTCCAAAGTATGCCCATAATTTATTTTCTCGAATGCGTAATTTTCCCTTTTCTTTTTGAATAGTAATGGGTCCTACTGTCATAAACTTAAATTTCAAACCGCCCATCAAACCGAATATTACATGCCCTAATTCATGAATAGCTAACACAAGCAATGCAATCCCGAAAAAGGCCCATATTTCTATAATTTGCTGTACTTTTTCTATTCGAATAAGCCCATATAAAGTGGAGCAAACGAAGGCAACGAACATTGAAAAAGCAGGTCTTCTTAAAACGTCCACCGTTTTTCTCCCCTTAATAAATCATTTTTTTATGCATTTCGTACATATATGTTCCAACATGTAATACCCAAACGAACGAAATCATAATGACCATGAAGAAGTCTTTTCCATCTAAAATTGCATACGTAATCGCCGCCAACCACGCACAAGCAAGTGTCATATTTGTATATTGATATGCCTTATATCCCGCTTCATGAACAATTTGCTTTTGCCCTTCATCTGCATTCTTTGCCCACATTTCCATTGACTGAGAATACGTAACACTCTGTTCTGGATATAGAGCGTTATACCTTTTCCTCATTACAGATCCTAACCAAGTTATAGCAATAAAGCACACTGTAGATACCACAATACTTACACTAACAAAGAGCAAGTTCCCCTCACTTGTATACGTTCTATAAAAAGCGATAACTGAGCAAACAAACCATGATGGAATAATAATTTCCATTACTCGAAAATAAATAAGTGCTATCCCTAATCTTCGTCCCTTAACATTTTCTTCATCATCTTTCGTTTGTGCGAGCGCTCTTGTACGCTTCCAAATATAATATATAATCGCTACGCCAAATACACTCATCATAGCAATGCTAATAACAGGAGGTATTTTGCTAGTACCCTCTGTTGCAATATCCCCTACTACATACCCTATAAACCCACCAAAAATTGCTCCTACTAACAACTTCAATATACCCGTCATTTTCCCATTTCCCTTACTCCTACTCTTCATCTCCATCTTCCCCCTCCACCAACATAAATATCTCCTCCACCGGCGCTCCAAAAATTTGTGCGATTTTTAGCGATAACACAATAGATGGTGCATAATCTCCACGCTCAATTAAACTAATGGTTTGCCGTGATGAGCCAATCGCTTTCCCTAAATCCCCTTGTGATAAACGATGCTTTGCTCGAAATTCCCTCACTCGATTTTGAAGCTTCATGTCTTCCCTCTTTTTCATTTATTTAATTAAAATTGTAAATAATATCCTTATCTTTGTCAATTATAATTGTCATTTTGACGTAGATACATGTCAAAAACGAATATATATTATACTAAACATAACGTATATAATAATCTTCAAGAACTACATAATTGAGGTCAACGTAAACTTCCTTATTACTGAAAATAGCACCTACCAAGGTTATAGCACTGGCTTTTCTAGTGAATTTAATAAATATGAACCCCTTTCCGAACTAAGTGACGATACGTATGAACTTTCACCTAATAGAACGGGAACGTATTATATACCAGCCACCGGTTACGGTATCGATGGAAAAATAAAAGCAAACTGGAAAATACAATAAAAAAGGCAGTGCTTTTGCACTGCCTCCCTAAAATCTGACATAGAATGGATTCCATATTAACTTGCGTTTTGTAAAAATACTCGTTTTAGTTGCTTGCGGAAACGAACGCTTAACGTAATTGCTACAATGACAATGGCTCCGAAAATGATTTTGCCGATATGATCTTCCAATAATCCGAAAATATCATGTAAGTTACCACCTAACCAGTAGCCACCGATTAAAAAGAATGATACCCAGAATAAAGCACCTGAATAAATTGTAATCGCGAAACGGCGAAACGGTAAGTTAATGATACCTGCAAAGTATCCTGTAAAATGACGTACTCCAGGAATGAAGAAACCGATAAAGATTAGAAAATATCCATACTTATCGAACCACATTCTCGTTAAATCAATTTTTTTGTGTGTTAAAAATACGTACTTCCCGTATTTTTGAACAAAAGGCATACCAAGCTTATTTCCTAAAAAGTATTGGATTGTCATTCCTACACTTGTCCCAATAAAGGATAGGATAATTAAAATAGGTAAACTTAAATCACCCTTCTGTGCTAAAAATCCCGCATATGCTAATGTTGGCTCTCCCGGAAACGGAAGTGCAATATATTCTAACAGCAAGCCTACAAGTACTACATAATACCCGTATTGCTGAAATAATTCATGAACCCATTCCATGTCATCTCCCCTTTCATTCACGTACAACTTGTTACTATTATTGTATAAAAAAATTGTCGAAATAACTATCACAATAGCTTACATTTTTATTACATTTTTGTAAGGCTCATGCTAAGGTTTTCTGTTCTTTATTTACATATATCTACTATCATTTAAAAACGAGCTAACAACTATATATCGTAAAAAAAACCATTAATATACATTTTTATCCGGTTTTTAACACTCAAAAACCACCGGATTTTGTTCTCTATAAAAAACCACCACAAACTCATATGAACTTCATATTAGCTTCATATACGTATTGTAAGATTATATCGGAATTTGTTGAAAAATTTAGCTAATATATGACTAAACATTAAACTGAATAAATATAAGTCGCTTTTCGAAATTGAAAAAAGGGTGAATAAGAAATGGAAGCTTATAAAATGCACGATTTTATTAATACGAATGCTGAATCTCATCAAAATGAAACCGTTTTTAATTTACAAATATGTGAAACAAATGAATTTGACGTAAGTTTAACAAAATCTACAACGCTGTCTTTTATCGTTTCAAAAAAGAACATTAAGATCGTCACGAGAAAATGGGTTAATTCAAATCAAGAAAGCATGATTGGCAAAAGCTACATCATTCCAACGAAAGCTTTTCACTATTTCTTACCGATTATTTCTGAAACTGAAGATGAACTAAATATTCGAGTTCAAAGTTTTGGACTACATGGTGAGCTTTTATTAAATGAAAGATTACTTATTGATAAAAGCAACAAATGTAATCCAAAGATTACTACCTTCTTTGAAACATTAGATGAAAATGTCAATCAAGCATTACGAGGTTTACAAATTCATTGTATGTAAGACTACTACAATAAGTAAAAGGAGAATATAATGAAAAAACTATTATTAAGTGCGCTATTATCATTAGGATTTTTAACTCTTCCATTCACTACTGCAGAAGCAGCTACGACGAAAGATCAGCTTATCGTAAACACAAAAATAAATACAATGGATTATTATCAAGATGGAAAATTCATAAAAAGTTTCACCGTCGCTACTGGAAAAGCAGCAACACCAACACCTAAGGGTACTTTTCAAATCGTAAATAAAATTAAAAACCGTCCTTACTATACAGGAAAAATTAAAGGCGGCGATCCACGTAATCCACTTGGGGACCGCTGGCTCGGATTAAATATGGCAGGAACTTACGGAACAACGTATGCGATTCATGGAACTAACAATAATCAAGCAATCGGGAAAGCAACAACACTTGGTTGTATTCGTATGTTTAACAATGATATTCACTGGTTATTTGAGCGCGTTCAGCAGCAAGCTACTGTCACTGTAAATTAGCCTAAGAACAAGATTTATGTGTAGCCAAGAATTTTATGTCTTGGCTTATTTTATTTATTCATTTACAGTAGCAAAGTAACTGTATTTACATATATAATAAAAATAGATTGCATTCAACTTCATCGTAACATTGATAAACATGGATATTAAAATTATACAGTTATAATGTTTTATAAATTTTACAATACATACTATAATAGAACTACTGTAATTCTGAACTATTCAGTGACACTAAACAATCCCCCTTGCTACTTTCATTACTATTTTATAGCGGGGGCTTATTATATGTATAAACAATCTGAGTCATCCGAAAAATGACGAATTCGAATATTGCAGTAAAAAGCGTTATTTAGGAGGTGTTACTATGACGCATATACTGGTGATTGAAGACAACCCAGATATACAAGAACTTATTCGTGAATTTCTAATGGCACAAAACTTTACTGTTGATGTAGTTGGTGCTGGAACAGAAGGCATTCTTCTTTTCCAAAAAAATTCATACGATCTTGTCCTCCTCGATGTAATGTTACCAGATATAGATGGCTATAGTATTTGTAAAATTATGCGAGGACAATCTGATGTACCAATCATTATGTTAACAGGCTTACATAATGAAGAAAGTGAAATTAAAGGATTTGAGTTAGGTATTGATGACTATATTACAAAACCGTTCCATTACACCGTATTTATAAAACGTGTAGAAGCTGTATTAAGAAGGGCAGCAACAAAGGAAGCAGAAGCTGCAACTATACTACAATTCCATGAATTGATGTTAAATTCTACAGCATATGCCGCTTATGTTCATGGTAATCAAATTGAATTGACTACAAAAGAATTTGAAATTATATATACTTTACTGCAAAATCGGGGAAAAGTACTATCAAGAAGTGATTTGTTGAATAAGGTATGGGGCTATGAACATTATGGTGATGTGAGGGTTATAGATACACATATTAAAAACTTACGAAAAAAATTAGAAATTCCTTATATTAAAACGGTGAAAGGCATTGGCTACAAAATCGAATCGTAGCAAAGACAACATCACCAAAAATATATTCATCAAAACCTTATTATTTTGTATTCTATTATCACTTTGTCTTTATCAAATTATTTATTTTCTAGCCTCAAATTACGATAAAGATCGTTTGAAAGCTTCTGGAACGCAAACTGCGGAACAAGCGGAATCAGACAAACAAAACGACCAAAGTAAAACAAAGCAAAATAAAGCTGTGTCAGAGAGTAGCATCTCTAATTTTCAATCTTCTCAAATAGACATGAAAACACTCTCTACAGCCATCAATCATCTTTTGCAGCCTAGCCAAACTGCAAAAGCAAAAGAACATGCACAAAATATTCCGGGGAAAAGTAACACAACGTCTTCACTTACAGAAGCGGAAAAGCAAGTTACTAACAATGATGCCTTACATACACAAAATGCAGCAAGTAAAGCAAATGATACACATGATAATCCAAAGTTAACAGATGTGTTGCAGCAGTTAGCTCCACATATTGGGGCGACAATGCTTGCATTATCTCTGCTTGGATCTTTAATCTACGCAAAAATAATCGCCAAACCTTTCCGATATATGAGCGATGCTTTAAAAGATATTATGAATCTTGATTTCTCAGATAAAAAGCTACTTAACAAAAATATAGATCAAACAGATTTTAATTTGCAAGTAGCTGCCTCACAAGTACCTACTATTGTGAAAAATTTACATGAAAGCAATCAAGATTTAAGAAATGAACTCAAGAAGGAACAACAGTTAGAACAATCTCGTAAAGAATTTATGTCTATGATATCCCATGAATTAAAAACACCAATCGCAGCCGTTATGGGACAACTCGATGGCATGATTCACGGAATTGGCGCTTATAAAGATAGAGATAAATATTTAAAACGTTCATATGAGATGATGCAAGATATTAACATATTAACGGAAAAAGTGTCAGAATTATCCAAAATACAAAACCCTCAATTTAAACCAAATTTAAAAGTTATCTCATTAACTAATATTATTGAGGACGTTATAAAGAAAGTAGATTATTTTGTATCTGTAAAACAATTAAATGTTCAATCTAACATTAAACAAGATGTACAAATTTTAGCTGATCCTAAATTTATGCAAACTGCTATTTTTAACATTATTTCAAATGCAATTCATTATACAATTGACCATCAGCATGTATATATAAAACTTTATGAAAAGCCAAACGGTTACGCATTAGAAGTATTAAATACAGGTTCTCAAATTGATGAAGATAAACTTGCCCATTTATTTGAACCATTCTATCGCGCAAATCCTGACAAACATGGCTTAGTACAAGGTAGTGGTCTTGGGTTATATATTGTAAAACAAATATTAGATAAACATCAGTTTCCTTATGGAATACAAAACACACCTCAAGGTGTAAAATGCTCCATTGTATTCCCAAAAGCAATGTAAAACCTACTCTAATTTCATACCCCAAATTCATACTTCGTATGAATGGCGGAATTTTGTAGAGTATCTTACTCTGTTTCGTTCGCCCGTTATCCTTATTTGGATAGCGGGCGTTTTTTATTATTTAAAAGGAGGATTTTTATGGAGAAGTTTAAGTATTCATTACTAGTTTTATTCGGCGCTTGTAGCTACGGCGTACTTTCAACTATTTTTAAACTCGGATTCATCGACGGATTTTCCGCACACCAACTACTAGGAGGGCAATATGTCTTCGGATGGATTGGACTACTTTTACTCGTTCTGTTCTTTTCACGTCATAAAGTATCAAAAAAACAATTCTTTTCGTTACTAACAGTCGGCACAACAATGAGTATGACAGGTATTTTCTATGCTATTTCCGTAGAAGAATTGCCAGCCTCTATCGCTGTCGTTTTACTCTTTCAGTTCACTTGGATTGGTGTAGTCATCGAAGCGATTGCCAACCGGACATTCCCAAGCCGTGAGAAAGTTATATCTATTATTATTTTATTTACTGGTACATTGTTTGCTGGTGGAGTATTTGAAGGTCTTGGACAAAACTTTTCTACGAAAGGTATTATTTTCGGACTATTAGCTGCCGTCTCTTTCTCATTCTATGTATTTGTAAGCGGGCGCGTTGCTACAGATGTTCCGCCTTATACGAAAAGCTTTCTTATGACAACGAGTGCTACTCTTATTGTATGCTTATTTTTCCCGCCTACCTTTTTAACGGACGGCGCTTTACAAGCAGGCCTATGGAAATATGCTTTCTTCCTTGGACTGTTCGGGGTTATTATACCTGTCATTTGTTTTTCAATTGGGGTACCAAAAGTCGGAACTGGACTTGGTACAATATTAGGTGCAGCTGAATTACCAACAGCAATTATCGCTTCTATTACACTTGTTCATGAAGTTGTATCGCCAATGCAGTGGATTGGTATTGTGGTTATATTACTCGGTATTTTCACACCACAACTACTTATTGCTAGGAAAGAAAAAAAACATAATCGTGTTCATAGTGCATGACAACATCAACTTGTATATAAATGTGAATAAAGTTACGATATGTTAAACTTTATTACTACCTTTAAAATAACATATGATATTGCGGCTATTATTCTCGTAATCCTTGCTGTGCTTTTCTTTTTGAAAGATAAGAAAGAGGGTTATACAGCATAACAAACGACCTTTCATTTATTTGAAAGGTCTTTTCCTTATATTTCACTTTACCGCTCCATATAACTTCTCTACCTCATGTTCAATTTGTTTTACATCGATTCGCTCAAATAATGGCTGCACATTATCAATTCGGTTTGGCAACGTATTTTGAGGTTCCCAATTTACTTTAACACTCGATAATGTATTTCTAACTCTTTCACTTGAAAACGGTAAAAATGGTTCAAGCAGTTGTGCAAAGTTTGCTATTAGGTAAACACAATTATAAATTGTTTCCTCACATGAAACTGGGTCGTCTTCTCTTTGTTTCCAAGGCTGCTTTTCATCAAAGTATTTATTTGCAAAGCGTACTGCATCAAATATTGTTTCTAGTGCCACCTTAAATTTAGTTTGTTCAATCGCCTCTCCTACACTTTTATATAATCCTTCTACTTTATCTTTCAGCTCTACATCAATACTTCCCTTCGGTACAGTACCACCATAATATTTTTCAATAAACTTTAATGTCCGGTTCACAAAGTTCCCGTATGCACCTAACAATTCACTATTATGACTGTAAATGAATTCACGCCATGAAAAATCAGTATCACGATTTTCTGGTGCGTTAACTGTTAAAAAGTAACGAATAGAATCTGGATTATAGCGTTCCAATATATCAGGCACCCATACTGCCCAGTTTTTACTTGTCGATAATTTTCTTTTTTCTACTGTTAAATACTCATTCGAAACGATATGACGCGGGATCGCTTCTTCTCCTATTCCAAGTAATACCGCTGGCCAAATGATTGAATGAAACGGAATATTATCCTTACCATGTACATAATATGTTTTCGCTTCTTTATCCCAAAACTCTTGATCATCTTTCCCTGTTTCTTCAGCCCAGTGTTTACTCGCCGAATAATATCCTGTCACTGCTTCAATCCATACGTAAATTTTCTTATCTTCATATCCTGCCACTGGAATTGGTACCCCAATTGGTAAATCACGTGACACTGCCCTATCTTGTAATCCTTCCTTTAAATATCTCTCTGTTAATTGAATTGCATTGTCGCGCCATGTTCCTTTCTGCTTTGCAATTTCTACGGCCTCTTTAATTTGCTGCTGAAATTTATGCAATGCAAAATAGAAATGCTCTGTTTCCTGTACTGATGGCGTACTACCACATAACTTACATTTCTTTTCTAACAAATCGAGTGGATCTAAAATAGCGGAACAAGCATCGCATTGATCGCCCCTTGCTGCTTCATGACAATGCGGACAAATACCTTCTACATATCGATCCGGTAAAAATTGCGTACACGTTTCGCAATAAGCTTGTTCAACTACTTTTTTATAAATATAACCTTCTTCTAATAGTCGCAAAAAGACTTTTTGAACAGTTTCATGATGATGCTCGCTATCTGTACGTGTATAGCAATCATAAGTAAAACCAAGGCTACGAAAACATCGCTCAAACTCTTCGTGATACTTATCAGCAATTTCTTTCACCATCACACCGTCTTGCTTTGCTCTAATTGTAATCGGTGTTCCATTACAATCACTTCCTGAAACATACAACACATGCTCACCTTTTGCCCTGTAATAACGTGCTAAAATATCTCCTGGTAACAAACTAGCAATGTGTCCAAGGTGTAACGAACCATTTGCATACGGCCAAGCGCCTCCAATAAAAATACTCATCTTATATTCCTCCTTTAAAATATAAAAAGCCCCGCCCTTATCTTAAAAAAGATAAGGGCGGGGCTGTATAAACAGTCGCGGTACCACCTTATTTCGTCAGTCATTCGCATAACTAACCTTAACAAGTACGGAGCTATATGCTCTTATACTGTGGTTTTGATAACGAGTACCAACTCTCGTCGCCGCCTACTATTATCATTTGATAAGTTCAGGACGAAGCTCAAAGGCCATTGTTCAAATGAATATTCTTGCTTCTTCTCAGCTACCGAAGCTCTCTGGAAAGAATGGTTCTATTCTACTTTTCCTTTTCAACGCTTTTATGTATAAAACGTATTTTACGACTTAACAACAGAAAAATCAAACTTTTATTCAAAAAAACAGGAAATCCTACTCATTCACCGAATAACTATACGTTCACAAAAGGAGTGATAAAATTGAATCAAAAACAACTAAGTACTATTAATGAAAAAAGCTGGAACGCAGCTGCTTATGAAGCTTGGACAAATCGCCACGGGGCGCCAGAGGATTATGCGAAAAAGCTCATGGAAGATCCCGTGCGCGAGGTAAATCATTATTTACCTTACATACAATCTCCAAAAGGAAAGCGTATTATTAATTTACTCGGATCAAAAGGAAATAAAGCAGTTGCTCTTGCTCTTTTAGGAGCCGATGTAACAGTTGTAGACATTTCAGCAAGTAATGAAAAATACGCAACCGAACTAGCCGAAGCTGCTGGTGTCTCTATCCAATACATCGTCTCTGATGTACTGGATGTAAATCTTTCCGAATCATTTGATGTCGTATTGCTGGAACTTGGTGTACTTCATTACTTTTTAGATTTAAAACCACTCTTTCAAAAGATTGCTAACTTACTTAAACAAGATGGAATGCTTATCCTTCGTGACTATCATCCTATTTACACTAAATTATTAGGTGTAGATCATCCATCATTTCGGGCCAATGGAAATTATTTCGATGAAGAATTGATTGAAGATGATGTTGCTTATAGCATTCTTCTTACAGAATCGCAGAAAGAATCATTACCGAAGACAAACATACGCCGCTGGACGTTAGGAGAAATTGTTACAACACTTGCGGAAGAACGTTTTAAAATTGAAAAGCTAGTTGAAGAACACGGGTCTCATCAAAGGTGGGTTTTCCCTTCTACTTCACCCGAAGGAATTGAAGAACGTATACCAGGTCTATACACATTAATTGCGACAACATGCAAAAAAGGATCCCTTCACGGATAGGATCCTTTTTTTGCATGCTTACGCATATAAGTTGAGGTTGGAGATTACCATAATTCTGTAGAATAGGACACAAGATATTTCAACATTCGTCTCTGACTTACGTCGTCAAAAAGGGGTATGACCAACATAACGAAGAGTAATGTTTAGTTGATAGTGATAATCGTTATCAACTAATTAGAAGTATACAGGATGTTATTTCAAATTACAATACCATTTCTGATTTTTATTTATGAATTTTTTGATATACAAATGTATACATTTTAAGAACATTTAATCACATTAATCTGCCATATTCCATTATCTGCTATAATTTTCATTGAACAGATTAGTAACTTCTTAATTATGTTTTTATTAGTTTCGTTCTCAATATTCATAAATTACAATAAATAGTTTTTAAAAAGATAGGGGTAACAATGAAATATGTTAGCATTCGAAAAAAACTACTGTTCACACTCTTAAGCATTTCTTCCTTATTTAGCATTGCTCTTATTGTTATTCTTTCATTCGCGATGAATCAAGCAAGTGAAATCGAAACATTAAAGAATGATGTATCGAAAAGAGCAACGATTTTAAAAGAACGTGGCGATTGGTTCCAAGCGCAAGTCGCTGGTTTACAAGAATATTTACTATCACATGACCAAAAAGGATTGGATAAATTCAACCGGGAAGGAAAAAAACTAGCTGATACTAGGGAGAAAGTAACAAGTGATAAAAAACTCCCAGAAGGAATGAAAGAGGCCATTTTAATGGGAGCAAAATGGCGCAGCGTCGTAGATAATGAAGTCCTCCCTCTTGCACGGGAAGGAAAATGGGATGAAGCATCCAAAATTGCTCTTGCTCAAACAGATTATGTAAATGATCTTTTAAGTCGTTTTACTAAATATGCAAATGAAGAAAATGACAAACGGGACGTATTAATTGCTGACGTAGAGTCTTCTTCATCCCTTATTCAATATATTATTTTCTTCTCACTCATTACATGTACACTAACGTCTATTCTATTGGCATGGTGGTTCTCTGGTAAACTCGTTAAACCGATTCGACAAATTGATGCGAAGTTAAAAGAATTAGCTTCTCAAGATGGCGATTTAACCGCTAGATTGCACGTAACGAGTAAAGATGAAATTGGTGACATCGCAAATTCCTTTAATCAAATGCTTGCTAACTTACAGCGTATAATAAAGCAAGTTCAACAAACATCAACAAGTGTAAAAGAAGCTTCTGAAAATGTGTTTATCGAAACAACTGCTTCTATGGAAAATACCGCAAAAACTAAAGAGACTATGAATGCTCTTGAGCACAATATTCGTTCACAAGTTTCTAGCATTGAAGAAAGTTCAACCGCAATGGATGATATGGCAACGAGTGTTCAGCGCATTGCACAAGCTGCCTCTTCTGCCGCTAGCCTAGCTGTTACAACTTCTGAAAAAGCAGATGATGGAAATAAAGTCATTGAAAAATCTATTACACAAATGCATACAATTAACGAAGCTGTTAACGCTACATCACAAGTGGTAGAGCGACTCATTACACATACGAATCATATTGATACTGCACTTCAATCTATTTCTAATATTGCCGAGCAGACGAATTTGCTCGCTTTAAATGCTTCTATTGAAGCGGCCCGTGCTGGTGAACACGGAAAAGGATTCGCTGTTGTTGCCGATGAAGTACGAAAACTTGCTGAACAATCTCAGCTAGCAGCAAATGACATTAACCATTTACTTCATCAAATTCAAGCGGACACAAAAATAGCAAATGACATGATGACACAAGGTCAGTCAGAAGCTTCTGAAGGAATTACAGTCATTCGTACCGCTGGATCTTCATTCTCAGAAATTGTTAATCACATTAACAATTTCTCTACACAAATACAAGAAATGTCTGCAACTGCTGAAGAAATGGCCGCAAGTTCTGAAGAAATGAATGCAGCTTTAAATAATATCGCTTCTATTTCAAATGAAGTTGCTGCCGAAACATCGAAAACAGCAACTTCAGCTGGTGACCAAGTAAACAAAATGAGTGTCGTTGCTAAAAAATCATCAGAAATGAAAACAATTGTGCAAGAACTTGAAGTGCTCGTTTCTCATTTCAAAACAAATAGTTAAAATGAAAATTTCATTTATACTTCTACGAACTCTAAATTGTTAGAAAGAGCGATTTAGAGTCTCTCTTTTTTCACGCTAAAATATCTCTTTCTATCTCCCATTCTGTCTGCTATAATTCCTAAAGGAAAGAAGAAAGCTTTATTCCAGATGGAGTAAAGCTTTCTTTCAATTTTTTACATTAATTAATTAATTCTAATACTAAGATTTTACAAGGAGGATTTTTATCATATGAATTTTATTAGCATTCGAAAAAAACTAATGTTCATGATGGGAATGATTTGCGCTTTATTCGGCATCGCCTTAGCTTTTATTTTATTCTTTACCATGGATCAGTCTCATAAAGCTGAAACATTACAAAAAGAAATTTCTCCTCTTGCAACAGAATTGAAAGAGCGCGGAGACGCTTATCAAGTACAACTTTCTGCTTTAAGAGGTTATTTACTACAACATGATCAAGTCGAATTAGACAAGTTTAATGAGATGAGTAAACGTCTTGAAGATACAAAAGGGCAACTTCTTTCTAACCCTAACACTTCTCAGTCCGTGAAAAGCACAATGGAATTAGGATCCACTTGGAGAAAGTTCATTGAAGAGAAAGTATTCACTCTTGCAAAAGAACAAAAATGGGAAGAAGCTTTACAAGTAGCTTCTACAGAGAATGGCACTGTTTATAAAGTAATCGGTGATTTCACAAATTACACTAATGAACAAGCTAAATTACGTGAACAATCTATTGAAAAAATCGATCAATCTTCACTACGAATTGAATATGTTGTCTTCTTATCACTTGTTATTTGTATTGTAACTGCAATTATTCTTGCATGGTGGTTCTCTGGTAAGCTTGTAAAACCAATTCAACAAATTGATACTAAACTAAAAGAATTAGCCTCTCAAGAAGGCGACTTAACAGCCCGTCTACAAGTAAATAGCAATGATGAAATCGGTGCTATTGCTACATCATTTAATAAAATGTTAGAAAACTTGCAGCATATCATTAATCGTGTTCAAAAAACATCTGTAGAAGTACAAACAGCTTCTGAAAATATGCTAGAAAAGACTAATACATCACGCGAGGCAACAATAAGAGTTCAAAGCTCGATGTCCAACTTAAATTCAAGTATTCAATCGCAAACTTCTAGTATGGAAGAAAGCTCGACTGCGATGGATGATATGGCAATAAGTGTTCAGCGTATCGCTGAATCTGCTTCATCTGTAGCCGAACTTGCTGTAGCTACATATGAACACGCTAACGACGGAAGTACTGTTATCCAAAAATCTGTTTCACAAATGACAACGATACATGAAGCTGTAAATGCTACATCAGAAGTAGTCGAACGTCTAATCACCCATACGAAATATATTGATACGGCTGTACAATCTATTTCTAATATCGCTGAGCAAACGAATCTACTTGCTTTAAATGCTTCTATTGAAGCGGCTCGTGCTGGTGAACAAGGAAAAGGATTTGCTGTCGTAGCTGATGAAGTTCGTAAACTTGCGGAACAATCAAAAACAGCGGCAAAAGATATTAACCAATTGCTTCATCAAATTCAAAATGATACGGAAACTGCTAGCTCTATGATGTCTCAAGGCCGCTCTGAAGCATTTGAAGGCATTACTGTCGTTCGTGAGGCTGGTACTTCTTTCACAACAATTGTTGAACAAGTAAATAAAGTATCAACTCAAATGCAAGACATATCAGCAACTGCTGAAGAAATGGCTGCAAGCGCTGAAGAAATGAACGCTTCACTTAATAACATCGCTTCTATTTCAAATGAAGTATCTAGTGAAACAGCCGCAACGGCACAATCTGCTGAACAGAAAGTCATCGTGATGAATGAAATGACTCTCACTGCAAAACAAATGAAACAAACAGTTGAAGAATTAGATCAGCTTGTATCTCATTTTAAAACTGAATAGCTTTTCAAAAAAATATTCCTCTCTCAGGGAGGAATATTTTTTTGAGCTCATTTCCTGCACTTATCCCGCATATCCGTTATAATGAGAACCGATATCATTAATATTTAGGGGGTGCTACACATGTCACAACAAGCATTTGAAGAAAAGTTATATGCAAACTTAGAAGCTGTTATTGACCCTGAGCTAGGTGTTGATATTATCAATCTCGGATTAGTTTATGACGTTACAGCGGATGAAAATAATAATGCTGTCATTACAATGACGATGACTTCTATCGGTTGTCCAATGGCTGGCCAAATCGTATCAGACGTTAAAAAAGTATTATCAACGAACGTACCTGAAGTAAATGAAATAGAAGTAAACGTTGTATGGAATCCGCCATGGACAAAAGAACGTATGTCGCGTATGGCGAAAATCGCATTAGGTATTCGTGACTAAATAAGGAAAAGACCTGACAATCCAGTCAGGTCTTTTTTCTCTTATTATTTTACTCCTACAGCGTCATAAGCTTTCGTTACAGCTTGTACCTCTTTAGAGTTTTTACCGAATAAATCTTCTGCTGATTGAAGTGCAGCTTGACGCATCATTTTGAAATCAGAGTTTGCAGTTAAATATTTTGTAAGAGCACGATAGTAAATTTTTTCTGTCGCTTCGCGGCCCACTCCAGTTACTTTCACATTGTAATGCGTGCCGCCCTCAGACACTAAATACGCCGCCTTATTATTAATACTACTGTTAATATGAACGCCGCCATTATCAGCTGTTCCAGTATAACGTTTATTATAGTGATCTGGGTAACCTTCACCTGGTTTTAATGGGTTTGGAATAGATGCTGGATCTTTTAGAGAACGAAGTGCATCTCCAGGTTTACCAGGTGTATAAATATCAGCACCTAAATCCCAGCTCTTCTTCTCAACCATGACGCCCATAATATCAGATAACGATTCATTTAACGCTCCTGATTCATTTTTATATACAAGGTTTGCTGTATGTTCAGTTACAGCATGCGTTAATTCGTGGCCAATAACATCTAGCCCTGCTGATAATGGAATAAATGTCTTACCATCTCCATCACCATACATCATTTGCACACCGTTCCACGCTGCGTTATTCCAAGATTCACCTACGTGAACAGCAGAAATAAGTTTTGCACCTTTATCATCGAAAGAGTTACGGTTAAATGTCTTTTTATAATAATCATATACTTTTCCTGCATTCACATGCGCATCAACTGCCGCTTTATCTTCGAAGAACTTAGATTTACTTCCAATTTCTTCTCCTGTATATCCAAGAATTTGTGAGAATAAATTAAACCAGTCTTCGTTCATATTCTCTGCATCAAATGTATGGACACCTTGTCCTCGTGTACCATCAAATAAGTTGAACGCTCCTGTTTTCGTATCTTGAGCAATTTCAAATGATTGTCTAGCACCTAATACTCCGTAACCAAATCCAGTAATGTTATCTACAGCATTATATTTCTCAATAACATTTCCATTTGTTGCATCAACAAAGTAATGCCAATATCCTGGAGCTGGTTTCGAAACCGACGCTTTTACAAGATATGCAAGATAGTATTGACCATCTTTTTCATACACATATAAATCTTTTTTCACACCATCATAATTCTTTACTTTACCAATTTCTTTCTCAATATTAGCTTTTGCAATCGTTTCTGCTTGTTCCGCACTAATACTTGCAGATGTAGGAATATTTTTATCATCTAAACTCGGAATAACTTGTCCGAAAAATGCTTTTACATTGTTCTCTTTATCAAGCGTAACTGTTTGATCTGAACCATACACAGGAATGTTATTATGCTTCTCAACTAACTTCACATGTGTTGTACCAGACTCAGCATCTTTTTCTTCACCAACGATATTGAAATGTTTGTCAATATTTCCTGCTAGTTTAAACATATCTTTTTTACTCTCTAAATATTGAAAGACCGTCTCTTTTTTATCTAGTCCTTCCGGCGCTTTCCATTCTTCACCTATGTAAGCTGGTGTTTTAAACTCTTGGTGATACTGGATTTTTTGCTCTTCTGCTTTCGTCGTAGTTGCTCCAAATGCCCCAAACCCACTTGCGATAACAGTTAATGCTAATGCTGATGAAATTACTTGCTTTTTCAATCTAACACTCCCCATTTCCCTAAAAGTTTTTAACACCTTTATAAATATTCTGAATAATCTCTCTAATACCTGCTCTCAAAAATTGAGAAAGTTTTTTCTGATAATTAAACTCACCAAAAAGAGGACATCGAAAAACGATGTCCTCTTTCCTATAACTTTTCATTCCGCTATTTATATGCTGGAAAGCCACCACTGATTAAAGCCTCACTTTATTGCATTTTCATTTCAATTGCTAAATAGTGAGACTTCTCTTTCGCTTGAATGCGAATATATTCTTCTACAGCCTCCGCTGCATCACGCATTACAAGTGTTTCACCGTTTACAACGCTGCTACCTTCAATTTGTACAATGTACAATTGACGTCCTTCTTTAACAGGGAAATGAATTTCTTTACCAGCTTCTAATGATAAAGAATATAAATTTGCATCTTGGTGAATATGAATTGGTGCATCTCCATCAGAAGGAGATACCATATGGAACCACTCATTTTCACGTTTACTCCAATCAAATTTAAACTCACCATAGTTCGGTTTATGACCGTCGCGGTCTGGTAAAATCCAAATTTGCAATAAACGTAATGTTTCACTTCCTAAGTTATGCTCACTGTGAAATACACCAGTACCTGCACTCATATATTGAACATGCCCACGCTCAATTGTCCCGCGGTTCCCCATACTATCTTCATGTGTTAATTCACCATCTATAACGTAAGAGATAATCTCCATATCACGGTGCGGATGCATATCAAAACCAGTTTGTGGCGCTATTAAATCATCATTCATAACACGTACTGCTCCAAAATTCATGTTGTTTGGATTATAATAATTTGCAAAGGAAAAATGAAAATGTGTATTTAACCAACCGTGATTTGCTCTTCCCATATTTTTATGATCAACTTTTCTAAACATATCCTTCACCTCATATTATCTCGAAATCGAGATAATTATTTTTAATTTTATCACTGCAACTTCTTCAGTAATTCTAATAATTGTTTTTGTTCTTCTCTATTTAACTTATCAAATTGCTCTGCTTGAAATGTTTCTTGCGGCGGGACTATTTCTTCATATAGAACCTTTCCCTTTTCTGTTAATGAAATATATTTCGTAGTACCTTCTTGTTCACGCTGAATCCAATCTAGTTGCTCCATCTTATTTAAAAGTTGAGTAACATTTCCTTTCGTAACAAACAACTTATTTCCAAGTTCTTGCTGCGTTAAACGATCGTTTCCTCCAATTTGAACTAATACATCAAACTGAGCGGCAGATACATTCCACTTTTTCAAATGCTGATTCGTCTCACGAATACTTCTATTATAAAAGCGTGATAAACGAAACCATAATAGTACTCCAAGTCTTTCCCCTGCTTTCATTCCATCACCTCGCTCATTTGATACTATTAGTTTAGAACTAAACTTATTAAAGGTCAACTACTTATTTTTAATTAGCAATAAATAAAAGCACAGTGATTTTTCTCCACTATGCTTCAGATTAAATTTCTATTTTTATATTCATCTAGCTTCCTCTCCGCGAAACGCCTCGCATCTTTCTCAATCCATCTTTCTTCGTATAGTTCATTTCCAACATATAGTACATCGTCCTTATGCTGCATCGCATGCCTGAATTCATGCAATAGCGTTTTGAGCACTTGCTCATATTCTTCCCACATACAAACGAAAATTAATTGTTTTTCTTTATGATAAAAACCACCTACTGGGAATAAAAACTCCTCTTCTTCTTCTCCTAATGATAAAAGTACATGATTCGCATCACACGTATCACAAAAAATAACTGGCGTTGCACTTACTTCAATAAGAGAAAACAAATCATTTCTTAACTTTTTGACATCCCAAGGAAGCTCCGAATCCAACACATACCAATTCTCAACTTGTTGATATACATTTTGAAACTGGAGTTCCATTTCTCAATAATCCCCTTCCTAAACTCCCTTTTCCTATATATATGCCACAATATGGTAAATATTAAACATACACTTTCATCCTTTAAAAAATGACAATAAAAAAGAATCTATGTCAGCATAGATTCTTTTTCCGTAATCACTTTTTTTTCATCATTTTTTTTAATATAAAATAACCAATTGCACAAACAATAGCAGCAAGTGCAAAGTATTTCACATATGGCCCAGCTACTTTATTAATACTTTCCCACTCTGTTCCTAATTTAAAACCTAAATATACAAATACAATTGACCATGGAATAACAGCTAGTGTAGTTAGCGTAATAAACTTAGCATGTGACATTTTCGCAATACCCGCTGGTATCGAAATAGCATGACGCACAACAGGAATAAAACGCGCTGTAAAAATAACACCAGTTCCATAACGATTAAACCACGCTTCAGCATAATCAATATGTTTCTTCTGAATCAAAATATATTTTCCATATCGCTCAAGAACAGGTCTTCCTCCGTATCGGCCGATCCAATAAATGAATAGTTGTGCGATTACACCACCAATTGTACCGAACGCGACAGCCCCCCAAAATGTAATGCTTCCTGTTGATACTAAATAACCTGCATAAGATAATACGATTTCACTTGGGATAACCTCTATCATTAATCCCAGCATAATTCCCCAATAACCAAGTCCTTCTAGAAAAACTAAAACTGAATGAATCAACTCTCCTAACATCATTTACCTCTCTTTACTGTTTTCATTGCAAAAAATAAAAGTACAAGCAGTAAATATCTTGTACTTTTATTTTTTCAAAATTTATCTAGTCTTCGTATCCCACTTAAAGATTTTATTTAAAAATTTATATACATTCTTTGACTCTTTCGTCAGAAGTGGACCTAAGATCGATAGTATAAGCACGTATAGTGCTGAGAATGGTTTCAATACCGACATTAACCCACCCGCGATACCGATATTAGCCATAATGATTGAGAATTCTCCCCTTGAAACGATTGTTAATCCAATATTTGTTGATGCTTTATGAGATAATCCAGCTTGTCTTCCTGCAATCATCCCTGCTACAAAGTTTCCGATTATCGTCAGAAGTACAGCACCTAACGTTAACCATATTGCTCCGCCCAATGAAAACGGATCGATACTTAATCCGAAACTGAAGAAGAAGATAGCTCCGAAGAAGTCTCTAAATGGAACAACAAGATGTTCAATTCGATCACTATGCTCTGTCTCAGAGAAAACTAACCCTAAAAGAAGTGCCCCGATTGCTTCTGCAACGTGAATTGTTTCTGAAAAACCTGCAATAAAGAACAACGAAGCAAATACTACAATAATAAAAATTTCATCTGAACTAATATTGAGCAATCTATTTAATAACGGCGTTGCTTTTCTAGCCACAATAAAGAATAGAAGCATATATCCTAAAGCAATTCCAATTGAAGTAAGGGCACCTAAGAAGGAAGCGTGATCCCCAAGAACTAAGCCAGAAACTACTGATAAATATACAGCAAGGAATATATCTTCAAACATAATAATTCCTAAAATTAATTCGGTTTCATTATTACCAGTCCTTCTTAAATCAACTAATACCTTTGCAACGATAGCACTAGAAGAAATCGTAATAATACCCGCAATAATTAAGATTTCGAGTAACGGGAATCCCATTATAAATCCGTATAATAATCCTAGTGAAAAGTTAATCAAAATATAGATTGTTCCGCCAATCGCGATAGAACGTCCAGATTTAATTAGTTTTTTCATCGAAAACTCTAATCCCAGATAGAAAAGAAGGAACAGAACACCAATCCTTCCAAGGAAGGATATCACACTTGCACTTTCAATAAATTTGAGATCGATAACACCTATTGTCGGCGCGTGCGGCCCTACTAACATGCCAAGAACAATTAGAAAAGGAATTACTGAGAATTTAAACTTTCCAGCGATTACCGCCGCAATTGCTACTAAAACTAAAGCTGTACCAACTTCAAAAATTAAAGTATCCATCTAGTCAGTCCCCCTATTCGAAAGTAATTCATTAATAATCTTTTTAATTTCTTCTCTCTCACCAGAAACTACAAGCATATCTCCTTCTTCAATCACCGTGTCTGGACCTGGATTAAATAGCTTTTTCATATTCTTTTTCATAACTGCAATTATCGTTACGCTATATGTTTTTCTTATTTCAAGGTCGCCAATTGTTTTTCCGATTGCCGGAGCTGCATTCTCCACTTTAAACCACTCAATTGCTAAACCTTCAAAGACCATCTCAACATTTTCTAATGCTCTAGGTTTGTATACCATTCCACCTAATATTGCTGCAATTTGTCTCGCCTCTGAGTCACGTAATGAAATACTTGAGATGCTTTCTTCATGATCTGAATCAAAATGATACATTTCTCTACGCCCATCATCATGAATGACGATCACCATCTTTTCGTTACCTTTCGTAACGATTTGAAATTTATAACCAATACCCGGAAGTTCACTTTCTCTAATATTCATATTTAGCTCCTCCATAACTTCTTTATTTTAATTTTCTGTTTTTCTGTCTTTTGTTCATCCAATCAATTTTAGAAATTCTAACCATTCAGGATACCTATGACTTGGAAATCTTTTATTGTAATAATAAGTGGCTCCTAAAAAGATACTTAAAGATGTAATGATAAAAAATAAATTACTTCTTATTTTCAAACTCTTAAGACTTACTTTCAATAAAGATTCTTCTTTCAAATTATCCCCTCTTTTTCGCTTTAAATTTAGTTTTTTAAAATGTAAATAATTCTAAAAATATTACGATGTAACATAATCATAACACAAAGCACGTTTAAGTAACATGATTTTTTAGAAAAATTGATTCTGGTATATTTTTTGCATATAATTTTCTTATTATGAAAAAAAGGAAGTGTATTATATGGTTGATATCTTTAGCAGATTCCTTGAGGTAACGAATAATATTTTATGGTCATATATTCTTATTGCAATGTTAATCGGCTTCGGTCTTTATTTCTCTTTCAAATTAAAATTTGTCCAAATTACTCATTTCCGTGAGATGGTCAGTTTAATTAGTAAAGGATTTAATCGAAAAGAAAAAAAGAAAGATAGCATCTCTCCATTCCAAGCATTTTGCTTAAGTGCAGCGGCACGTATCGGTATCGGAAACTTAGCTGGTGTAGCATTAGCCATTTCAATGGGTGGACCTGGCGCAATATTTTGGATGTGGTTTATCGCTATCCTTGGAGCAGCTACTAGTTTCGTAGAATGTACGCTCGCGCAAATTTATAAAGTAAAAGATGGAAGCAGATTCCGTGGTGGACCAGCGTATTACATGGAAAAAGGGTTAAACAAACGCTGGATGGGTGTTTGGTTTTCACTTCTTATTACAGTTGCGTACGGATTAATTTTCAATTCTGTACAAGCAAACACGGTAACAATAGCATTTGAAAATGCTTTTGGACTAGAGCGAACGATCGTAGGAGCTCTATTAGCTTTATTAGTTGCAGTTATTATTTTTGGTGGTATCAAGAGCATTTCACGTATTACAGAAATGATTGTTCCTCCAATGGCAATCATTTATATCGGCGTAGCTGTTTTTGTCGTAATTAACAACTTCACTATGTTACCAAGCATTTTTACAGAAATATTTAACAGCGCATTTGGTTTAGACCAAGCTATCGCTGGTGGTATTGGAGCAGCAATCAAATTCGGAATTCAGCGCGGTTTATTCGCGACAGAAGCAGGTATGGGTAGCTCTCCTAATGCAGCAGCAACATCAGATGTATCTCACCCTGTAAAACAAGGACTTGTTCAAGCATTAGGTGTTTTCGTAGATACATTCTTAGTATGTACATCAACAGCGTTTATCGTATTATGTTCTGGGCTTTACAAAGGATCGAATTTAGAAGGTATTGAATTAACACAACAAGCATTAAGTTCACAAATTGGACCGTGGGCAAGCACTTTCTTAGCGATTATTATTTTCCTATTCGCTTTCAGTTCTTTACTAGGAAACTACTATTATGGTGAAACAAATATCGCATTCATTAAAGAAAGCAAAACATGGTTACTGATTTATCGTGTTGCAGTTGTCGGAATGGTGTTCTTCGGATCTATCGCTGCCCTTCAAACGGTTTGGAGTTTAGCTGATTTCTTTATGGGACTAATGGTATTTACAAACTTAATTGCCATCTCATTCCTTAGCAAGTTCGCCTACGCAGCATTAGTAGACTATATTAAACAAAAGAAACAAGGAAAAGATCCTGTCTTCGTTGCAAGTTCTATCCCTGGCTTAAAAAATACAGAGTGTTGGGATGGGCAAGATTTAGAAGAGAAGAAACAAGTTGGATAACAACTAAAAGCGGAAGAGGCTCGTAGGAAAAAGCGAAACCACCGAATATTCTAGCCGCTGGAGCTATATAATAAAAAATCCCTATTACTTCATAGTAATAGGGATTTTTTATTTACAAAAGTTCATAATTTGTTCAAATTAATTCCAGCAAAAGGGTTGTTTTATACAAATTACTAGATTATAATAATTATAAATTAGTAATTCATATAAAATAATAACTCAAGAGGAGATTGATCATAATGAATACACAAGTAATCGAAGCATTAAACAAACAAGTAGCAAACTGGAGCGTTTTATTTACAAAACTACACAACTTCCATTGGTACGTAAAAGGACCTCAATTCTTCACACTACATGAAAAATTTGAAGAGCTTTACACAGAATCAGCTACTCACATCGATGAAATCGCAGAACGTATTTTAGCAATTGGCGGCAAACCAGTAGCAACAATGAAAGAATACTTAGAACTATCTTCTATTCAAGAAGCAGCTTACGGAGAAACTGCAGAAGGGATGGTCGAAGCAATCATGAAAGACTACGAAATGATGCTAACTGAACTGAAAAAAGGCATGGTAATCGCTCAAGAATCTGACGACGAAATGACATCTGACCTACTACTAGGCATCTACACAGAACTAGAAAAACACGCTTGGATGCTACGTGCATTCTTGAATCAATAATATATTTAAAAGCTCCGGTGGCTCGTTCAGCTCTGACTGGCTAAGGTTCTTTCACATAGAAGGCGCTTTTTGCCTTCTTATGTGGAAGGTTCTTTCACATAGAAGGCGCTTTTTGCCTTCTTATGTGGAAGGTTCTTAGACACGAAGAGCTAGCCACCGGAGCTGGATAATATTAAAAGCGGAAGCGGCTCGCTCAGAATCGCAGGACATTGGGACCTTGAAGCGCTTTTTGCTTCGAGCGAGAGAGCGAAATGACCGGAGATTCTAGCCGCTGGAGCTGGGTTCAGAATCGCAGGACATTGGAGCTCTCGACCTTGAAGCGCTTTTTGCTTCGAGCGAGAGAGCGAAATGACCGGAGATTCTAGCCGCTGGGGCTAGATAACACTTAAAGCAGAAGCGGCTCGTTCAGAGTCGCTTTTTTCTATTGATTGGTCGCACTTGATAATACATAAAATTATATCGATCGCAACTCACGATATATCAACGTTTCGACAAAGAATATCGCTTTACCAACAAATCACGACAATACTAGCACTCCCCTCCACTACTTTTATCAATATATTACAATCTCTTTTATGTTAAAATATAGGAAACACCCTTTAGTAATTAGATCCAAAAAGCTTGTCCAAGTTCATCATTTACTACTTAAATGACGGGAGTGGTTCAGTTGAAAGACTACTTAATTAGAGCATTTTTTGCGTTAATAACAGTTGGGATTCTCTTACTTATAGCTAATATTTTCAACATACGTGTCGAGGTTAAAGACTATGCTTTCCTCGTTGTTGTAGCTATTGGTGGCGGTTGGGGTGGCTGGTACCTGTATAAAAAACAAAGTAATCAAAATGATAAAGGCATTCCGAAATAATATGGAATGCCTTTTTTCTCTAATACATAATTAAGCTTAAACCACTAATAAAAGCAGTCCTCAAAAACATCATACAATCCATATTCTATGGTAAATAAAAAGAATTCATTTTGAATATAGAAATAGTCCAAAATCTTGCATAACAGAGGTATGCCCCATTTGCCGCAACATTGTGGCTATATTCCCACGGTGATATGCTCCGTGGGTGACGACGTGTAGTATTGTTTCAGAAACCGTCGTATCCAGGAGCCCAGCATACGGATTATCAACCTCAAACACTTTTTCATAATCTTGTTGACTACTTAAAAGTTCTTTATATCGTTTAGATAATTCATAAAAACTAGTTTCCATTTCCTCAATATTTTTTGTTTCTAGCTGTTCTTTCAATTGGTCTGTGTGTACCATTGCATCACTCATACTTTTACCAGAAATAATCTCAAGCCAGGCTAAATCTGTGAGGTATATGTGAGACATTACTTTTGCCACCGAAGAAAAACCACTCTTAACTTCCTTATGGAAAATGTCTTGCGGTAGTTCTTTTAAGCGATTTAAAATAACTTCATTTGCCCATAAGTGGTAGTTATACATTTTTAATACCGAACGCCCCATGCTCATTTCTCCTCCAATTTTCATTTTACTGATTAGATTATGATACATAGCTGCTTAAAAATTCCCAAAGGATTAGATTTATAAAATTTATTCTGATTCCGATTAGAAAAACCTCTATTAACTTCATAAAAAACATTCGCCATCTTCCACAATCTGACCCTTTAACGGAACAATTCTATATCACTCAATAATTTCTTACTCACCTTTTATTCAGATGTTCTTTTTTAAATCAGCAAAACATACCTCCATCTACTTCCCCTCTTGGAACGATTTCACATCTCACTATCAATATATTTAACCAAATTAAAAACACATGTCTTTTTGCGATAAAAAGACATGTGTTTCCAAAATCCACTATAAAAATGTACTATGATAACTGCTTCCACTTAGTTCCCAAAACAGGACGCTCGTAATTTTGTATTTCATGAATTAATTTAGCTGCCGTCTCAGCTGAAACAATCAACTCTTTATTCGACGGGTTCATAAAGCCTTCTTCAGCTGCGCGATCAACCATTTGCAGAATTGGTCCGTAGAAGTCTTTAATGTTTAATAAACCAACTGGCTTATCATGTATACCAATTTGTGACCAACATACAACTTCAAATAATTCCTCAAACGTTCCGTATCCACCTGGTAATGCAATGAAAGCATCCGCAAGCTCTGCCATTTTTGCTTTACGTTCGTGCATCGTTTCTACTTCAATTAATTCTGTTAATCCTGTATGAACGATTTCACCACGGAATAAACCACGCGGCATAACACCTGTTACACGTCCACCTAAACGAAGAACTTCGTTTGCTACTTCTCCCATTAATCCAACGCATGAACCGCCGTATACAAGCTCATAATCGTTCTCAACAAACATTTTCCCTAACTCTATTGCCTGCTCCTTAAATTCTGGTCTTCCCCCTAAATTTGAACCTGCAAACACACAAATCTTTCTCATTCCTACACCCCGAAACTATATATTGTTATGATACAATGAATATTGTACAACATATTGAAGGGATGAGGAAGAAATGGATATCGTCGCATTTCAAAGATGGGTGGAGGAATTTTACGAAAAACGAAGCTGGTCACAGTACAACTCCTTTATTCGCTTAAATTTCTTAACTGAGGAAGTTGGGGAAGTTTCACGCGTTGTTCGCGCAATTGAAATCGGTCGTGATCGCCCTGATGAACAAACAAAAACACAAGAAGAGCTAAAACAAGAACTAAAAGAAGAACTTGGTGATGTACTTTCTAATCTTATTGTTCTTTCACAAAAATATGATTTGGATTTACAAGACATTATGGAAACACACGTCACAAAGCTTTCAAAAAGATTCGAAACATCTAAATGAGAAGATTATCAATTGTGATATAATGTTCTTGTCAAAATAATAAGGGGGATTTTATGTTATCTAAAAAATTGCACGACGCACTAAATGAACAAATGAATTTTGAATTTTACTCTGCCCACGCTTATATGGCAATGGCTGCTTACTGTACAGCGGAAAGCTATGATGGATTCGCTAACTTTTTCCTTGTACAAGCTGAAGAAGAGCGTTTCCACGCAATGAAGCTTTACAACTACATTAATGACCGCGGCGAGCGCGCTATTATTACTGGATTTGATCATCCTAATAACGAATATGAGTCTGTATTGAATGCTTTTGAAGTAGCACTTGAGCACGAGCGTGAAGTAACGAAGCGCATTTATCACTTATCTGATATCGCTTGGGATGAGCGTGAACACGCAACAATTACCTTCTTAAAATGGTTCGTTGACGAGCAAGTAGAAGAAGAAGCTTCATTTGATAGCATCATCCAAAAATTAAAACGTATTACAAGCGATTCAAACGCACTATTTATGCTAGATGCTGAACTAGAAAAACGTACATTTACGCCTCCAGCTGAATAATATTTCAATCACCTTAATGAATGGATTAAGGTGATTTTTTTATTTTCTCTCTAGCTTAAAATCACCTTAAATTTCCTTGTATTTGACATAACAACAGTAAATAAATGGTATTATTTTCAATATAAAACAATATACGAGGAGAGAAAAAATGAACCAACGTGTAGAATTTGTTGACGCCATTCGTGGTTTCGCTTTATTTGGCATTTTACTTGTTAATATAACATTAATTCAATTCGGGTTATTCACTAATGAAAAACCCACTTATATTTTCGGAAAACTCGATGAAAGTGCTAATTGGTTTATTCAATTTTTCGGCACACAGAATTTTATTTCCCTATTCTCTTTTTTATTTGGGCTTAGCATTATTTTGTTACAAAAAAGTATTATCGCAAAAGGAAAAAAGTTTTTCCCTACATATATAAGGCGTATTAGCATTCTTTTACTACTAGGCTACATTCACGGCACTTTTGTTTGGGAGGGAGATATTTTATTTGCCTACGGGATTGTCGGGATTTTCTTAATGATGTTCATCAATCGAAAACCAAAAACGTTACTCATTTGGGCATCCATTTTATTAGCACTCATTATGTTCGCATCTTATCAATCTGAACCAACATCAAACACATTCAATGATGTCGCACCTTATATTGAAAAAGAGCATAAAGTTCATGAAACTGGAAGCTATATGGATCATATCAACTTTAGATTAACTGAAAATCCTTTTGATTACATGGGAATTAACGGTATCTTCGGATTAGTTATCCTGTCAATTTTCGCATTAATTTTTATGTCTCCACTCTTCTTACTCGGCATGTACGTAGGAAAAAAGGGATGGCTATTTGAGATTGATAAACATATACCTGCTGTCAAAAAAATCTGGCTTATTACTGGTATTTTTTCTTTTACAATCAAAATTTTAACCATGTTCGTAAAGCATCCGATTTTAATTATGTTACAAGATGGCTTTACACCCGTAACCATGACCTTCCTTTACGGGTGTACAATTATTTTATTGTTCCATTACAAAAAAGCATCGCGCTTACTAACATACATGGCGAACATGGGAAAAATGTCAGTTAGTAATTACTTAGCACAATCTATTATTGCAACAACCATTTTTTACGCATATGGGTTTGGCTTATACGGTAAAATCGGCTATTTCTTCGGTATTCTTTTAACCATTGGAATTTATACGATTCAATTATTCGTTAGTACCTATTGGCTACAGAAATACCGAATGGGGCCTGTAGAATATGTGTGGAGACTGGGAACTTATTTAGAGAGACCACGATTTAAAAAAGGCTTGGATAAAGCAAGTTAAACAAAAAAGCAATGAGCCTACGCTCATTGCTTTTCTTAATTTATTAAAGCATAACCCCAACGATAATCGCTGATAATATACTTACTAACGTTGCACCATATACAAGTTTTAGTCCGAATGATGATACAACATTTGCTTGTTTGCCATCGATACTCTTCGTTGCACCTGCGATAATCCCGATAGATGAGAAGTTCGCAAATGATACAAGGAAGATTGATAAAATACCTACTGTACGGGCTGATAACTCACCAGCTACTTTTCCTAGATCAAGCATCGCAACAAATTCGTTCGTTACTAATTTCGTTGCCATAATTTGTCCTGCTGTTAGCATCTCTGATGTTGGAATACCCATTACAAATGCTAATGGTGAGAAGATATATCCTAAAATGCTTTGGAATGTGATTCCGAAAATAGAATCGAACACACCGTTAATTGCTGTAATTAATGCCACGAAACCAATTAACATTGCCGCTACTGTTACAGCGATAGAGAAACCTAGCATAATATATTCGCCTAACATTTCAAAGAATGTTTGTTTCTTATCTTCTTGTAATTCTAAAATATCGTCTTCTTCGTTTACGTCATATGGATTAATGATATGAACGATAATGAATCCACTAAATAAGTTTAGTACAAGTGCTGTTACTACATATTTCGGATCAATCATTTTCATATAAGAACCAACGATTGACATTGATACTGTTGACATTGATGATGCACAAAGTGTGTATAAACGATTTTTCGGTAATTTGCTTAGTTGATCTTTTACTGTAATAAATACTTCACCTTGACCAACAATTGCAGCTGCTACCGCATTATATGATTCTAGTTTTCCTAAACCGTTAATTTTACTTAATACGAAACCGACTGCACGAATGATAATCGGTAAAACTTTAATATGTTGTAAGATCCCGATTAATACTGCTAAGAAAATAATTGGTAATAATACTGTTAAGAAGAATGGTGCTTGTCCGTCATTTGCTAGACCACCAAATACGAAATTAACCCCTGCTTCCGCAAATTTTAAAATAGCGCCAAATCCATCTGCAATCCCTTTTACTAATACAAATCCGACCTTTGTATTTAGTAAGAAATACGCAAGTACCAATTGAATTACAAGCATAACTGCAATTGGCTTATATTTAATTTTCTTACGATCTGAACTTATAAGGAAACCTAGTACAAATACTACAAGTAAACCTACTAGAAACATTACTAGTTTCATATGTGAATCCTCCACTTCTCCCACGAGTTATTGGTCGTATAACGTATAACGAATGACGTCTGACCATTGATGTTAAAAAAATTTAAAACCCCTAAATATTATTCAACTGTTATCTAAAATCAGTAAGCGTTTACATAAATTGCAATTTATAAAAGGTAGCCTCTTCTCTCCTACCATACTTGAAAGTCTGAAATTGATACCACCTACAAATCAAATTGTAAGCGTTAACTAATTGAAATGCAATATAAATTTTAAAATATTTTTATATGTTAATATATTCCTAAATAATTGGTTTTTTCATGTAAATTTACCATAAAAAAATAGCCCTAGCTATGAGCTAGGACCATCTTTTTTACCCCGCTTTAACGGGCAGTAAGACCCCCACCTCAAAATTCAGCGAAAACAAAGAAGTTAGGTGGGTGATTAACTGCCCGTAAAAGCCCGATTGGTGAAGGCTAATAATCAGCGGGGGATAAAGCCCCCCACTGATTAAAGTTTCACCTTATAACATAACACCAACGATAATCGCCGATAAAAGACTTACTAATGTCGCACCGTATACAAGTCGTAATCCGAATGATGAAACAACGTTTGATTGGTTTTCATCGATTCCTTTCGTTGCACCTGCGATAATTCCGATAGATGAGAAGTTCGCAAATGATACAAGGAATACAGAAAGAATACCGACTGTACGAGCTGATAACTCACCAGCTACTTTCCCCAGATCAAGCATCGCAACAAATTCGTTCGATACTAATTTTGTTGCCATAATTTGTCCCGCTGTTACCATCTCTGATTGCGGGATACCCATTACGAATGCTAATGGTGAGAAGATATATCCTAAAATAGCTTGGAATGTAATACCGAACACTGAATCAAACAAGCTATTGATTGCTGTAATTAATGCTACGAAACCAAGTAACATCGCTGCTACTGTAATCGCAATCGTGAAACCGAGCATAATATATTCGCTTAACATTTCAAAGAATGACTGCTTTTTCTTATTTTCTAACTGCAATGTATCTTCTTCTTCCGTAATATCATACGGGTTAATAAGATGAATAATAATGAAACCACTAAATAAATTTAATACAAGTGCTGTTACTACATATTTTGGCTCAATCATTTTCATATAAGAACCAACGATTGACATCGATACTGTCGACATGGAAGATGCACATAATGTATATAAACGATGTTTTGGGATTTTACTTAATTGATCTTTTACTGTAATAAATACTTCTGCCTGCCCAACAATTGCGGCCGCTACTGCATTATATGATTCTAATTTTCCTAAACCATTTACTTTACTTAGCAGAGTACCAATAGCACGAATAAATATCGGTAAAATTTTAAAGTGTTGCAGAATTCCGATTAACACTGCAAAGAATACGATTGGTAATAAAGCTGTTAAGAAGAATGAAACCTCTCCTTTATTAACAAGACCACCAAACACGAAAACGATTCCAGATTCCGCATATCCAAGAAGTGCTCCAAATCCATCTGAAATTCCTTTTACTAAAATATAACCAATTGGCGTATTTAATAAGAAATACGTTAACGCTAGCTGAATAACAAGCATAATTGCGATTGGTTTATACTTGATTTTCTTACGATCAGAACTTATAAGAAAGCCGAGTACGAATACAACTAGTAGTCCTACAAGAAACATAACAAACTTCATTAATAAAATCCTCCATTTAACTCTTCATTAACGTTGAACGTCTGACTACTCAAAACAAGGAATAATCCGAACTTTCCATTTCTCCTCCAAAATCTTCAATCGGATATGAAAAACCATAAAATCTCTTGTCTCAAAGCCATTTTCCATTCTAACACAAATTATAACTCACATCCGCACTTTTCTTAAAAAAATACATTTTATTATAAAACACTCATTAATGTTCGTATTTTCCCTCTTCCTTTAGTTTATCACCATAAAAAAAACGAGCATCAAATTTCTCTGATGCTCGTTCCTTTTTATTATACAGCTTTTTCTTTATCTGCTACTGCTGGCTTATCCCAGCACTCTGTATTGTTTAAACCTGGAATAGACTCCGCATAAAAGACTGGATCTTTTCCTTGTTTCTTTTGTTTTACGTAATCTGATAATGCCGCGAAAGCATACTTAGAAAGGAATACAATCGCCACTAAGTTAATAATAGCCATGATACCCATGAATAAATCTGCTAAGTCCCAAACAATTTGAATTGTTGCTACAGAACCTAACATAACCATACCAAGTACCGCGATTCGATAAACATTTAGTAAAACTTTACTTCCATTTAAAAACTCAATATTTGTTTCACCATAGTAGTAGTTACCTACTAATGAACTAAATGCAAACAAGAAGATTGCAACTGCTACAAATATAGAAGCCCACGGTCCGATATGTTGACTTAATGCTTGTTGCGTTAATTGAATTCCGTTTAAATCAGCCGCTCCAGGCACATCTGATAATAAAATGATAAATGCTGTACAACTACAAATTAATAATGTATCTGTAAATACCCCTAAAGTTTGAATGAAACCTTGTTTAACTGGGTGCGTTACGTTTGCAGTCGCAGCTGCGTTTGGCGCACTACCCATACCTGCTTCATTTGAGAATAATCCACGTTTTACCCCTAGTAAAATCGCAGCTCCTAATCCCCCGCCCACTACTTCTTTAATTCCGAAAGCATGTAAGAAAATTTCTTTAAATACATATGGAATTGCCGTAATGTTTGTTACAACAACGAATAATGCCACTGCTACATATATAATTGCCATTACTGGAACAATCATTTCAACCGCACGTGCAATACGTTTTACTCCGCCGAAGATAATGATTGCAAGTAAACCAGCCATAAACAGACCTACAAACTTACCATCTGTGTTAAATGCTCCATCAAAAGCCGCGGCTACTGTGTTTGACTGCACGGCGTTGAAAATTAATCCGAAACTAACTGTTATTAGAACAGAGAAGACAACTCCTAGCCAGCGTTTCTTTAAACCCTTTTCCATATAATACGCTGGACCACCGCGGAATGCGTTCCCATCTTTCACTTTATAAATTTGCGCTAATGTGCTCTCTACAAATGCAGAAGCTCCTCCAATTACCGCGATTAACCACATCCAAAATACAGCTCCTGGTCCTCCTGCTGAAATCGCAATTGCCACACCAGCTAAGTTACCAGTTCCTACACGAGATGCTGTACTCATACAAAATGCTTGGAATGACGATACACCACTTTTTTCTTTTTGCGCTTTTCTTGTTTTTGAACTCGCTCCATCCCCAAGTAAGCGAATCATTTCACCGAAGTAACGAATTTGGACAAATTTCACACGAAACGAAAAGTAAAGTCCTAATCCAATTAACATCGCAATAATGATATATGACCAAAGGACATTATTTATATCCCCAATTACATTAGTTAAAAAATCCATAATTGCATTGCCCCCTCTTCCTAACAATAAGAAAATTATATTCTAAAAACTTTTAGTAATCAAGAACTTTATGTTAGGTTTCATCACATGGATACGTGAAGATTCCTAACATACATGTTTTTTTACGTGAAAATATAACTAGTACGTGCATTTATCCAATACTCAATCACTCATCCTATTCGACCAGTCATACTTTTAAGACAGTACGTTCCCTCCAAATAACGAGAGGAATGAACAAACAAAAATTATATTAATAATTACCTCTCACCCTTTTTATCATTTACTACAACAAAAAAGGCGAGCATCGAATTTATCTCGATGCTCGCCTTTTTATTATACCGCTTTTTCTTTATCTGTTACCGCCGGCTTATCCCAACACTCTGTGTTCGTTAAACCAGGAATAGAATCTGCACTGAATACCGGATCTTTTCCTTGTTTCTTTTGTTTCACATAGTCCGCCAACGCAGCATACGCAAATCGGCCAAGAAGTGTAATCGCAATTAAGTTTGTGATTACCATTAGACCCATAAATAAGTCTGCCATATTCCATACAACTTGAAGCGTCGCAACAGAGCCGAATAGTACCATTCCTACAACCGCAATACGATAAATCGTTAACCAAGTTTTACTTCGTTTAATAAATTCAATATTCGTTTCACCATAATAATAGTTTCCTAGTAATGAGCTGAAAGCAAATAAGAAAATGATAATCGCTAAGAAGCTACTTGCCCACGAACCGATTTGTGAACTTAGCGCGACTTGCGTTAATTCAATACCTTCTAAATTTGTTGCCTTATACGCACCAGAACATAGTACGATAAACGCTGTTGATGTACATACTAAGAATGTATCCACTAATACTCCAATTGTTTGAATAAATCCTTGTTTAGCTGGATGCGTTACATCAGCTGTTGCAGCCGCGTTTGGCGCACTACCCATACCTGCTTCATTCGCAAATAATCCGCGCTGAATACCAAACTTCATTGCAGCACCAATACCGCCACCTACAGCTGAATCTAAACCGAATGCACCTTTAAAGATTTCTGTAAACATATCCGGTATTAAATAATAATTTTTAATAACAACGAACACAGCTACTGCAATATAAATAATTGCCATCGGCGGAACAATCATTTCTGACATACGCGCAATACTTTTCACACCACCAAAAATAATAACCGCAACCAATACCGCAAGCACAATCCCTACAACATAACGCTCAATACCAAATGCATTTTTAAATGCTAATGTCACTGTATTTGCTTGTACTGAGTTGAAAATTAAACCGTAACTAATTGTAATAAGGATAGAGAACCAAATTCCCATCCAACGTTTATTTAAACCTTTTTCCATATAATAAGCAGGACCACCACGGAAGCCACTGCCATCTTTTATTTTATAAATTTGCGCAAGCGTACTTTCTACGAAACTTGAAGACGCCCCAATAATCGCAATAACCCACATCCAAAATACAGCTCCAGGTCCTCCCATAGAAATAGCTAGCGCTACACCAGCTAAGTTCCCGATACCAATACGAGCTGCTGAACTCATACAAAATGCTTGGAATGACGATACACTTCCCTTTTTACGTGTCTTTCCAGTTAATCCATCACTCATTAATCGAACCATTTCCCCTAAATGAGTAATTTGTACGAATTTCAATTTAATAGAAAAATAAAGACCTAAACCAATTAACATTGCAATAAGAATATATGACCAAAGAATTGTATTCGTTGATGAAACAAATTGCTCTAAAATATCCATACAATTAACCCCTCCTTTTCTCCATAAAACGAATTATATTTAAAAAACATTTAAAAATCAACATTTTTCGACAATTTGCATTTTCCAAATATTAGCCAGACACGAAGTAACAATATCTTTATGACTCTCCTCCCTCTAACTGTGCATACTAAAACAAAAAGTAAATCTACAAACTACCCCATTGACAAAAACACCAACCTGTAACTATAATGATTACATCAAGTTGTAACAAACCTTATTACAACAAATTCATTTACTTTCAGATATACACTTTAACAAAACACTTTGGAGGGATTTATTATGAAAATCGGAATCATCGGAGCAACTGGTAAAGCAGGAAGTCGTATTTTAAAAGAAGCATTAGATCGCGGACATGAAGTAACTGCAATCGTAAGAAGCGCTGCAAAAATTACAGAAGAAAATGTAAAGATTTTAGAGAAAGATGTATTCACTCTTACATCTAACGACCTACAAGCATTCGATGTAGTTGTAAATGCATTCGGTGCTCCAGCCGGACAAGAACACCTTCACGTAGATGCAGGAAACGTACTTATCGAAGCTATGAAAGGTGCACCTAATACAAAATTACTTGTTGTTGGCGGCGCTGGTAGCTTATTTGTAGACGAAGAGAAAACAACACGTGTATTTGATACACCAGGATTCCCAAATGAATATCTTGCAACAGCTCAAAACCAAGGTAAAAACTTAGAAATCCTAAATCAAACAAATGATATTACTTGGACATTCATTAGCCCTTCTGCACTATTCGCATTAGGAAAACGCACTGGCTCTTATACAGCTGGCAAAGACAACCTTCTTGTTAATGCGAAAGGTGATAGCTACGTAAGTTACGAAGACTTTGCGGTAGCAGCACTTGATGAAATCGAAAATCCAAAACATGTAAACGAACGCTTCACAGTTGTTTCTGAAGCTGAGTAATAGAAAAAGCTCGTAAACATAATGTTTACGAGCTTTTTTTCATCATCTGTTATATTGATTCGGTTTATGTGGTTCATTTGGTGTATAGGGTTTATTTGGTTTATTATCATGACCATTTGCTTTTTTCCAACTTACCGCCAACTCTGGACTTGTTTTCTCTTCACTACGCTCTAATAATACAACTGCATTTTGAATTGTCGGTGTTCCTTTATGTGCAATTCCTTGTAGTTTCGTTAAATTCCCTGATACTTTAAAGCTAAATCCACCCGATGGTGTTTGTTTCGGAATTAAAATGCGGAACTTTTCTCCTACATTAAATTCTGTTTTTCCCTCGCCTTTTTCATTTACGAACTTCGCGCCTTCTGGTGCACCTGTTGCTTGCACTTTATACGTTCCACTTTTTGCATTTGTTTGCACTGTGTATAAACCTGTTTCAAAAAACTCATTTTTTAATACTGCCTCTTGTTCTTCTGATGGTACTACACTCATCGTAATTTCTTGTAGTTCCTCACTAGCGCTTGCTTTTGCAACTATATCTTTCGTTACTTTTTCTACATTTTTATTACGGAAATCTAAATCGTTAATATCAATTTGTTTTAACGCATTCCACACCGCAAGCTGCGTTGCGTAATGTGCCTCTCTCCAATCGGAAACACCTAATTCTTGTGGGCTCTTCTGCGGATACCCGTTTAATAGTACACGGTATACGTTAATATCTACTTTACCCATTTCAGGTAAATCTTGGCCGCTCGGAGATTTCAAATCCACATTTAAGCAAAAAGCAATTTTGCCATCTGCTGTTTTAATAAGCTCTGTTCGAATTGGTTTTTTCTTTGACTTACTATAACTCCAATCCATTTGATACTTCGTGTGATCCATAACCTCTGCGGATGCCTTTTGAAGTGGGAATAATAAGTTCGCAAATACAAATAAAACACTCAAAAAAGCGGCCATTAGCTTGAACGATCGTTTTATATTCATGTCTACAACCCCTTATAAAATAACAAATTTACTACTATGTATTATTTAGTTAGAAAAGTTTTTTATGCATAGACAAAACAAAAAAGAGTGCAAACTTTTTTGCACCCTTTGAACTTACCTCTATTAGAAATCAAAGTTATCAGGATCTGGACCAACGCGGTGGTTCTGATTTAAAGCATCAATCTTTTCCATATCTTCTTTTGTTAATTCGAAGTCGAATATATTAGCATTCACAATAATACGCTGTTCTTTCGTTGATTTCGGAATCGTTACAACTTCATTTTGAAGATCCCAACGTAAAATGATTTGCGCTGTTGTTTTACCGTACTTATCAGCAACTTCTTGTAAAGTTTCATTATCTAATAATTGCCCTTGCATAAGTGGTGACCATGCTTCCATTTGGATTCCTTGTTCTTTACAGAAAGCTTGTAGTTCTTTCTGCGTTAAACGCGGGTGATACTCTACTTGGTTAATCATCGGCTTAATTTCCGCACCTTCCAGTACGTCTTTCAGATGATGGATTTGGAAGTTACTTACGCCAATTGCACGCACGCGTTCTTCTTTATAAAGTGTTTCTAACGCTCTCCACGAATCTTTATATTTCCCTTCAACAGGCCAATGGACAAGATATAAATCTAAATAATCTAGTTCTAATTTTTTTAAGCTCTCTTCGTATGCAGCAAGTGTCGTTTCATATCCTTGATCTGCGTTCCACACTTTTGAAGTAATGAATAAATCTTCTCGAGAAATTCCTGCTTCTTTTATACCAGCGCGAATGCCTTCTCCAACTGCTTTTTCATTTCCATAAATCGCAGCTGTATCAATGCTACGGTATCCTTCTTTAATGGCTACTTTCACAGCCTCTACAAGTTCCGGTCCATCTTCTACTTTAAATACACCTAAACCGAACCAAGGCATTTCCACACCGTTATGCAATGTTGTTTTACTTTGTAAATTTTTCATTATATTTTTCTCTCCTTTATTTTGCTTGATCTCTTTTTTCTAAGTTCATACTCCAAGCTGTTAAAATAACAGCGCCTACTACCATAATGCCGCCTACCCAAGCTGTATGAATTAATCCTAACGAGTTCGTTACAATACCGCCCAAATAAGCCCCAAGAGCAATTCCTGCGTTAAATGCTGCAATATTCATTGCTGATGCGATATCAACGGCACTCGGCACGAAACGCTCAGCCAATATAACGACATACACTTGTAGTCCTGGAACATTCATAAACGCGAATAGCCCCATAAAAATAATTGTGATAAGCCCCGCCACTTGAAACGGCGCTGTAAATGTTAGTACGAATAATACAATTGCTTGAATAAAGAACATGTAAAATAGTGCACGAATTGGATTATGATTCGATAATTTTCCGCCGACCATATTCCCAATCGCAATTGCAATCCCGTACACTAACAAAATGATTGTAACGGTACTCGATTTAAATCCTGTTACTTCTTGTAATAGCGGAGATAAATACGTAAATGTTACGAATGTTCCTCCGTATCCTAATGCAGTAATGACGAAAACAAGTAAGAGTCTTCCGTTCGTGATAAGTTTGAATTGATCACGAAATGATACTCGTGTACCCTTTTTTAAGTTAGACGGAATTAACATGCTGTTTGCGACTAAGGCAACAATTCCAATGACCACAATCACCATAAAAGATGCTCTCCAGCCAAATTGTTGACCAATAAACGTTCCAATTGGTACACCTGTAATCGTCGCAACAGTTAAACCAGTAAACATAAATGCTATTGCACTAGCACGTTTATTCTCTGGTACAAGCGCAGCCGCAATTGTGGATCCTATCGACATAAAAACGCCGTGTGCAAACGCAGATACAACCCTCGCCATAAGCAACACAGTAAAACTTGTTGCCACTGCCGCAATTCCATTACCAATAATGAAAATAATCATAATCCACATTAATAACGTCTTTCGCGACATACTAGCTGTTAATGACGTTAATACTGGGGCACCAAACGCTACCCCTAATGCATATAAAGAAACGGTTAAACCCGCTGTTGTAACAGAAACATGTAAATCCTCTGAAATAGATGGTAATAAACCGACACTAATAAATTCGGTTGTACCAATTCCAAATGCACTAATTGCTAGCGCTAATAAAGCAAACATACTTCTTCGATTCGTCTGTACCGCTGAAGAAGATACTGTATATGAATTCAATTGAACTCCTCCTTAATACGAGAAATCCAATCATAATAGTGTGATAAAAAGGCCTTTTTATCTTCTACAAAAATAATGCTACTGCTGATATATGCTATTATGAATGGCTTCACTCTTTTTTTGAAGAACGCACTTTAAAGTACGATAGGTACCAAAAGGTAACATAGGCACTTTTTAGTACCGTACTACTCATTTCCCTCTTACGTATGCTATTATGGAACATATTCAACATGATAAAAAGTACGTACTTTAAAGTGCTATAGGTACTTTTTAGTAACATTTAAATTATTTGGCTTCTTTTGTTGGAGAACTGAAATCTACATTCATCAAAGGAGATTTTTATATGAAGAAATATAATATTCCCGTTGAAGCGACTTTAGAGGTTATCGGCGGAAAATGGAAAGTCGTTATTCTTTGCCACTTAACGAAAGGTACAAAGAGAACGAGTGAATTAAAACGTCTCATGCCTGGTATTACACAAAAGATGTTAACACAGCAATTACGCGAATTAGAAGAAGACGGAGTTATTCAAAGAAAGGTATACAATCAAGTACCACCGAAAGTAGAATATTCTCTTACAGACTACGGTTGGTCTTTAGAATCCATTCTTGATTCTCTTTGTACTTGGGGCGAATGCCACCTTGAAAAAAGCGGTAACACATCAATGCTAATTACAGAAGGTGAACAATAAAAAAAGGAAAAAATGAACATAAATTTGTCCATTTCCTCATTTTTTTCTTTATATATATGTACATTTTTAAGATAGATAAAATAATTTATGCGCTTTCATGCCTTGTCAGTACTAGGTTACAGAATCAATATCAAATAATTAGGAATCATTTTTATGTTAACATACGTGTATATAGTATATAATATAGGATATATATTATATACACTTTCCGATAAGGGAACTTTCCATTATGCGGACAAGCCATGTATCGGACAGTTCATAAATAATAGGTAGGACATTATGGTTTTGGATTTATGATTTCAGCTTACTTGCTGTCATAAATTTAAAGGCATTTTATTGTGCTTTGTGAAACTTTGTATAAAGTTTCGCAAGTGTTTACTATCTTATCTATCAAAAATAAGAGTATTGCTATCGTAAAGGAGAATTGGAGATGCCAGAAACTATGACTCAAACAAAGCCAGAACAAGAAACTGTACAAATTTCTGCTAGCCAAGGACAACTTGATGTACTTGATCAGTTGTTAAAACCTGAGGTACAAGAATCATTAACAACACTAGTAGAACAGCTTCCAAAATTAACTGAGCTTGTTAACATTTTAACTAAGTCTTATGACTTCGCTCAAACTGTTGCTACTGATGAAGTATTAAAAAGCGACACTGTTAGTGCAATCACAGAGCTTGTAGAACCTGTAAAAGATACAGTGAAAAGCATGGCTGCAACTGCTATCGAAGCGAAAGATCGTGCTGATGAAAGCAACGAAGTTATCGGCCTGTTCGGTCTATTAAAATTACTAAAAGACCCACAAGCACAAAAAATGTTCCGCTTTGTGAACGCATACCTTCAAATTAGTGCAGAACGTAACAATAAATAATTTAACTTATAACAACAATTAGTAAAGACGGGGGATATCATACTATGTCAAAACAAATTGTCATCTTAGGCGCTGGTTATGGCGGTCTTCTTGCCGCTTTAAACGTACGTAAATATTACAGCAAATCAGAAGCACAAGTTACAGTGATTAACCAATACCCAACGCACCAAATCATCACTGAACTACACCGCCTTGCAGCTGGTAACGTTGCTGAGCAAGCAATTGCAATGCCACTTACAAAGCTTTTCAAAGGTAAAGACATCGATCTTAAAATTGCAACAGTTGAGTCATTCTCAGTTGATAGCAAAGAAATCAAACTAGCTGGTGGCACTACGCTATCTTACGATGCACTTGTAGTTGCTTTAGGAAGTAAAACTGCTTACTTCGGTATTCCAGGACTAGAAGAAAACAGCATGGTATTAAAATCTGCTGCTGATGCAAACAAAATCTACAAACACGTTGAAGACCGTATTCGTGAATACGCTAAAACGAAAAACGAAGCTGATGCTACAATCGTAATCGGTGGTGGCGGATTAACTGGCGTTGAGCTAGTTGGTGAGCTTGCTGACATTATGCCTAAACTTGCAAAAAGCCACGGCGTAAATCCAAAAGAAGTTAAACTTCTTCTTGTTGAAGCAGGTCCAAAAATCCTTCCAGTATTACCAGACCACTTAATCGAACGTGCAACTGCTAGCTTAGAAGCACGCGGTGTTACATTCTTAACAGGTCTTCCTGTAACAAACGTTGCTGGTAATGAAATTGACTTAAAAGACGGTCAAAAAATCGTTGCTAACACATTCGTTTGGACAGGCGGCGTACAAGGTAATCCATTAATTGGTGAATCAGGTCTTGAAGTAAACCGCGGTCGTGCAACTGTTGATGCACATCTACAATCTACTTCTCACAAAGACGTATTCGTTGCTGGAGACAGCGCTGTTGTCTTCTCTCCAGACGGTCGTCCATACCCACCAACTGCACAAATCGCTTGGCAAATGGGTGAGTTAATTGGATACAACTTATACGCAGCACTAGAAGGCAAAGCATTCGAAGAGTTCGCACCTATCAACTCTGGAACACTTGCTAGTCTAGGACGTAAAGATGCTGTTGCTACAATCGGAGCAAGCAATACTCCGCTTAAAGGTTTACCAGCATCATTAATGAAAGAAGCAAGTAACGTTCGTTACTTATCACACATTAAAGGTCTATTCAGCTTAGCATACTAATCTGAATATAAGCCCGAATCATGCCCTGCATGGTTCGGGCTATTTTTATCCCGCTATTTGCGGGCTGATAATCAGTTGGGATGTACAAAACCCCCACTGATTAAAGTTTCACTTTATCCGTAATTTTCTCTAACTTATTTATTCGACAAAAGAATAATATAACCTCTTTAATTATCAAAATATACTGACTTTTTTATGTCGAAATTGTGTATATGAAAAGAGCGGAAGTAGATATCTTCCCTACTTCCGCTCTTTCACAAGAACTATTCTCCTAATTCCACTAAGCTGTAGTTCTTCTTCCCTTTACGAATAATGATGAATCGTCCATCAAATGAATTTTCTACAGTAACATCTGTACCCACATCCGTTACTTTTTCACCATTCATAGATATAGCCCCATTATTAATATCTTCACGCGCTTGACGTCTAGAAGGTTCAATTCCTAAATCAACTAGCCACTCTACGATATTTTTCGTCTCTTTTGAAGATTGAAATATCGGCATCTCTTTAAAGCCTTGTTCAATTTCATCAGCTGTTAACGACTTAATATCTCCGCTAAATAACGCTACTGTAATTTTCACTGCCTGTAAAAATGCTTCTTCTCCATGAACGAATTTCGTCATTTCTTCCGCTAATACTTTTTGTGCTTCACGTTTATGAGGCTCTGTTTCTACCTTCGCTGCTAATTCATCAATTCGCTCTTTCGTTAAGAACGTAAAGTATTTCAAGTATTTAATTACATCACGGTCATCTGTATTCACCCAGAACTGGTAAAATTCAAACGGTGTTGTCTTTTCCGGATCAAGCCAAATAGCACCACCTGCTGATTTACCAAACTTCGTACCATCTGATTTTAATAATAATGGAATCGTTAATCCGAATACTTTCGCTTCATGACCTTCTAACTTACGAATTAAATCTAAACCACTCGTAATATTTCCCCATTGATCACTACCACCAATTTGCAATTGAACATCTTCTTTTGTGTATAAATGATGAAAATCCATCGCTTGCAAGATTTGGTACGTGAATTCTGTGAAAGAAATCCCTGTATCTAAACGACTTGCGACAATATCTTTCGCTAACATGCTATTTATGCTAAAGTTTTTTCCGTAATCACGTAAAAACTCGATAATGTTTATTTTATGTGTCCAGTCATAGTTATTTACCATCTTCACTTCGCTATTCCCGCCAAAGTCAAATAGCTTTTTCATTTGCGCTGTTAACGCATCTACATTATGCTGCACCACTTCTAAAGTTTGCAGTTGACGCTCTGATTGACGTCCACTTGGATCGCCAATTGTTCCTGTTGCCCCGCCAATTAAAATAACCGGATGATGACCAGCTAATTGGAATCTCTTCATCATCATAAACGGAATCAAATGTCCGATATGCATACTATCACCAGTCGGATCAACTCCGCAGTATAGTGAAATCTTTTTCTCTTCTACTAACTTACGTAAACCTTCTTCATCTGTCTGCTGATTCACAGCACCGCGCCATTCTAATTCATCAATAATATTCATCTTTTGTCATCCCCTTTATTTTTTTGAAAACAAAAAAGCCCCTATGTCTACAATAGACATAGGGACGATTATTCACCGTGTTACCACCCAGTTTGCATAAATAGCATAGCTATTCATACCACTCTTAGCAATAATATCGATTGCTAGTCCGCTTAGCGTTACCTAAGATACTCCAGAGTGTAATTCACAAGTTTGTTTGTGCTAGGTTCCAGCAATCCCTAGCTCTCTTTGATAACAGTGACAAACTGCTACTGGGCTCTTTCAACGTATATTTTATTTGTTAAATTATTAGCCATTATATTGAATCCAAATCAAATTGTCAACAATACCCAAATGTTATTTCGAAATAATTCATACTTTTATACGTTTTTTATTCAAAGATTACTGTAGATTTTCTCCAATAATCCTTACTTCTCTCTCTAATTTCACACCGAATTTTTCTTCAACAGTTGTTTGTACGAAATGAATTAAATCGATATAATCTTGTGCAGTTCCGTTATCAACATTCACCATAAATCCAGCGTGTTTTAAAGAAACTTCAACTCCGCCAATTCGCTTACCTTGCAGTCCTGATTCTTGAATAAGCTTACCCGCAAAATTATTTGGTGGACGCTTAAATACACTGCCACATGAAGGATACTCTAAAGGTTGTTTTGATTCACGCTTATACGTTAAATCATCCATCTTTTCCTTAATCTCTTCACGCACACCTTCTTCAAGTTCAAACCTCGCTTCAAGAATAATGTAATGATTGTTCGCAAATACACTCTTACGATATCCAAATTCAAATGCATCTTTCGTTAAAGTACGTAGCTCTCCATCACCTGTCATTACGACAGCTTCTGTTAGCACATATGCAACCTCACCGCCATATGCACCAGCATTCATATATAACGCTCCGCCAACTGAACCTGGTATACCACAAGCAAACTCAAGTCCTGTTAAACAGTGATCTAATGCAATTCGTGACACATCAATAATTGCTGCACCACACCCCGCAACAATCGCTGTCCCTGTTACAGTAACATTTGTAATATGAATTAAACTTACTGTAATCCCGCGCAGACCACCGTCTTTAATAATAACATTAGAGCCGTTTCCTAAAAACGTAACTGGAATATTGTATTGATTCGCATACTTTATAACTTCTTGAATTTCATCATAATTCGTAGGAGAAACGAACACATCCGCTTTCCCGCCCACTTTAATATGCGTATGATTCTTTAACATTTCATCTTGCTTCACATGACCTTCAGGCAATACTGTACTTAAATATTTATAAACCTCGTGCATATTCATTTTACGATTCCTCTATTTCTATAATCTTTTTATCCCGCTATATACGGGTCCATAATATCCCCACATAAAAATGCATTACAAAACAACAGCTAACGTGGTGAATACAGTGTACATAAAGCACACCTATAAACCTCTTAAATTATAAGAGGTTCCACTCATATTAAAATATATATCGCATAATAAAGCAACCCAAATGGGCTACTAAACTTGACATGTAACCATATAGACAACAATTTGTAAAATATATAGGTTTTTCAAAGTAATACCCTTCAATATCTTACTATACCATACGAAAGAAAAGTGGTATTTTTTTGTAATCTTTACTTTATTTTCATCAATAAAAAAGAGCACATCCCACAGAATGTGCCCTTTCTATACTTTTTAACTTATTTTTCGTTCTCTTCTTTTTCCTTATCAAACCATAATAGCTCATCGTCATCAACTTCACCATTATAATTGATTAGAATCTCTTCTCCCGCTTTTATATCTTTGTAAGCAAAGAAGTTAAACGTATGATTCTCGAAGACAATATCATACGTTGCATTCGGATTATATGCATGATTAAATAACATGCCGTATCCTAACAGGAATGCCGTATGATTTACCCCATACTCAAATGCGTAGTCAGCAAGTAACGTTTTCTCAATGTGTTCATGCTGTTCATTCGGATAAGAGATAACTGGTGCTGAGTGAATCAACTCACCCTTTTTAATATCACGAGTTGCAAATACCCCTCTATTAAATTCTCCATCACTAAGTTCAGAAGTCTTAACTTCGATCATATGCGTCACCTATATAATTCTTTCTTTGAAGTATTTTATTCCGCTATTTGCGGGGTTCAACTAATAATCAGTAGCGTATAGCCCCACTAATTAAAGTCTCAGTTTATCTCCTTAAGCTTGGCAGAAAACGCGCAGAAAAGCAATTAAATTACTATCAAGTATTCATTTAAATGAAAAAAGAGCACACATGGTGTACCCTTTTTAAGAGATATTACTTTTCTAAAATATCTTCTAGCAACTTCACTTGCTCGCTAACAGTATGTAACGTCTTCACCGATGTATCATTTCGATGCTTTTCTTCTTCAACACTCGCTAACACTTCTTCCGTAGCTGCAGAAGTTTGTTGAATTACGTTAGAAGCATGTGTAACGTCCTTTACGATATTCGTCGTTTTAGCTTGGAAACTTTCTTGATGACCAACAATCTCCCTCATTACATCATTAATCGCATCAATAAACTTCCCTAAATCCGTTACATTCGTCAAAACACTTGCTAACATTTCGTTACATTCTTCTTGTACTCTTTCTGACTTCTCTACCTGCACTTCTACTTTACTTGCTTGATTACTAAACTCCTTCAAAATCCCTTGAATTCTCCCCGCAGAACGATTCGATTCTTCAGCAAGCTTTAATACTTCATTCGCTACAATAGCAAAACCTTTTCCATGCTCGCCTGCCCTTGCAGCCTCAATATTTGCATTTAAAGCTAACAAACTCGTCTGACTTGAAATATTCGTGATTACATCTACAATTTCATTAATTTGTTTCGATTGTGTCATCAATTCTCTAAATATAGTTCCTGATTGTGAAACAACATCATTTAAACTTCTCATGTTAGCTTCAAAATTTCTTAAAGTATTTACACTACCCTTTGAGATTTCCAAACTTTTATCAACACGCATCGACGCATTTCTTACTTGAGAGATGATTTGGTCAATATTTCCCTCCATATCATTCAATACTTCTACTGAACGTGACATCATCTCTGATTGCGATTGAGTTCCCACTGCTACTTCTTCAAAAGCAAAGTTAATTTCACTCATTGACTCCATCGATGTATTCATATTTTGTCTTAAATGATTGAAATTACTATCTAGTTTCACAACTGTTCTCTCAATAAGCCTTTGCGTTTCTTCTAACTCCTGAGCTTTCTTCATCACCGCTTGCTTCTCATCACTTAAACGAGCCAACAGATTAGAACCAATCTTCGTTACACCCCACATTGCAATCGTTACAATCGCTAACAAGCTTGCGAAATTTGCAGCTTCAGATGACGCTGTATACGCAAAAAATTGATTTGGCCAATAACTACAAAGTATAAATGTAACAACAACTGCTACCCCGCCAAGAATTAAAATAAGACGTTCACTCAAATAAATAAGTGAAACCGCTAATGTAAAATAGACCATTTGAAATACAGCTGGGCTTTCATTAAATGCTTGTACCATAATGAAAGACATAATAAGTAGCATACATGTCATGATGTATTTATACATTACTCCCATACTTTCTATAAAAGTAAGCAGCGTTCCAAATACTACGATAGAAATACCACACATCCAAAATGCTATTGCTTTCTCTGTAAAAATATATCCGTAATACCCAATCGCGATTATCCCAAGGAAGAAACTACAAATCGTGATAAATAGCAATAAATGATTTTTCTGTGATTGTTTCTCAAGGTTAGAAAAACAAGTTCTCTTTAACCACTCCATATATGAAGCCCCACCTTCTACTCATACGTATCGATTACTTCAGCTTGAATACCGCACTCACTGGGTTATGATCGCTATTTTCAAACTTCAAATCTTTCCCTTGTACATTTACAATTTCAACATTCGGTGAAACGATAAAGCCATCAATAATCGTGACGAAATTTTCACCTTCCACATATTTCTTCACATCATCTCTCACAGTCATAACAGACGGATCTACAGCCCACTTAAAGCCACCATCAGTAAAGTCCTTTGGTAACTCTACTAACCACTCAGGACGCTCTTTCACGAACTTCGGATCACTTAACTGAGCGTTAGAAATTAATTGATTCCAGTCTCCGCCCATTATTACATAATCACCATTTTTATAATGCTTGTTCATATATTCTTTTAAATACTCCACTTGCTGCTTTCTAATTTTTCCGCCTTCATCATAAGCAGACAAATGTAAATTTACGAGTCTAACAAATTTCCCATTATTAACAGGAATTTTATGTTCAACAATCGCTCGGTCTAAATCAAATAAACGCTTTGGCCACGGCTCCATTCCAGGAAGCTGAAATCTCTTCGCTGTTTGAACCGTATATTTAGAAAATGTACTTAATCCAGCTTCAGCATATCCCATTGGACTTGTGATTGGTACAGGAACCCATTTTGTATCATAGTTCTTTCCGAACGAAGAAGTATAATCAGGCAGTCCTTTTTTCAAAAATTCATGCCCATTTACATCAAATGATCGCATTGATTTTATATCTACTTCTTGTAATAGCGCAAAATCACTATTCTCATTTTGTAAAAACGAAAGCATATTCTTTAAGTTAGTTTCCGTTTGTTCTTTACTACTTGAACCAGACCCTTTTCCCCCATCCATAAAGAAGTCTTGATCCTTATCTAGTCCAGCATATCCAATATTAAATGTTGTAACTTTAAATTCATTTCCAAGCGCAATTACGCGCTCCTTATTGTTTTCCACCTTCAAGCTTATAACATCAGCCGGCTGTTCTTTTGTAAGTGTCATATACGCTAAAAATCCACCTAGAATACAGGCCACTATTAAAATAAATATTAATACTATCTTTAAAAATTTCTTCAAAATAAATGACTCCTTTTTGTAAAATATCAACTAATTTTTCTTTATTTTCAGTAAACTAAAAACACATTAAAGACATACAAAATATTTTATCACAAGAAAAACTTTATATCATTATATTTAGTTAATAAATAATTATTACATCTCTTAATATAATCATCTTAAAATTCAATCATAAACATTTAAGAAGGTGAGCTTGTGAAGAAATTGCAGATTCAAAGAATATACAGATCCTCCTTTCAACACTTCTCATTAACATATTTATTGGCAATCCAAAATAATATTTAGTAAACTATACATAGAACTTATAGGCGATGGAGTTCGCCATAACCGCGAATTAGCTAATGACTCCTACCAGTATGTACACTGGTAGGAGTCTATTTTTTTGAATAAACTATTAGAGAGGTGAAGAAATTGATATATATTATTGTTGGCATAGCTGGTATATCAGGAGCCCTTTCTCGTTATTATTTAGGCCTTACTATCGATATGTTTTGGCATCATTCATTACCATTCGCTACATTAATGATTAACTTAATTGGCTGTTTCTTACTAGCTTGGTTGACCACCTATATCGCTCGGTTAAACATCTTACCTTCCGAAGTTATCACAGGGATTGGAACCGGCTTTATCGGTTCATTTACGACGTTTTCAACATTTAGCGTCGAAACTGTAAAACTAATCAATCATTCTGAGCTAGGTATCGCCTTTTTGTATGTATTATGCAGCATGCTAGGTGGTCTAATTATGTCTGGACTTGGCTATAAACTTGGTGATCTTTCACTACAAAAACGCCTTGGGGAAGGTGAAAAATCATGATTAACACTTTATTAGTAGCAGTCGGCGGATTCTTCGGTGCCATCACACGATTTGCGATTAGCAATTGGTTTAAAGAAAGAAACAACACTTCATTTCCCATTGCTACATTTCTCATTAATATAACGGGAGCATTTTTACTCGGATATATAATTGGCAAAGGGATAACTACAAGTTGGCAACTATTATTAGGTACTGGATTCATGGGTGCCTTTACTACATTCTCAACGTTTAAATTAGAATCCATTCAGCTTTTCAACCGTAAAAACTATCGCGTACTACTTCTATATTTAAGCACTACTTATATAATCGGTATCACATTCGCATTCCTTGGGATGAAGTTAGGCGGAATATAAAAAAGAAAGCGACTCTTATCAGTCGCTTTCTTTCATAAAAAGTATGTTGCACCATACGGAATTGAAAATAAACCAGCTGGATACACATTATAATGTACGATTTGCATCGGAGGCTGTGTATACGGTATATGCTGACTCTGCATCATTTGCTCTACCTGTGCTTGTTGTTGCATCTGAATAGCCTGATGCACTGCCTGAATTGTCCCCTGTGCCCCGGCCAGTGTAATAGCCGGACCTACTTGTCTTCCAGTGTAAAAATGATGGTTCATCATTATTCAGCTCACTTTTTATACAGAATGAATTCCTTTTATATGTTATGTTCACATACAATGCAAGTGTTTTAAATTTACATAAAACATGTTTTTAGCCCAACCCATACATCAAACACCTTCATAGAGTATATAAATGCCCACAAATATATGAAAAGGAGTGAGAATATGAGTTTCTACGAACAACAGCCTTTTACTCAAGATAACTATTATCGAGATCAACATTGGCATCCCCAAAATCCACTAAAACACCAAACAATCGCTATAATTGGTCCTGCTGTTTCTCACGGATTACGTGAAGCTGCTCATCTCGGCTATCAACACGCATTAACCGAAGCTGTCGCTATCGGCTACTTACTTGGAAGAGGTTACGATTATAACACCGCTTGGAAAACCGTTGAATCTTGGTGGAGACCACCAGGATCCCCGCTTCCTACTCCATACTAAAGCGAAAAGACCGTAAATATACGGTCTTTTCACTTTAGCATGCTTTCTTTTTTTGAAGCATCGAGAAAATAGCCATGAACAAAATCGCAATAATTCCAGTAAAAACAAATAAATAGGCTAATGGAATTAAGAAAAATGGTTCCACTAAAGTTCCATCCGGCTTCACTTCCGAACCAATTATATTAAACATAATTATACATAACACTCCTAAAAACATCGGACTAGCCGCTAATAAATATTTGTTTTTCATAATATATTCCCCTTCAATTTCATAATTAATTTTCTGTATTCCTTTTCACTATTCTTACTACCATCATAATAAATTCAACTACATTACAAGTCAACATTTTTTTATTGTTTAACGATAAATAATTGTTGACTTGTGTGAAGTAAAAAAGTTCTACGAAGCATCTTAAATTGCCTCACAAACCTTTTAAATCATAAATATTTACACTTCAAATCTCCTACTTAATACAACATAAATTGCGCACAATAGTACGAATATCCCCGCATAAATTAACAAAATTTCTACACTAAACGCATCAGCCAAAGGACCAAATATAATCATCCCCAAAGGCAAAGCACATGAATTTGCAATTTGTACAAGGCTAAACATCCGCCCGTGCATAGAAGGCTCTACTTTCTCCTGCAATAGCACGTTAACTGGTGTATTAAAGCAGGGCATTGTTATACCAATTAAAAAATTAAATGTTAAATACATAATAAATATTGGTGCACTCCCGAGTCCAACCATAAGCAGCCCATACAATGCACAAGCTAGTGCAGTTGTCTGCATGCGGTTACGAAAGCCACCCCACGCTGCAATCAGTACGCCACCAGCTGCTGCACCAGCACTAAAGGTCATCTCACTAGCAGTAAGTCTCCACATTTCTGCTCCGAAGGAACTAGTTACCATTAAAGGTGTTAAAAAGGCAGCTGGACTTATTAAAATCATGATAATGATTAATAAAACGAGTAGCCTTTTAATAAATACATTTTCTTTTAAATAAACAAATCCTTCTTTTATACCTTGTAGATTAGATTTTTGCTTACTCTCTACATTCACATGTCCTTCAAATTGAATGATAAACATAATACTAATTCCGATTATAGCCGTAATAACATCAATAAAAAATGTCGTTTCAATGCTGGCAATAGAAAGAATTGCAGCACTTACTGCTGGAGAAAGAAACATAATTATAGATGTAATACTGCTATTTATCCCATTTACTTTCATAAGATAATCTTTCGGAACAATTTGTGGGATTAACGCATTCACAGCCGGTGTTTGTACCCCTGTACCAGCTGAGCGAATGAGTAATACTATAAAAAACATCCAAATACTTTTATATCCTGTTAAAAATAAAATTGCCAAAACTAACGTAGCAATCGCTATAATCCCATCCGATAACATAATCATCTTTTTACGGTCATAACGATCAATCCACACACCAGCAAATAAAGATATCGCAATTTGTGGTAGAAAACCGCAAACAGTTGAAATGGTCAACATCACTCCTGATGATGTTGTAAGGGTGATATACCATATGATCGCATACTGTACGAGAGATGAACCGAACAACGAAATCGTTTGAGCGGTCAAAAACATTATTATTTTCACTTTCCAATCATTATCATTTATCATCTTTTTTACTCTCCTCAATTAAACCGCTCTCTATGTTGAAAATACTATCTGCCCAATCATGATACAGACGTGCTTCGTGAGATACGAGTATGATGCTACCCTTAAACTGAATTAATGCCTTTTGCAAAGATTCCTTCGCTTCTGCATCTAAATGATTCGTCGGCTCATCTAAGATTAAAAAATTACACGGTGATAATAATAATCCGCACAGTTTCACCTTCGATTGTTCACCACCACTTAACGTATGAATTTCTTGCGAAACATGAGTATCCTTCACACAACACGCAGCTAAATGATGACGTATTTCCTTCATATTCAGTTTAGGAAACTGTTCTGAAGTAATTTGAAGCGGCGTTAAAGAATCATTGCTCCAATTTAAATCTTGTTCATAATATCCAATCTTTATTTGCTCTGAGAAGTGAAATTCTCCAGAAATACTAGCAATAGTGCCAACGATTGTTTTTAATAAAGTAGATTTCCCTACTCCATTGAACCCTGTAATAACAAGTTTTTGCCCACCCATTACTGAGAAATTCAATTTTGGTAAGAGAGCAAAGTCATAACCAACTTCAAGGTTATTTACCTCAAGAACTGTTTGAACTGAAATAGGAAGTTCCCGAAAATGAATAGACGGTTTATAAGTAAAACTTGGTGGCGCAATTCTTTCCATACGTTGCAACTGCTTTCTACGTCCTTGCGCTATTTTGGAATTCACTCCAGCAATATTTCTACGAATATACTCTTCCGTTTTTTCAATTTTCTTTTGTTGTGCATGATATTGGCGAATATAATCTTTTCGCAAATGCTCCTTTTGTCTTACAAAATCTGAGTATTTTCCGTAATACTTCTTCACCGTTCCAAACTCTACATCACAGATGCAAGAAGTCACTTTTTCCAGAAAATCAAAATCATGTGACACTACAATAAAAGCCCCTTCAAAATTCATTAAATAATTAGCAAGCCACTCCACATGCTCTTTATCAAGGAAGTTCGTCGGTTCATCTAGTAATAAAATATTAGGCTCTTCTAATAAAAGCTTCGCTAAAATTACTTTTGCACGTTGTCCCCCGCTTAGTTCAGCGATTATACGATTCATGCCAATAGCATCAATACCTAAGCCAGCTGCAATTTTATTAATTGTGCTATCTACCGAATAAAAATCACGAGCCTCAAGTTGTTCTTGATATGCGGCCGCTTTTAACAATTTGTCAGGATCACCTGTCATAGCACTTTCTTCATACAATTTGTTCATTCTATCTTCCATTTCAAACAAATCATGAAAAGCTCTCTTTAAATATTGTGAAATGGTATAAATTCCATCAATTTCTGCATATTGATCAAGATGCCCAATTTGAATATTAGGCTGCCACTTTATGTCTCCCTTATCAGGAATTATTTCTTCAATCAATATTTTCATTAACGTACTTTTCCCCGCACCATTCTGTCCAACAATCCCCATATGTTCTCCTTTATGCAAATCAAAAGAAGCATTTTCATATAAGGCTTTATCTATAAAACTAAGTGATAAACTTTCAACTTTAAGTAAACTCATTCGTATTCCTCTTTTCCTGAAATTAAAAAAAGCAGAGAGATAGCGTCATTCGACACTAGCCCTCTGCTTCGTGGTTTTTTCCTATACTACTCCAATTTATTGTAAAAACTCATCGGAATAATATACACAAAGGGCCATAGACAAAGCATTGTCTATGGCCCCTTAATCTATTTTATACATCAGCTAAAAACCAAAACCAAATAAGCATAGATAAACTATACTTTTTTAGAAAAGTTATTCAGCCGATGAATATCGGGGATTTATACCCCTTGATTAAGCTCCGTACAACGCTTCACCGTATACATTTGTGCGGAGCAAAGTTTTCTAATGAGTTTTACAAATTTTATATAAAGCATGTTCTGCACCTTCCTTAATACTTAAAAGGGATTTTAGCATACGGTTTTATGAAGCGTCAAGATTACTTCCAAATAATTCAACTACTTATTTTCAAAATATTGCTTCTGGAACATACACATTCTTATCGCATTATGATAGTTACCATCCACGAAAAACTCGTCTTGTAACTCACCCTCCACGATAAATCCAACCTTTTTATAAACATGTACAGCCTTTTCATTCTCTTTATCAACAACTAAATAAAGTTTATGCATATTTAATACAGAAAAAGCGTAATCCATCGCTAAACGCGTCGCTTCCGCTGCATAACCATGTCCTTGATAATTCGGATCAATAATAATTTGGAATTCAGTTCTTCGATGAATATAATCGATTTCTACTAATTCGACTAATCCAACCATCTCATTATCTTTCTCCAGGATAAAACGGCGTTCACTTTGATCATGTATATGTTTATCGTATAAATCCTGCAGCTCCACAAATGCTTCATAAGGCTCTTCAAACCAATACGACATAATATGCGCGTTATTATTAAGTTCGTGTACAAACTTTAAGTCTTCCCGTTCTAAAGGACGTAATTTCAATTCCTGACTCATTTCTATAACCTCCAAGTAAAATAACCTCTTCACTTAATTTCTCAATTTTTTTCGATTTCAAACGCCCTAATTACATTGTAAACCTTCAAGTAACTTGAAGGTCAAGGTACAAAAAGTAGTGCAAACTTATGTCTGCACTACTCTTTTCTCAAATCTCTCATATTCGATATGTATAAAGCAATAACTAAAACAAGAATGGATCCCGCATATAATAACGTCTCCATTGGTTCCTCATGAGACACAATAATTAAACGAATTAACGCCGTAATTCCGATATAAATAAAATAACGTAACGGAAAATGATAATTCGACTTAAAATACTTAATAATTAATGCGATGAACTCGAAGTATAGGAAATAGACGATGATACTCTCAACTAATTTATAAGATGTATACTTCTTCGCTGAAAATATGTATTGAATAAAAGTAATTGTTTCGTTAATTAAAAAAATCGATAAAACAATGGATAATATGATTAATGCTATATTTAATATCCACTGTAAAACGCTAGCTATATAATGATCGATATTAAATGACTTCATTTTCTCTTTTAGCTCCCCTTCGTGTAAGTACTTATTCATTATAGCAAAATTATACTTACAGAAATGTTAAATCATATATGATCGTCCTCTTTCACGATTACTTCACCATTCGGATATTTATGCTTAATATAATCGCTTCCCCAATCGCAAAGCACCTTCAAACCCTTTTTTAATGATTCTCCCTGTTCTGTAAGAGAATACTCAACTTTCGGTGGTACTTGATTATATACTTTTCTAGACACAAGCCCATCTTTTTCAAGCTCTTTCAATTGCTCAGTAAGCATTTTTTGTGTAATACCAGTTACCAATCGTTTTAACTCACCCGTTCTTGTCGGTCCGCTTGTTAAATGATATAAAATGTGGGATTTCCACTTACCTCCGATCACATCCAAAACGACTTCAATTCTATTGTTATACTCTTTTTTCATATTGAATTCCTTCTGTATTTTGATAGGCACTTTCTCGTGCCTATGTCACGAGATGGTGTCTATATCACGGAAAAGTGCGTACTTTTCATAATATCTGTACTATACCATAATGATGCATGTAAGCAACTTATAACAGAGCATTAAATTAGTGGAGGTATTTTAAAATGAAAAAAGAAAATCGTACTGCAAATTTTTATGATGTGATTCGTGAGCGCCGTTCCGTTCGCTCTTATGATCCTTCAGTTACAATCTCTGATGAAGAAATTAAAGAACTTTTAGAAGAAGCAATGCTAGCACCAAGTAGTTCCAACTTAAACCCATGGCGTTTCATGGTAATTACAGATCAAGACTTAAAAGAGAAACTTCATCCAGTTGCTTTAAATCAACCACAAGTGCTAGAAGCATCCGCTATGATCGTAATTTTAAGCGAAAATAATGCCCATGAATTCGAACATATCAATAAAGTGAATGAACGTGCAGTAACTGCTGGATTCATGACAGAAGAAATTAAAAACAGACTGAACAACAGTATTCGTGAGTTTTATGCACCTGTAAGCGAACAAGGAAAAAGAGAATGGCAAATGCTTGACGGTGGTTTGCTAGCTATGCAATTTATGCTTGCTGCAAAAGCGAGAGGATACGATACAGTCCCAATGCTTGGCTATAACGTTGAAGAATTCCGCAAAGCATTTAACGTTCCAGAAAACTTAACTGATGTCTTAATGATTGCATTAGGCAAAGCAAAAGAGCCAGGATTCCCAACAGTACGATTAACTGTAGATGAAGTAACGTCTTGGAATGGCGAGTTTTAATCACAGTGTTTATCGTACTTTAGGAATAAAAGTACGATAAACACTATTAACGAAACTATGATGGTAGCAACCATAATCATAATGCAAAACTACAATCTAATCGAATAATACAAAAAAGAAAGGCGGAGAAAACAATGCTTGAAGTTTTAAATCGAATTAATGAATTAGCTAAAAAACAAAAAGAAGAAGGTTTAACAAAAACAGAATTAAATGAGCGCACAGAATTACGCGAGAAGTATCTTCAAATTATTCGCGGTCAAATCAACACCACTGTTACAGGATTAAAAATATTAGATCCTTTAGGAAATGACGTGACTCCTGAAAAATTAAAAGAGCAACAAAAGCTATCACTAAACACAGATAACAACGCATGAAAATACCCAGCTCCTTTGTTACTTAATGATGCATCTAATAGTACGTTTGCTTAGATGCATCATTAAGTTAATATCTACTTCCCCATCCACTTTCTGTTTCTAAATCAAAAAACCACAAACAAATTGTCCCCATCTTTTCTTTGCATCCTTTAGCTTTTTCACAATGAAACCATATACGTCAAAATCTTTTCATGACGTTATTACTTCCACATAGTTGCAATTTATATAATAACGGTACAGTACAAATAACTTGCTGTATAAATAATTGTGGGGGGATTAATGATGAACGAAGCGTTACTATTAGTCGACATACAAAATGATTACTTTGAAGGCGGCAATATGGAATTACATCAACCTGAAAAAGCCGCACAAAAAGCGAAAGAAGTCTTGAAAGTATTTCGTGAAAAACATAAAACAGTTATTCACGTACAACATATTGCGAACAATGAAGGAGCTACTTTCTTCTTACCTGAAACAGTAGGTGCTCAAATTCATGATGATGTACAGCCAATTGCTAACGAAAGAGTCATACAAAAACATCACCCTAACAGTTTTTTAAGAACCAATTTATTTGAAACATTAAAGAAAGAAAAAATAGATCAACTAGTCATTTGCGGTATGATGACTCATGTATGTATTGATGCAACAGTACGTGCTGCCAGTGATTTAGGATTTCAATGTGTTGTAATTGAAGATGCTTGTACAACAAGAGATTTAGAATTTCAAGGAAATCTGATCCCCGCAGTACACGCTCATCAATCGTTCATGAGTTCGTTAGAGTTTGGTGATATTTATGCGAAAATCATGTCGGCAAACTGTTTTATAAACAAGAGCAAATAAAGAATTACAGTTCCATATAAAAAAAGAAAGAATAAATCTCTTATTCTTTCTTTTTTTCGATTGTCTTAATGACAGTATTTATACGATAATCACCATAATGTAAAACATCTGCAAGAGTCTCTTCTAATTGCTGGTGCGAAGATGTGTGAAGAATCATGATATAACATCCATCGCCACTTATACGATACATTTCAGTAATTAAGTCCGTTTTTTCAAAAAAAGTTTGAATTTGATTATGATAATGTGGTGCATGCAGAAATAGTGTAACAAACGTCATAATAGACCCTTCTAACTTAGCCCTGTCGATATCTATCGTATATTTTTGAATGACACCCGCCTCTTCTAATTTATTAATTCGTTTCCCAACAGCCTGGCCAGTCAAATGTACTATCTCTCCAATTTCCTTCCAGTTCATTCTAGCGTTTTCTTGTAGTAACTTTATAATTTTAAAATCTGTTGAATCAAACATGGACATCCCCTTCCTATAGGAATCACCTTCTATAAGATCATCATTCCCCCTACAATTCATCTTAAAAACTTTTACAATACACTCGATTAACTTTATTAAGAATTACATTACTGTTAACAGCTTTCCTTCTTCCTTTACTATGTATTTTTCGATTACTCGTAGGTATCAGAAAAAAATTGATAAGCGTTCGAAAGGGCCATCCAGTAAGCCAGCGATTGTTTTTTATAAATATGAAAATTTTTTAGGAATTAGTTTATCTTTTTTTAATGATTTATTTAGAGGGAGTTTATACTCGGGGATTAACATGATAAACGTAGTAACTAAGTTCGTTGCTCCCACCTGAATCTTTTCATATAACAAAAATTTAAAAGGACGAACTGCTACTATAATCGCAAACCGTACTAACTAAAATCATACAATAAGGAGACGATAAAAATGAATAAAAAAACAAAAGTACTATCATCCATACTGCTAGGATTCACATTAGCATTAACAGGTTGCGCTGGCACGAAAGCTGAAGAAAATCATAGTAAACAAAAACAAGAACAAGCTGCGAAAGATACTAAAAAGGAAAATAAGTTAACTAAAGGGAAAAAAATGGCTAATATTCTTAGCGAGACAAATTGGCAAGGTACAAGAGTGTATGACAAAGATAAAAATGACTTAACGAAAGAAAATGCAAACTTCATTGGTCTTGCAAAATATGATGCGAAGTCAGGAAGATATGAATTTTTTGATGCTAAGACTGGTGCAAGCCGTGGCGATAAAGGAACTTTCTTTGTCACAAATGATGGGAAGAAAAGAATATTAATTTCAGAATCAATGAAGTATCAAGCTGTTGTTGACATGAAAAAGCTAAATAAAAATGTATTTACCTATAAAAGAATGGGGAAAGATGCTAACGGTAAAGATGTAGAAGTTTTCGTTGAACATGTTCCATATAAAGAAAAAGAGCTTTCTTTCACGGATCCGGATAAGCAGCTAAACTCTACTACAGGTGATATCGTTAAAAACGTGGATGGAGATAAAATTTTAGGCGGAACCCTTTGGCATGGAACAAAGGTATTAGATGAAGCCGGTAATGATGTAACGCAGTTTAATTCGAATTTTATAAGTCTAGCAAAATTTGATGACAAGTCTAATAAATACGAGTTCTTCAATAGCGAAACAGGTCAAAGCCGCGGTGATTATGGCTACTTCGATGTTGTACATGAAAATAAAATAAGAGCTCATGTTTCAATTGGAAATAATAAATATGGTGCGGCTCTTGAACTTACTGAACTGAATAATAAGAAATTTACGTATAAAAGAACTGGTAAAGACCAAGCGGGTAAAGACATAACTATATTCGTTGAACATGAGCCTTATAAAGGTGATATAAAACCACAATTTAGCTTTTAAAAACGTTTGATTACAAATCCTGTACTGAGCTGCAGGATTTTTTTAAAGAAAAATCATTTATGATTCCCTTGAAAAAAATTGTCTTATATCCCCCTCAACAATTCAGCACGATTATTGAATATAATATCTCTCATTTTTTTAACAGCTTTAAAAAGCCTTACTACACATAAATTGTAGTAAGGCTCCGACTATTTAAGATAAAAATTTTATTATCTCTACACAAATAAGGTTTAGCAAATAATGTTACTATAACCTCAAAAAAAGAAATCTTATTTTAACTTTCCTATTGATAAGTTAACACGATAATTCCCATACTTTAATAGTCGCCCCAGAAAGTTATCCAATTCTTCATTAGAAGCAAAATGTGTTTTTAATAAATAACATCCCTCACCACTTATACGGTCTACTTCAGAAATCCCTTCTTCTTTTTGAAAGAAATTCATAAACTCTTGATGATTAGCTGTTGTTACGAATAAAGTAACAAATGCAGTCACTACTTGTCCTAATTTGATTCGGTTTATTGCGATTGTATATTGTTCAATAATCCCTAAATCCTCTAATCTTCGAATTCGATTTCCTACAGCCTGCCCTGTCATATGTATTTTTTGACCAAGTTCTTTCCATTGTATTCTTGAGTTTTCTCCTAATAATTTCAGTATCTCAAAATCTGTTTGATCAATGATATAAACCAATCCTTTCATCGTGAAAGTAGAAAGCCAGAAAGTGTTTCGCCAACTTATTCTGCTTGTCGATACAATTCACTATACTTAGTTTATCCTCTTACATCACATTGTTTATCAGTTATATTTACTTATAACACAGAGGACGCAACAAAAAAATACATCTAGATTTAAAGGAGGTTACAAATATGTTATTACAAGAGATTTTATCGTTCAATGAACAATTTGTAGAAAATAAAGAATACGCTCCTCGTGAAGCGACAAAACTGCCTAAAAAACGTATGGTTGTTGTTTCTTGCATGGACGCTCGTTTAATTGAGCTACTTCCAAAAGCTTTAGATATACACGATGGTGATGCAAAAGTTATCAGAAATGCAGGTGGTAAAATTGCTTCTGCTTTCGATAGTGTTATGCAAAGTGTTGTCGCATCAGTATATGATCTAAATGCAGATGAAATCTTCCTTATCGGACACCAAAGATGTGGTGCGAGCCAAACTAATCCAAAAGGAACACTTCAAAAAATATTAGATCGTGGAGTAGCTTCACCAGAAATTTTATCAGCGATTGAATATGCTGGTGTTGACCTTGAAAAATGGTTATTTGGATTCGATGATGTCAACGGTTCAACTCAAGCTAATGTTGATTTAGTAAGAAATCATCCACTTATTCCAAAAGATGTTCCTGTACATGGTTTAGTTATTGATCCTCACACAGGTAAATTAGATTTAATAGTTGATGGATATAAAGCATTAAATGGTATGAAAAATTAATTATTACTTAAATGAAGGGAAGTTATTAGATATGAATAGACAAGAAGCTACGCAAAAAATTATGGAAGCAAAAATTGCAAAAGGTTTAACATGGGAAGAAATTTCAAAAGTAAGTGAAAACTCTGAGACTTGGGTTGTAACAGCGTTATTAGGACAAGCTACAATGACACGTCCAGAAGCAGAAAAAATCGGTAAACTATTAGAATTAGATGAAGAAGTAGTTCAAGCATTAACAGTAGTTCCACTTAGAGGTCAAGTAATGCAAATGCCTCCTACTGACCCAATCTTATATCGATTATATGAAATGATGTTACAATACGCACCAACTCTTAGAGAATTAATTCTAGAAAAAGCTGGCGAAGGTGTAATGAGTGCAATTAACTTCAATCTAGGTGTGGACACACAAGAAGATCCAAAAGGTGGCGACCCTCGTATCGTGATTACACTTAACGGGAAATTCTTACCGTTCCGTACATGGTGATTAATTAAAAATCTATCTATATAATTAAAGTAATTTTATAGATTTACAAAATCCATCCTTTTTAATCTAGCTGTGTAGAAAGGATGGATTTTTACTATGAGATTCTTTTTATACAAGGGAGAATAATATGAATAAAAAATACGTCGATACGAGCTTTAGTATTCTACAGTGGTTTGTGTTTTTATTAGCAAATGCAATTGCATTGCCTATCATTATCGGTGGCATATTCCATTTATCAATAGAAGATATCTCAACATTAATGCAACGAACTTTTTTAGTTGTAGGAGTAAGTTCATTTATACAAGCATGGTTTGGGCATCGATATCCCATAGCGGATGGGCCAGCCGGTTCATGGGTAAGTATATTTGTCATATTGGGACAAGTCGCTATGCATCAGGGACAAAGTGCAAAGGATGTATTACAACTTTTAGAAGGCGGATTAATTATTGCAGGTATATTACTCTTCACGCTTGGTATAACAGGGCTTGTACATCGAACCTTGCGTTTATTTACCCCTTTAGTTACAGGAACTTTTCTTTTAATATTATCTCTTCAGCTTAGTGGTGTGTTACTAAAAGGAATGATGGGATTACAAGGAGCTGTAACTCATCCTGATTATACAACGGCTACTATTGCGCTCTTTGTTTTTGCCCTTATTACTTTCTTATCAATTAAAGGGAAAGGATGGATGAAAAGTTACGCTGTGTTACTTGGAATTTCATGTGGTTGGCTTTTGTATGCTGTATTAGGAAAATCATCTCATCTGCCTTCACACACACCGTTAGTTAAGTTACCAGAGATATTCGCTTGGGGCATGCCTAGGTTCGATATTGGAATGGCTCTAACTGCAACTTTATTTACATTTCTTTTAGTTGCAAATACAATCGCTGCTATTTCGGCTGTAAAACAAGTGGCTCCGTTATCTAAAGAAAATGAAAAGCAAATACTGAACCGCGGCGTGTGGGCCGGAGGTATATCGCATATTATCTCGTCGTTGTTTTCTACAATTGGAATTGTACCATTACCTGCATCAGCAGGATTTATTCAACTAACAGGACAAAGAAAAATGAAGTCGTTCCTTATAGCAAGTCTTATATTAGCAGGAATTTCTTTTATTCCTTCAATTGTAAACTTTATATCCTTACTACCAGGTCCTATTGCTAATGCCGCACTTTTAGCAACATTTGTCCAAGTAATAGGCATTTCATTTCAATCCATTTTACGTGAAGAATTAAATCAACGCCGATTAACAATATTAGGAATTTCATTATTAATCAGTTTGGGAATAATGTTTCTTCCAGAAAGTGCATTTAGCGGAATTCCTTCTTCCTTACAATATGTTTTAAGTAATGGATTACTTGTGGGTACCATGCTTGTCATTCTATTGGAACAGTTTTGGAAAGAGTAAAATTTGTGACTAAGTAAAAAAGCGCCCTGCTTACAGGGCGCCTTTTTATACCTAATGACTAATACTAGCAGTTGGGTATAATGTTGTTCCTCCAATTGAAACTTTTATTTCATTTGTTAATGGAACATTTTGTTCATTAATAATTGTTCTCCACCATTCCCATGCAAGACCAGTACATTCTCTTGCTACGATTTTTATATTTTTTGAATTTGGTGGAAGAGGGATAACTGTAGAGTAATGAGCCGTTTTGTCTTTGCCGCTACCATCCCATGTTTTATGTGTTAGTACTTCTTTACCATTTTGATCAAATGTGAATTCATCCCAAGATACATCAAATTGCGCAACGTAAGCACCGTAATGATCCAGTGTCATTTTAGCACTTGAATATTCTGTAGTTGTCGTCTCGATATAATCTGTATTGTTATGAACAGCAGCAGTTGCATTATCTTTTAAAAAAGTACTTGTATATGAAATTGGGTATGCTGGATTTTTAAGACTTAATTCAGCATTATCTTTAATGATATTTCGGATTTCATTGAAATCTTTAGTAACAACCTTGTTATGCTCTTTCGCATCTCCGCCTAATACTACAGCAGTAAAGGTACTTTCTTCAAAAATATCTTTGTACTGTCCATTCGTTTCGACGCTGTTATTCTTAAGTAAGGCTTTAAAAGCAGCTTGTACATCTTTGCTCTTAGATGTTGTTTCTAATTTTACATAAACAGTTCTACCATAAGCTACATTTGAGACCATAACAGGTGGAGCCGAATTACTTACACCTTTACGAGTTAACTCACCAAAAGTAACACTATTATCAAAAAGATCGGATGGATTGTTAGGTAGTTCAGCACTTACGGTATAAAATATTTGCTTATATGCCGCTACCATCACTTTTTTCTCTCCATTTGCAACCGCATTAAAATCAATGTTTAGACTGTTATCAAGATATTTAGCGTTAACGTTAAGGGCACTTGCGATTTGTGATTTACTATAAACCATAGATTCTGTATACTGCATTCTTGCAGGTAACGTATGTGTTTTAGAATACTTTTCATTCCAAGTAGATACTAAATCATCTACTGCTCCAGCCACATTACCATATGTCGGATTTTGGACAGTAATTGTATTTTCTTTTCTCATGCCAGGTAAGTCTATACTAATATTCAAAGGCTTTCTCTTAGCCACTAATAAACTAGGTTGATTGTCTGCAAAAGCTTTATTTGCAAGTTGTACCGCTCCTGGATACGTACGATTCACCACAGAATCAATAATCGAAATATCGACTGGTGAAGTTGTAAGTGATTTTTTCTCGCGTTCCACTACTACAAATTTACCATTTGAATTGATACTTTCTTTCGGAACAAAACTCTCTACCTTATCACCATTTACAGCTAAAACCTCTTGATTATTATATTTAAGATTTGCTATACCAGTATCAATGCCACTAGCATTTTTGGTTACATCAGTTGCATTACCTACTTGTGTTTCTGCGAAGGAAATAGATGAATAATTAATAGTGCATAGACTAACTAATAAACACGCAAGGAACTTTCTTCTTTTAGTGTTTTTCTTAATATTCAGAAAAATCACCCCGTTCTTTTTTTAGTAAGATATGATAATGATTGATAAATGATAGCTAACTAATAAACCTACATAAATGCTTTCAAAAGTTCTTGAATTAACGGGATTACGCCACCTACAAATTTCAAAACTGCCATTGCGATTTCCATATTATTTCCTCCTTTTTTATTGCTACAAAAATGTGATTTATCTTTATGCCCTCATTATAGTGACCCCTTACACTTTTATCAATACACTCTTATATGCAATATTACATACAAAAAAAACAAACTGAATTCTTATAAAAAGTTATACAGAGATAAATTTTTCGTTTGGTAAATACTTGAAAATACGAATCGTTCCTTTGCATTTCATGAGTAATTTACAAGTTTATTGTTGGAAGCATCGCAGGACCGGAAGTAATGAAATACATGCAGGACTGTTACGAGCAGCCAGAAATATTAAGAGTTATCATGGGCAACCGCATTAAAAAAAGCTGCTGCCTATAAAATACAGACAGCAACTTCAACTAGAGTAGCTGGCATGATTTACACAAGCTACAGTATTTTTTTGACATACTCATTTTTTACATTTTGTAACTAATAAACAGCTATTGGCCCATAAGGACCATTGATAATTTCTATTTTTGTTTCAAAAATATCTGTCAAAATTTTTGGGTCCATAACCTCTTCTACTGTTCCAAAAGCAGCTATTTGTCCATCTTTCATAGCACAAATTTTATCAGAATATTTAGCCGCAAAATTTATGTCATGCATAACAGTCAAAATTGTTCTTCCAAATTCATTAGCCGCACGTCTCAAATGCTCCATCATTTGAACAGAACGAGCAACATCAAGGTTGTTCAGAGGCTCGTCCAAAAGTACATATTCAGTCTCTTGGCACAATACCATCGCTACATATGCCCTTTGTCTTTGACCACCAGAAAGCTCATCTAAATATCTATTCTCTAAATTAGTTAAATCTAGAAAATCGATATATTTAGAAATAATAGCTTCATCCTCTTTAGTTAATCTTCCCTTTGAATAAGGAAAGCGCCCAAATCCAACTAATTGTCTAACAGTAAGCCTAGTTACAAAATGATTCTCTTGTCGCAATATAGTCAAAACTTTTGCTAAGTCTTTTGATTTGGATTCAGAAACATCCATATTTGCTACCTGAATTTGGCCTTCATCCATATCTAAAAGTCTTCCAATCATCAATAGTGTCGTTGACTTTCCAGCGCCATTTGGTCCAATTAAAGAAGTAAAGCCCGCTTTTGGTATTTCAATATCCAAAGGTCCTATTTTCACCTTATCAGTATAGAACTTTTTAACATTATCAATTTTTATCATAAAGCCCTCTTCCTTAAAACTATAGTTAAGAATATTATTCCACCAAATAATTCAATAATAACTGAAACTACACCTTGAGCATGGAATACATGATACATTAAAAAATATGCACTCGTCATTATCAAAAATCCTATTGCAAAAGCCATTGGAAAAATATATCTATGATCATAAGTTGACGCCGCCTGATAACTCAAAGTTGCTACTAAAAAGCCGTAGAAAGTAAGTGGCCCAATTAGAGCTGTTGAAATGGACATCAAAATAGCAACTAATACAAGCGTATAAATTACACTAGGTTGATATTTAACTCCAAAAGAAGTAGCAACATCCTTTCCTAGTGACAAAACATTCAAATTCTTAGAATGAGCAAAAATTAATACTGCTACAATTATGATCATAGGAATTACAATAGGAAAATATGCAGGATCTGCGTGATTAACAGAACCAAATAATTTCGCTTGTAAAATATCAAACTCTGAAGGCGCAAGTAGCTTTCTCATAAAAGTTGACACAGAATTTAGTCCGGTACCAATAATAATTCCAACTAAAAGCATAAGTTGTAAATTCCCGTATTTACCGGAAAGTAACCATCCATAAAGTATCAAACTCATGAAGACCATAACAACAACTTGGAATACAAACGATCCAATTCCATTAAAGTTTATTAATGCACTAGCACCAAAGAAGAATATTGTACTCGTATGAATTGCTGAATAAAGTGATTCGAAACCTAAAAGCGAAGGAGTAATAATCTTATTGTTCGTAATAGATTGGAAAGCAACTGTCGACAAGCTATGGCAAACTGCAGCAATAATCATCGCAACAATGGCTATTATCCTTCTCTTAACAACTGGGATAAAAGAAGGTGAATCTATCGGAACTGGATTGTTATAAACTAAAAGTCCATATGAAGAAAGGAGACCTAAAGCGATTAATGTTATCAGTACAATCCAATAACGTCTTGCCTCCTTCTTAGAACGAAAAGCGCTAGCTGATCTACTTTCATTATGAAGGCTAGAATCGATTTCGACATTTTCTTTATTTCTATAGTCTAATGTGATCATCGCAGCCTCCTTGGTTTTCTTTTTCTCAATAAAATAGTAATAAATACGACTGCTCCCACTGTTGCAAGTATTAAAGAAACAGGTACTTCAAAAGGCTTTATAATTGTTCGAGAAATGATGTCACAGGCAGTTATTGTCCCCATTCCGATTACACATACCCAAGGTAAATTACTCCTAAGATCATCTCCCCTAAACATTGAAACAATGTTTGGAACAATTAATCCCAAGAAAGGTAAGTTTCCAATAACAGCTGCAACAATTCCAACTGCAACAGAGATAAGGCCAGTCCCAAAAAGAACAATTCTATTGTAATTAACTCCAAGGCTTGTTGCGACATCTTCTCCTAGTCCAGCTAAAGTCAATCTATTAGCATACATAAAAATAAGCAAAGTAACGATAACAATCAGCCATAAATATTCATATCTTCCCACCTGAACGGTAGCAAATGAACCTACGAACCAAGTTTCAATACTTTGCGTCATTTGAAAAAGGAGTCCCAAAAAAGTAGACACTGCAGAAATAACTGCTCCAAGCATCAATCCAATAATCGGGACAATTAAAGACGAACGAAGTTTAACTCTTCTTAAAAATAGAAAGAAAATCATAGTTCCTATAAAAGAAAAAATGATTGCACCAGTCATTCTTTGAACTAACGTCGGGGCAGGAAATAATAAATATACAAAAAGCAGGCCTAAGCCTGACCATTCAATAGTCCCCGTTGTAGTAGGTTCAACAAAACGATTCTGTGTAATTAGTTGCATTACGAGCCCTGCCATCGCCATTGCAGCTCCAGTAAGCATTAATGCAACTGTTCTCGGAACACGAGTTATGAAAAACATCTCCATTCCGTCCTCTTGTCCACGTATATCATAAACTCCAGTAAACAGTGATATAATCCCTAAAATTATAACAACTATAATCGCTATTATAAAAGGTTTTGTCCATATTTTATTGTGATTATAAAACTGGGGTTGAGAAATATTCTCAACCCTAGAAATCATATTTTTTGACACTGTTTCGTACTCCTTTACACTACTTAGCTAAAGTTTTTGCGATATTTCCAAATAACTCTATATAAGTCTCAATTGATTCATTTGTGTAAGTATCTGCTGGTGCATAAACAATTTGTTTTTTAGAAACAGCAGTTGTGTTTTGAAGAGCAGGTGATTTAGAAATAACATCTTGAGCAGGAGCTGAAGTAGCAGCATCAGATGTTGCAGCATCACGATCTAATACGAAAAGCCAATCAGGATTTGTTTGTGCAATAGCTTCAACAGAAACGTCATCACCTTTATGACCTGCAGTAGAATTAGACACTTCTAGTGCTGGAGTCCAACCGAAAATCTCATACATTGGTCCCCAAACGCGACCAGAGTGAGGAGCAGCAAAACCAATATTCCCACCAGTAACGATAACACTCATAACTTTATCTTTTCCATTATAAGCAGATTTTACATTTTCAATAGATTTATCAAAATCAGCTACTAATTTTTTAGCTTCTTTATCTTTATCAAAGATTTTTCCTAGAGAAATTGTAGAATCTTTAAGTCCTTTTACTAAGTTTTCTCCAGGCTTAGTAGCTTTCTCAGAAACATCAACATTAAGATCAATAACAGCCGCATTTGGCACTAATTTTTTGATTTCTTCGTAATGGCCAGCAAATCTTTGACCAACGATTACAAGTTCAGGGTTTGCCGCTGCAATAATTTCAAGATTTGGTTCGCGGTGATTTCCAATATTTTGAACTTTACTATCCTTTACATATGCTGAATCTGCAGGCATTACATCCTTTGGAGCAGCCGCTAATTTAATTCCCCAATCAGCTAAAGTTTCAAAAGTTCTATTATCTAAAGCAACTACATTTTTTGGATTTACAGGGACTTTAACAGTTCCATGTGCATCAGTGATTTCAACCGTTTTTGGCTTATCACTACTATCACCTTTATTAGCTTTCGAAGTTTCCTTACTTGAATCTGAGCAAGCTACTAACATTAAAGTGAAAATTGCTAGAATACTTACTAATTTTAAAAGCATAGTTTTTTTCATACGTATACTCCTTATTATGTAATTTAGTTCGAAAATGATAAAGTCCATAGATTAAATTAGATAGTAACTTTTATGCATCTAAATTGCTATTGATAATCATTTTCATTTGAACATCCTGTAAATAAGTATAGTCATTAATTCTGTGAAAATCTTGTGAATGGTGTGAGTTAACAAAATTAAAAACAAATTAGATACAGTCTCCACCAGATCCATCCCCCACACGTACTAACTGATAGATTAGCACCTTATAAACCATGATTTCTACTGCAAAAAAGGGCCCATTAATAGCTAATTTTTTCATATTCCACTATCTGATAGCAATCTTCTTTTTATAGTTTCCGTCTTTTAATATTTCACAGAAACTATTTTATTATCTTATTTTTATCATTCAACCATTGAATAGCCCCTGCCATGTATCGTTTGAATATATCTATCTCTCTTCTCGCACTTTAATTTTTTTCTTACATACCCAATATATAAATCCACTACATTTGGATTGACTACTACGTTATATCCCCAAACCTGGTTCAAAAGCATTTCACGGCTCAATATTGTGTTTTTATTCTTGATTAAAAATACAAGTAAATCGTATTCGCGCTTAGTAAGCGTGAGATTTTTACCACCTTTTTTCACAATATTGCTAGATGCATCAACAAAGAGATCTTTAAACTGAAAAAAGTTTGTCTCATTTTGCTGGATACAGTCACTTCTCCTTAAAATAGCTTGAACCCTCGCTACTAATTCTTCTTTCACAAATGGTTTTCTAATATAATCATCTGCTCCTGCTTGTAGCCCTGCTATACAATCCTTGCTAGAAATATTGTCGGTCACAATAATTATCGGTGTCGTTTTAACAAGTCGTATTTGTCTGCAAATTTCTGGTCCCGATATACTTAATGAATCCCAATCCAATATGATAATATCCCAATCTTGTTCATATACTATATTTAAACCTTGGTTTTCATTGTGAAGTTTTAAAATGAAATAGCCCTCTTGCGTTAGACCGCTTACTATTTTCTTTGCAAAAGACCGTTCATTCTTAATTACTAACACCTGCTTCACCGATGGTTCACCTCTACTTCAATATAACTTAGTTGGATAAAAAGTTATCTCCAAAAAATAATTTAAGATTTATAAATATTAAATCCCTAAAAAAAGCCATTATAACAGCTTATTAGGAGAACTCTATATAATCTTACAATAGATATGGATAAAAACACAAAATATATGAAGATTTAAATACATATTATTTAATCATTAAGAGCAACTATATTATCTAGCTGCTTATTATCAATAACTATTCCCTCAGTTTCTGTTTCAAGGGTACCGTCCTCAACTTAAGCATTTTATAAAACCACAAAATGAAAAAAACGGTATTCTTTCTATTTTTCTACTTATAAATACTTGTGTAGAAGTGATTTTGTTATTGTTTATTTTAGATAAAATTGTGATCGTTAGGGGATAACACACACAAGATGCATTGAGAATGGAATTGAAAGAACCGAAGAATTAAATACATTCTAATTTTAGAACCATAACCTCGCCAACCTGGCAAAGTTATGGTTCTTTTTGTGACTTTACCCATAAAGTTGCCGCTAAAGGAAGCATATCTTTGCCGTGGATTAATTATTAACCCATAAGCTTGCCGTGAATACTGTTGGTTTGTAATAAAGTTTGATTAAAAGCATGCTACAAAAATTGATTTTTCAACAGAAGAAACCCAAACATTTTGAAAAAAGTTTGATCAAAATGCTTGGGTTATTTGTTGCTAGTGAATAATTTTTTATAAAAAGTTTAATCATTTTTCTATCTGTGTTTGCTCAACAATCGCGTCCGATTACTAAAGATCATTATTCAAACCTTATTGAAGAAAAGCACCCGTTGGTTAAACAACAGAAGGTTTCTTAGTCAAGAACCGCTCCAATAGTATTACGGTATTAAATTACCTATCATAAGATTCGAGCTTCAAAATAAATTCTTCAACATCCTTGCCTCTTGCGTTGGAAAAACCCTTATCTTCAGAGAAGATTTTAAACCTGCATTTTTCCAATACCCTAATGGAGGCGAGGTTATCTTTAGCGGCACGAGCATAGAGCGGGCGTACCTTAATATACTCCAGAAACTCTGACAACGCTTTAGTTGCAATACCATGACCCCAGTATTCCTTCCCAATCCAGTAGCTTACTTCGGGTTCGCAGAACTGTTCAAAGTTCGAGACGTGTCCAGTGACAATGCCATTGAATAATATAGTCTTAATTGTGATAGTCTCGTCAGCGATAATTTTTTTCCAATGGTCAAAAAATGCGTCCTTATCAGTGGGATCTTTAGCTGTAAAGGCAGCCATATAGTTCGCCGTTGAATCTAGTTGTTGTTCGAAAAAGATAGGAAGATCTTCCTCTGTGATATCTCGTAGCTTCACTTCGCTTTTGCTAATGGATTCCATATAATTCACAAGCTCCTTAACATATTTTTGAATATAAATTCTTCCAAGTTTAGAGAAATTCCTTCTTCAACTAACCTGCCACTTAGCTTAAGTACGTTTCTTCATAATATTCTCTATATTCTTTAACAGAAATATCTAATTTTCTTATTAAGTGTTATTCCACAAAATGGCCCTTTAGTTGAGTAACTTTATTGCTACTCAACAGTTCCTTAATCCGTCTTTCAGTTCAAATCTTCTTTTCACTATAAAAACACCCCTTTAGATAAACAGATCCAAAGGGAGAAAACATCGCGTCTTTTTTATAAACATCGTGACTTTATTTAAAAGCGACATTAAAAATATTCTTCAAATCCTGGAAGCATAAGTTTGCCGCAAACAAAAAGAACCATAAGCTTGCCGGAACGGCAAACTTATGGTTCATATCACATACAAAATAAAAAAACCACCAAATATGTATTGGTGGAGACGGTGGGAGTCGAACCCACGTCCAAAAATATCGGCACTTAAGCTTCTACGAGTGTAGTCGATATATTAGCATTTCGCGAACTCTTCGGCCTATCGACAGGCTTCCAAGTTGCTAGTCTGATTGTTCTCTTCCTTCGCCCTCAGACGGCGAACTCCGGCGTAGTCCACTTAGTTTGAGTCCCTTACCCTACCACATGGACGATGGAGGGAGGAACCTTTAGTGCAATTAAGCAGCTAAAGAAAGATTGTTTTGTTTGCCAATTATAGGCTTTGACGTTTTAACGAGGCCGATCCCCTCGACTCGCAACCTAAGCTCGAACTATCCCTGTCGAATCCGTAACGTCCCCATGATAAAAATGGAGCATACGAAGAAATATCGTGATAGCTACTAAGAGCTGTTTTTCAATGTGCAACAATCTTACATAAGTTATTATATCATACGCGCGCCGTTTTACAAATGTAAATATCTGTATTACATCTTTTGACGATCACGGAACACGCGTGCAATTTCACGTTTAGCTTCTTTCTCTTTTAAATCGTGACGCTTATCATATTGCTTCTTACCTTTTGCTAAACCAAGTGCCATTTTCGCAAATCCATTTTTCAAATAGATTCTAACTGGAACTAATGCATATCCTGTTTCTTTTGCGTAACCTGCTAGCTTATCAATTTCTTTTTTATGAAGAAGTAACTTCCTTGTACGTAGCGGATCGTGATTGAAACGATTCCCTTGTTCATATGTATTAATATGCATATTATGAACCCATACTTCACCGTTATGTATACGTGCAAACGCATCTTTCAAGTTCACGCGTCCAGCGCGAATCGACTTAATTTCCGTTCCTTGAAGGACAAGCCCTACTTCGTATGTTTCTTCGATGAAATAATCATGAAATGCCTTTTTATTTTGCGCAATAACCTTACCTGTACCTTTTGGCATATAACGTCCCTCCTCTATTTTTACTATTGTAACAAATGTAAACCAAAAGCGAAAGTGGCTCGCTCAGAATGTGAGGTGGATGGAGCTTCTGACCTTGAGGCGCTCTTTGCCTCCTGGGAAGAAGCGAAGCCACCAAACATTCTAGCCACTGTAGCTGGATTCAACAAAAAGCGAAAGTGGCTCGCTCAGAATGTGAGGTGGATGGAGCTTCTGACCTTGAGGCGCTCTTTGCCTCCTGGAAAGAAGCGAAGCCACCGAACATTCTAGCCACTGTAGCTGGATTCAACAAAAAGCGAAAGTGGCTCGCTCAGAATGTAAGGCGAAGCCACTCTTTTCTTACTTGCGCTTTTTCTTTTTCTTCTTGAATCCTGGTACATTTTCAAAGAATCCTTTTTTCTTCTTACCATTACTATTACCATCTTTTTTCCCTGGCTGACTAGCGGATGTGGATGCAGATGCAGATGCTTTTCCTTTTCCTTGTCCACCACGATCAAACTTTCTTCCTGTGCCGCGTTCACCACCGCGCTCATTACTACGTTCGCTACGTCCACCGCGTTTCTTTCTGCCTGTTCTTGGCTGTTCAATCACAACTGGACGATCTTTGAACTTACGACGAGGTGTGCCTTTCATGCCAACGATTTCAAAGTCGATTGCACGCTCGTCTTTATTTACGTTAATAACACGAATTGTAATTTCGTCACCGATGCGGAATACGTTACCTGTACGTTCTCCGATCATCGCAAAATGTTTTTCGTCATAACGGTAGTAATCATCTGTTAAATAGCTAACGTGTACAAGACCTTCAATTGTATTTGGAAGCTCTACGAATAAGCCGAAGTTTGTTACAGAGCTAATCATACCGTCATACTCTTCACCGATCTTATCGACCATATACTCTGCTTTTTTCATTTCGTCTGTTTCACGCTCTGCTTCAACAGCACGGCGTTCCATATTAGAAGAGTGCTCTGCAATCTCAGGTAAGTTTTCACGCCATTTCGCTTGCGTTTCGTTGTCTACTTTACCATTAATGATGTATTCACGAATCAATCTATGAACAATCGTATCTGGGTAACGACGAATTGGCGATGTGAAATGCGTGTAGAACTCAGTTGATAAACCAAAATGTCCTAAGCTGTTCGAATCGTAACGTGCTTGCTTCATAGAACGAAGCATAACTGTTGAAATGACTATTTCTTCCGGCTGACCTTGAACCATTTCAAGAATTTGCTGCAATGCACGAGGGTGTATTTCATTCGCACGTCCCTTTACTGCATATCCGAAGTTTGTTACAAACTCGAAGAAACGCTCAAGCTTATCTTCTTTCGGATCTTCATGGACACGGTACATAAACGGTACGTTCATCCAGTGGAAATGCTCCGCTACTGTTTCGTTCGCAACAAGCATAAACTCTTCAATTAACTTCTCTGATACAGAACGATCACGCATTACAACATCAGTCGGTTTTCCTTCTTCATCTACTAGTACTTTCGCTTCTTTAAAGTCAAAGTCAATCGCACCACGGCGCATACGTTTTTCACGTAAAATTTGTGCTAACTGCCCCATTTCTTTAAACATTGGTACTAGCGGCTCGTAACGTTCAATTAGTGCTTCGTCTTCATCTTCTAAAATGCTTCTTACGTCAGCATACGTCATACGCTCTGTCGTTTTAATTACACTTTGGAAAATCTCGTGTTTTACAACATCACCTAGATTGTTGATTTCCATTTCACAAGATAGTGTCAGACGGTCTACTTTCGGATTTAATGAACAAATACCGTTTGATAAACGATGCGGAATCATCGGAATTACACGGTCTACAAGATATACACTCGTTGCTCTCTCTGCTGCTTCAACATCAATTGGAGAACCTTCTTGAACGTAATGACTTACATCCGCAATATGAACGCCAAGCTTATAGTTACCGTTCTCAAGCTTCGTTACTGTAACAGCGTCATCTAAGTCTTTCGCATCCGCACCATCAATTGTAACAATCATTTGATCACGTAAATCACGACGATCTTTTATATCTTCTTCTGAAATCGTTTCTGGTACACTGTTTGCATGCTCCATCACTTCTTCAGGGAATGCTAAAGGTAAATGATGTTTATGAATGACAGATAAAATATCTACTCCTGGGTCATTTTTATGACCTAGAATTTGAATAACTTCACCTTCTGCGCTTAAACGGTTCTCTGGGTAGCCCGTAATTTTCACAACTACTTTATGACCTTCTACAGCGCCCATAGATGCACTTTTCAAGATAAAAATGTCACTTGTCCAGCGTTTATTATCAGGTATAACAAATCCAAAGTTCTTTGACTCTGTATATGTACCAACTAGTTCCTTCGTTCCACGCTCTAAAATACGAACAATCGCGCCTTCTTGGCGTGATCCACTTGATTGTGCGCTAACACGTGCTAATACTGTATCACCATGAAGTGCACCATTTAATTCTGTCGGCGGGATGAAAAGATCATCATCTCCTGTTTTCTTCTCTTCTGGAACAACGAACGCAAAACCACGTGCGTGCCCAATTAATTTACCGCGTACTAAATTCATTTTTTCTGGAAGACCGTAGCGGTTACTACGTGTGCGGATAACAAGCCCCTTCTCTTCCATCATTACAAGTGCCTTTACGAAATCTTTAAAGCCCTCAGAGCCTTCGATTCCAAATGCCGATTCTAATTCTTGTATCGTTAACGGTTTATACGCTTCTTCCCTCATAAATAATAACAACTTATCAATATGTTCTTGCATGATTTCTTCCAAGCAGAAATACCTCCTTTAAACCCTTATATTATTTAGTGTATCCGAAAGATGGGGGATGTATAAAGTGAAACTTTAATCATCTCCCAATGATTTTTTACAGCTTTCATAAAGTGTAACTTTAACCAGTGGTTTTTTGTCCGTCCCCACTGATTATTAGCCCACAAATAGCGGGATAAAAATTCCCTTATGAAAAAAAGAGGCAACTAGACCTTACCAATCTAGTTGCTCCAAGAAGTTATATACATCCTCATGTAGCACATCACGTTCTTTATCAAGTGTAATGACATGCGTAGAGTCTTCATACCATTTAATGTCTTTTAACGTAGATTCTACACCGTTATAAATAATGTTAGCACTATCTGTATTAATCATCTCATCATGACGTGCTTGTACAACGAATGTTGGAGCATAAATCATATCAACATTATTGCGTACGTCACGAATCAACTCCTGTAATGCTTTTAATGTATTCATTGGTGTCTGTTTAAATTCAAACATTTCCTGCTCAATTCGTTCTGGTGATTTTTGCTCACGCTTTTTATATTCGCGGGCATATGCCAATATACCTTGGTACATAATTTCTTCACTTTTAATGTACATCGGTGCACACATTGGTACAACACCTAAAATCGGTAATGTATAAGCAAGTTTTAATGAGAATACTCCGCCTAATGATAATCCAACCGCAGCTATTTTCTCGTAACCTTGATCTTTTAAATGCTGGTAGGCATTCATTACATCTTTCCACCAGTCTTCAGGGCCTGTATGAACAAGCTCTTCTGGTGGTACACCGTGTCCTTTGTAAATTGGCGCATGACAAGTATAGCCTTTCTTCTCTAAGAAACGCCCTAGCATGCGTACGTCAGCTGAGTTCCCTGTGAATCCATGTAATAATAAAACAGCGCGGTCTCCACCTTCAAATGTAAATGGTTTCGGAGATGCTAATTTCATCATGTACTTCTCCTCTTTCTCTTCTGTAATCTAGTCGTATTCTTTCTATTCTTAGTGTACCATATTTATAATTCTATAATCTAATTAGAAACTTTTTTTGAATAACAAATCAAAAAAAGAAGAACCATTAGCATAATCCGCTAACGCTTCTTCTTTTAATTTTATAAATTTAAGTACGTAACACCAATTGTTAGTACGAAGAATAGTACAGCTAAGACAACTGTAACACGGTTTAATACCGCTTCAATTCCACGTGCTTTTTGCTTACCAAACAATTGCTCTGCACCACCTGAAATAGCGCCTGAAAGGCCTGAGCTATTACTAGACTGCATAAGTACCATAACAATCATTAAAATCGATACAATAATAAGTAAAACTGATAATAACGTATGCACTTGGCGTACCTCCTACAAAGATTCAGTTATTTTAAATGTAGCATAAATCCTATAGAAAAGCGAGAGCTATAGAATCGCTCTCGCTTTTCTTCTATTACATGAACATCATTGCGAATAACGGTCCAAGCAAACATGTCAAAATTGCTGTTAATGTCATTGTTACCGATCCAATAACACCTTCATGCTCATTATTTTTCATCGCTCTCATAACACCCATAATATGAGACGCACATCCAAAGCCAATCCCTTTACCAACTGAGTTTGTAACACGGCTCCATTTTAATAAAATTGGTCCTGAAATCGTTCCAGTAATCCCTGCGATAACGACGAATGCCGCTGTTAAGGACGGGACACCACCAACTTGTTCAGATACACTCATCGCAACTGGCATTGTCACTGATTTTGGTAAAGAAGATAAAATTAAGCTTTTATCTGTTCCCATAAGTGTGGCGATAGCAAAATCACTTGCAATAGCAACTGTTGTACCTACTAATACACCACCAGCAATTGGTACAACATATTTTTGCAGAACATGACGTTGTTTATAAAGCGGGATTGCAAATGCTACAACACCTGGTCCTAATAGCTTCGCAATCCAGCCACCACCACTTTCCATATAATTTTGATATGGTATATCAAGCATTATAAATAAGAAAGCCATTAATCCTGTTGCAACAAGCATTGGAATGGTAAATGGTGTTGGAAATAATTTGTAGATTTTTTTAGATAATTGATATAATAGCACCGTAAAAAGAACCCAACCGATTCCGATTAATATTTGGCTCATTGTGTCTCTTTTTCCTTTCTATTCGCAAGATATTGTCCTGTATGTCCTGCGACAATAATAATTAAAAACGTACTCGCTACAACTGTAATGAAAAGGGAAATTCCTTTACTCATAAAAAAAGCACCGTAATTCATTAAGCCAAGCGTTGGCGGAATTAATAAAAACGGCATAATAGCAACGAGTGTTTCTGCTCCTAAATCAAACCATTTCACTGGAAGTACTTTTAGGCTAAGCAAAACAAGTAGGAGGAACATCCCAATCAAACTTCCTGGAATCGGAAGATTCAACATTTCTTGCACCCAATTTCCAACGATATAAAATACATAAAGAGCAGCAATTTGGACAAGAATCTTTGTAAGTTTCATGTTCATCATCCCTCATGTTTATACGATCTTCTGTTAATATCCTTATCATAGTATAAATTGTAAAAACCTGCAATTTATCAAATCGACAACGAAAACCCACTATATTATACGCTTACACCCTTGATATGACTGCGTTTCCTAATGTAATTTACGTCAAAAACCTTGACCTAATATATAAAGTTTATATTTTCTGAATTTTGATGGTTATTATTTTAATAAAACAAAATCCTTCACTCCATTTTTATTCTGCCTTCTCTCTAGCACACATATATATATAAAGATAGGTGGTGAACGTATGTCTAAAAAAATTCTCATTTTTTGTGATCCTGGAATCGACGATGCGATAGCCCTCCTCCTCGCATTCTTTATCGATGAAATTGAAATTGTTGGGATTGTCGCTGATTACGGCAATGTTCCAAAAGAAATGGCCGTACAAAATGCTCATTTTCTTAAACAAAAATCAAGAAATAGAGATATGAAAATATTTGGTGGTTCAGACCGTCCTCTCAATGGAGGTCCACCCGCTTTTTTTACTAATATTCACGGTAAAGAAGGGTTAGGGCCAATCATCCCAAATGAAAAGTTACAAAACGGAGAAATGGAGAATTTTTTTGAAGTTATCCCTCTTATCGAGCAGTATAAAGACGAACTAATCATTGTAAGTTTAGGGCGACTCACTTCCCTAGCTGCTTTATTTATTTTATGTAAAAACTTAATGCAGCAAATTAAATCTTATTATGTAATGGGTGGTTCCTTTCTGCACCCAGGTAATGTAACTCCCGTATCAGAAGCGAATTTTTATGGCGATCCAATCGCGGCTAACATTGTATTACAATCTGCATCCAACATGTACATATACCCGTTAAATGTAACTCAGTATTCCATCGTTACACCTGATATGGCTGAATATATTGAGGCGAAAGGAAAGGCTTCTCTCGTCAAACCTCTATTCGATCATTACTACTATGGATATTACGAAAAAATTTTACCACGATTAAAAGGCTGCCCTTTTCATGACACGATACCGATATTAGCTTTACTTGATAATTCTATGTTTACCTACTACAAATCACCAATTACCGTCATGACCGAGTCTTACGCTCAAGGAGCAAGCATCGGTGATTTCCGCTCTTTAGTAGGATCAAACCCATTCACCAATCGGCCCTCGCAGCAAATTGCTATCGATTTTGATTATAATCTCTTCTTTAAATACTTCATGTCACTTATGACAGACGAACAATTTTAGCAAAAAAAACAGACCGTGATTTCTCACGGTCTGTCGTTATTTTCTACAATTATCGTTTGATATTGTAGAAAGATTGTAAACCAGCGTAAACAGCGATTTCGCCTAGCTCGTCTTCGATACGTAATAATTGGTTGTACTTAGCAATACGGTCAGTACGGCTCATAGAACCAGTTTTGATTTGGCCAGCGTTAGTTGCAACTGCGATGTCAGCGATTGTAGCATCTTCAGTTTCACCAGAACGGTGAGATACAACTGCTGTGTAACCAGCACGTTTAGCCATTTCGATTGCTTCGAAAGTCTCAGTTAAAGTACCGATTTGGTTAACTTTAATTAAGATTGAGTTAGAGATACCTTTTTCGATACCTTCAGCAAGTTTTTGAGTGTTAGTTACGAATAAATCGTCACCAACTAATTGTACTTTATCACCGATACGCTCAGTTAATAATTTGTGACCATCCCAGTCGTTTTCGTCTAAACCATCTTCAATAGAGATGATTGGGAAGTCTTTGCAAAGCTCTTCGTAGAAATCAACCATTTCTGCAGAAGTTAAGCCAGTACGGCCTTCGCCTGCAAGGTCATATTTACCAGTTTCTTTGTTGTAGAACTCAGAAGAAGCAACGTCCATTCCTAAGAATACGTTCTCGCCAGCTTTGTAACCAGCTTTTTCGATAGCTTCGATGATTACTTCTAATGCTTCACGGTTAGAACCAAGGTTTGGAGCGAATCCACCTTCGTCACCTACTGCAGTGTTAAGACCTTTGTCATGTAATACAGCTTTAAGTGCATGGAATACTTCAGCACCCATACGGATTGATTCTTTGAATGTTGGAGCACCAACTGGTAAGATCATGAACTCTTGGAAGTCAACGTTGTTATCAGCGTGAGAACCACCGTTGATGATGTTCATCATTGGAGTTGGTAATTGTTTTGCATTGAATCCACCAAGGTAACGGTATAATGGAAGACCTACGAAGTCAGCTGCTGCGTGAGCTACTGCCATAGATACACCAAGGATAGCGTTAGCACCTAGTTTACCTTTGTTTGGAGTGCCATCTAATTCGATCATAGCACGGTCGATACCAGCTTGGTCAGTTACGTCGAAACCAACGATTTCTGGAGCGATTGCTTCGTTAACGTTGTTTACTGCGTTAAGAACACCTTTACCAAGGTAACGAGATTTGTCACCGTCACGTAATTCTACTGCTTCGTGCTCACCAGTAGATGCACCACTTGGTACGATAGCGCGTCCGAATGCGCCGCTTTCTGTGTAAACTTCTACTTCTACAGTTGGGTTACCACGAGAGTCAAGGACTTCGCGAGCATAAACATCAATAATTGTTGACATAATAAATTCTCTCCTTTTTATATAAGCAAATTATTTAATAATTGTTTTACCTGTCATTTCTTTCGGTTGTTCCACATTTAAAAGTGTAAGCATTGTTGGGGCGATATCTCCTAAAATACCACCTTCACGAAGCTCTACATCATTTTTTGTAACGATGAAAGGAACCGGGTTAGTTGTATGAGCTGTCATTGGTCCACCTTCAGCAGTTAACTCCTGATCGGCATTACCATGGTCAGCAGTAATAAGTGCTACACCATCTTTTGCAAGAATCGCTTCTACAACTTTTCCTAAACATTCGTCAGTTGCTTCTACTGCTTTAATTGTTGGTTCCATCATCCCAGAATGGCCAACCATATCACAGTTTGCAAAGTTAAGAATGATAACATCATGTTTATCATTTTCAATGTCATTTACTAAAGCGTCCGTTACTTCATAAATGCTCATTTCAGGTTTCAAGTCATACGTTGCAACCTTCGGTGAGTTAATTAAAATACGCTCTTCTCCTGGGAATTCAGCCTCACGACCACCGCTAAAGAAGAATGTAACGTGCGGATACTTTTCAGTTTCCGCGATGCGAAGTTGCTTTAATCCCGCTTGCGCAACAACTTCACCTAATGTGTTATCAAGGTTCATTGGCTTGAATGCCACGTAACCATCTACAGTTTCACTGAAATGTGTCATACAAACGAATTCAGGAATGTGAGGTACTTTTTCACCACGATCGAACTCACGGAAGTCTTCGTTTGTAAATACACGAGCAATTTGAATTGCACGGTCTGGACGGAAGTTATAGAAGATAACTGCATCATCATTATTGATTGTTGCAACTGGCGTGTCATCTTCGTTAACAATTACAGACGGCAATACGAATTCATCATGAATACCATTTGCATAAGAGTCTTCTACACACTCTTCTGCTGATTTATAAGTAGGGCCTTCACCATTCACCATAGCACGGTAACATTTTTCTACGCGATCCCAGCGCTTGTCACGGTCCATGGAGTAATAACGACCAGAGATAGTCGCGAATTGTCCTACTCCTGTTTCTTTAATTACTTCATTTGTTGCATCGATATAACCTTTTGCTGTTTGTGGTCCAACATCGCGGCCATCTAAGAATGCATGGATATATACTTTCTCCACGCCTTCTTTTGCTGCTAAGCGAAGAAGAGCAAACATATGGTTCATGTGACTGTGCACACCACCATCAGAAAGTAAACCGAATAAATGAAGAGCAGTACCTTTTTCTTTCACGCTTTTAATTGCATTTTGGAAAGTTTCATTCTGATCGAACTCACCTTCACGAATTGCAACGTTTACGCGTGTTAAGCTTTGATATACGATGCGACCAGCACCGATATTTAAGTGACCAACCTCTGAGTTACCCATTTGACCTTCTGGAAGACCTACTTCCTCACCAGAAGCTGTAAGCGTTGTGTGAGGGAATTTGTTCCAGTAACCATCAAAATTAGGTTTCTTAGCTTGTGCTACAGCATTCCCGTAAGTTTCTTCACGTAGTCCGAAACCATCAAGAATGATTAAAGCTGTTGGCTTTCTCATTTTACCGCCCCCAGAAGACCTAAGAACGAAGCAGGCTCTAAGCTAGCACCGCCAACTAAAGCGCCGTCGATGTCAGATTGTGCCATATACTCTTTAATGTTTTCTGGTTTTACGCTACCGCCGTATTGAATACGAACAGCTTCTGCAGCTTCTGGAGAAACAGCTTCTGCAACAACTTTACGGATGTGCGCACATACTTCATTTGCATCTGCAGAAGAAGAAGATTTACCTGTACCGATAGCCCAGATTGGCTCATAAGCGATAACAGTTACTTTAACTTGCTCTTCTGTTAAACCTGCAAGTGCTTTTGTTACTTGACCTGCTACTAGATCAAATGTTTTTCCGCTTTCGCGCTCTTCTAAAGTCTCACCACAACAAACGATTGGTGTTAAACCATGTTCAAATGCTGCAAGAGTCTTTTTATTTACTGACTCGTCTGTTTCAGCAAACATTTCACGACGCTCAGAGTGGCCAAGTACTACGTAGCCTACTTTTAAGTCGCTAAGTGCTACTGGGCTAATTTCGCCAGTGAATGCACCATTTTTTTCGAAGTGCATGTTTTGTGCACCTACTTGTAAGTCAGTTCCTTCAGCCTTTGCTACTAAGCGCTCTAAGAATAGAGCTGGCGAACAAACTACTGCATCAACAGCTGAAGCTGCTGGGATTTGACCTTTAACTTCCTCTACGAAGCTAACTGCTTCAGATAGAGTTTTATTCATTTTCCAGTTACCTGCGATAATTGGTTTACGCATGCTTTGCACCGTCCTTTTTCTTTGGCTGCTACTTATTTGTCGTTAAGACAAACTACACCTGGAAGTTCTTTACCTTCCATGAATTCTAATGACGCACCGCCGCCAGTAGAAATGTGGCTCATTTTATCAGCCATACCGAATTTTTCAACAGCTGCTGCAGAGTCACCACCGCCGATAACAGAGTATGTATCTTCTGCATCTGCTAATGCTTGCCCTACTGCTTTTGTACCTTCTGCGAATGGAGTCATTTCGAATACACCCATTGGTCCATTCCATACAACAAGCTTAGAGTTTTTAATTACATCTGCATAAATTTCACGTGTTTTAGGACCGATGTCCACGCCTTCCCATGTAGAAGGGATAGAGTCGATACCAACGATTTGAGTTGTTGCAGTTTCAGAGAATTCCTCTGTGATTACAACATCAACTGGCATATAGAAGTTTACGCCTTTTTCTTTTGCAAGTTGCATAAATTCTTTAGCTAGTTCAATTTTGTCGTTTTCACATAGAGATAGACCAATTTCATGACCTAATGCTTTAACGAATGTGTAAGCAAGTCCGCCACCGATGATTAAGTTATCTACTTTGTCTAATAGATGACGAATTACACCGATTTTATCTTTTACTTTCGCACCACCGATGATAGCTGTGAATGGACGTTCTGGGTTAGAAAGTGCTTTACCTAATACATCTAACTCTTTTTCCATTAATAAACCAGATACTGCTGGTAGGTAGTCTGCGATTCCTGCTGTAGAAGCGTGAGCACGGTGAGCTGCACCGAATGCATCGTTTACGAAGATATCAGCAAGAGCTGCAAATTCTTTCGCAAGTTCTGCATCGTTCTTTTCTTCGCCCGCATAGAAACGTACGTTTTCAAGAACTAATACGTCGCCTTCGTTCATTGCTGCAACCATTTCTTGTGCAACTGGTCCGAATGCTTCGTCCGCTTTTTTAACATCTTTACCAAGAAGCTCGCCTAAACGTGCTGCTACTGGAGTAAGACGTAATTCTTCTACTGCTTGACCTTTTGGACGGCCTAAATGACTTGCTAAAATTACTTTCGCACCTTGCTCTATTAAATATTGAATTGTAGGAAGAGCTGCACGGATACGAGTTTCATCTGTAATTTTGCCTTCTTTCATAGGTACGTTGAAATCAACGCGGCAAAATACACGCTTACCTTTTAAATCTACGTCACGAATTGATTTTTTGTTCATTGGATTTCCCTCCGACTACTAGTTAGGATTGACAAAACCCATTCAAAAGCTTAACACATTTGCTTCTAAAACGAAAGAAGAGAGAGAGGGAACAAACCCTCTCCCTCGTTTTGTCATTGATTGCTTATATACTTAAGAATTAAAGACCTTTAGAAGTCATGTATGCAGCTAGATCTACTACGCGGTTAGAGTAACCAGTTTCGTTATCGTACCAAGAAAGTACTTTAACCATGTTACCTTCCATTACCATTGTAGATAATGCATCGATTGTAGAAGAAGCTGTACATCCGTTATAGTCGATAGATACTAATGGCTCTTCGCTGTATCCAAGGATACCTTTTAATTCGCCTTCAGAAGCTGCTTTGAATGCTGCGTTTACATCTTCAACTGTTACTTCTTTGTCAAGTTCAACAACTAAGTCAACAAGAGAAACGTTAGCAGTTGGAACACGTACAGCGCCGCCGTTTAATTTACCTTTAAGTTCTGGTAATACTAATGCTACAGCTTTAGCAGCACCAGTAGATGTTGGGATCATGTTTTCAGCTGCTGCACGAGCACGACGTAAATCTTTGTGTGGTAAGTCTAAGATTTGTTGGTCGTTAGTGTAAGAGTGAATTGTTGTCATCATTCCGCGTTTTACGCCGAATTTTTCGTTTAATACTTTAGCGAATGGAGCTAGACAGTTTGTAGTACAAGAAGCATTAGATACTACGTTGTGGTTAGCTGCATCGTATTGTTCATGGTTAACACCCATAACTACAGTGATATCTTCGTCAGAAGCTGGAGCTGAGATGATAACTTTCTTAACTGATCCACCTAAGTGTTTCTCAGCGTCTGATTTTTTAGTGAAACGGCCAGTAGATTCTACTACTACTTCTACTCCGTAGTCGCTCCATGGTAATTGAGCTGGGTCACGCTCAGCGATAACTTTAATTTCTTTACCGTTAACAACGATGCTGTTTTCGTTAGCAGATACTTCTGCATTTAAAGTTCCGTGAACTGTATCATATTTTAAAAGGTGAGCTAATGTTTTAGCATCTGTTAAGTCGTTGATTGCTACTACTTCTACCTCAGAGTTGTTAAGAGCTGCGCGGAATACGTTACGTCCGATACGTCCAAATCCATTAATACCAATTTTAGTCATTTAAATTTCCTCCTTGGGGGATTATATTAAAGGGTAATACCCTTTGTTAATTGTTTTGCTGCACCTTCATCTGTAATTAGAATTGAAGTGTGCCCTTGCTTTATTACAGCCTGTATTGCTTTTGCTTTTGAAGAACCTCCAGCGACTGCGACAACGTGAGATACATGTTGTAAATCTTCAAGTTGCATACCAACTGTTCTTACTTTATGAACAACATTTCCTTGTTCATTAAAGTAGTAACCGAAAGCTTCGCCAACTGCTTCGCTTGCCTGAATCTTTAACCAATCTGCTTCTGAAGTATTTCTGCGACGTGCCATTGTTAACGCATCACCAATTCCATGAATGACGATATTGGAAGATCGAATCAACTCAAGAACTTCTTTCACGGAGGGCTCGGTTACAATAGACGCATATGCTTCGCTACTAACGTGATCTGGAACATACAATAAGCGATAATTACTCATCGTATTTTGTGCCATTTTGGCGCAAATGGTATTGGCTTCTAACTCGACACCTTCTCCAATTCCACCACGTGCTGGGACAAATAGCATATGTAAATCTTTGCAATCAAGTTGCATCATGTCCGCAGCAGCAGCTAGCGTAGTTCCTCCAGCCACAGCAACGATATTATTCACTGTCAGACGGTCTTTTATACAAGTCACACAAGCACGGCCCATCTCCAGTTTGACCCAAGGTGATTCATCACTATCACCAGGGACAACGAAAACTTCATCCAAGTCTAATGTTTCCTTAAGTTGTTTTTCTAAAACCTTTAACCCGGAAATTTCTTTCATAAAGTCTTCCAAAGCAAGAACTAAAGCTGTTCCTTCTTCTGTCAAAGTCATTCCAGAAGAAGCGACGTGAACTAAGTTTTGTTCTTTCAAAACTTGAACTTCACTTCGCAATACTCGTTCTGTCATACCGAGACTTGCAGATAAGTTTCTTCTTCCAATCGGCTGCATAAGCCTAATGTACTGAAGCACTTGCATTCTCGTTTGCATAACAGGTAGCAGATCAGGTAATAATTTTTTTGTGTTCTGAATCCATGAGCGCATATCTTTTCTCCTCACTACATCGGTTCATTTCCCTTCGTGGTCACTTTATGTCCCGTAGTGACATTTTCCGTCCCACTTAGGTTAAAAAAATAATCCCTGCTACGTGTATTATTGTAACAGGAGACAGAAACTTATTCAACTCTTAACTGCATTGTTTATATAGTTTATTATGACACCTTTGTGAATGTTACCATATTCTACTTGTCTTCCGCCTATTTCTACAACAGGAATCATTAGATGGTATTTCTCTAAAAGGTCATTATCTTCATATATATCTATTTCCTCAATTTGAAAAGAATATTCATATTGTACTTCTTTTAAAACTTGTTTCGCCTTCACGCAAAGACCACAATCTTTTTTTGTATATAGTACAACCTTCATCTTCTTCACCTATCCAATTGTTTTTCTTAGAGACGAAGCAGGAATATGCATTTGTTCTCTATACTTCGCAACCGTTCTTCGAGAAATAACGATTTCATGCTCTTCTTCTAATAATTTTGAAATCTTTTGATCCGAAAGTGGCTTTTTCTTATTTTCTGCTCCAACAAGCGTTTGAATGAATTGTTTCACACGCTTTGTAGAAACCGCCTCATCTTCCGTCGTAGAAATAGAATTACTAAAGAATGATTTCATCTCAAATAAACCGTACGGCGTTTGCACATATTTATTACGCGTTGCACGACTAATTGTAGACTCATGCACACCTAACTCTTCCGCCACCTCTTTTAATGCAAGTGGTTTTAAATACTCTGGACCTCCCCAGAAGAAATCATGCTGTTTTTCCATAATAATATTCATCACTTGTAAGAGTGTTTGTTTTCTCTGTTTCAAACTGCGCATAATCCATTGCACATGCTGATACTTCTCCGATACGTAAGAAGCCACTTCACTTTCACTATTATTTAGTAACGCACTATACTCAGAGTGAATTTCAATTCTTGGCATATTTCTCTCATTCATCTGTAAAACGAGATGATCGCCATCTTTTTTTACCGCCATATCAGGCACAATATAAAGTGGTTTATCAGAAGAAAATGCAAGACCTGGTTTCGGCTGCAATGATGTAATACAGTTCACCGCATCCTGTAATTCCTCGTTGGTACACTTCAACACTTGAACGAGCTTTCGCCAATCTTTCTTAACGAAATAATTAAAATGATCATCTATAATTTCTTCCGCTAACCCATTTCTTCTTTGTAAGCGCTTCAACTGGATTGATAGACATTCCTGAATATTACGCGCACCTACCCCTGCTGGCTCTAACGATTGAACAAGCTCCACGGAACAGTCCACTACATCAATTGGCGCAGAAAGAAGCTCTGATAACTCTTCATTTGTTTCTTGTAAATAACCATTTCCATCCATGTTCATAATAATGAAAGAAGCTGCTTTTCGCTCTTCTTCATCTATTTTATAATACTGTAGTTGATTTAATAAATGTTGCTGAATCGTTGTAGAATCCACACTGTAGATTTCCATTTGATTCTCGACTTGTTTGCGGGTACTTTTACTTGTGTTAGAGCTCTTTTTCTTCTCCCTCTCAAAACCACCTAACTCAATAAGGGGATTCTCTAACGATTGCTCATACAAAAACTCCGATAATTCTTGTACATTATACTGGAGCATTGTAATCGCTTGCCTTAACTCTTGTGTCATTGCCAAACGTAAGCTTTGTTCTTGTAAAAGACTTGCCTTCAAACTAATCTCCCCCTTGTTTCTATTGTACAATAAGTTTGGTAAAAGGAGAATCCTATCGCAGACACCCATTCCAAAATATTATTAATTTATATGTATTAATGAGATTTACATCTTACAACCTAAATTTGAATAATATTGAAAGAAAATAATAACGCATAAAAGTTATTACCACATACTAATAGTAAATCTTATTATTAGATATAACAAGTGATAATAAAAAAGGTCTGAACTTATACTTGTAAGTTCAGACCTTTTTTACAATGGCGAGTACATATCGAATATTACACGTTTCTTCACCATTGTCGCATTTTCATTTGATAGATTAATTCCGTTCGTATCCTCTACGAGTACCACACGCACCAAATTCACAGCGTTGCGATTTGCTATAAAGATACTTTCTTGTTTATCTGCTTTGTGTAATTTTCGAATTGTGACTTGGATTACCTCTGAGTTATTTTTCCAGGGTCTATTCTTACAAGTGAACAACATTTATGACATGTACTTTTTACTTAACTGCAATAAATACCTAGCGATGCCGTTATCTTATAAACTTCATTGAAATTTTCATCTTCCATGAAGACCTCCATGATTTCAGGTATTCCTTTTGCATACGCAACTAACATTTCGAATGCATCATCTTTCGTTATCTTGTGACGAGTCACACTACTGTTGTGATGTTCCATCGTTACATAATAGACCTTTTCTCCGCACTCCTCTTCTTCAATACATGTAAGAAACGATTTTATTTCAAATAGCTTGCGAGAACCTTTTTTCATTCTTCTTCCCCTTCATAACGGTCAAGAAAGTCCGATAATGCCAACGAAAGATGATCACTTTTATTAAACTTCAGCTTACTGGCAAAGACGGCTAGCCTGTCCCTATTGCTTTGTGAATCACTACTATCTTACGTTTCATATCTTCGTTCAGCAACTTAACAATACGCTTGTGCAATATATCTCGTTACAATTTCTTTTAGTGCTAAAATCTGTTCTGATTTGAATTGCATTTCACTCTTTAATTCTTTTCATAACGAAAAACCCCCTATACACGATTATTTCTAATCACATACAAGGGGTTTCTTTAGATTTACTATTAATTTTCAACACGTTCTTCACGCTATTATGTGCTATTTACTCAATACTTTTAAATAGAACACATCACAACAACAATACATAACGCGCCCAGAGGGATTCGAACCCCCGGCAGACGTGGTACCGGAAACCACCGCTCTATCCGACTGAGCTATGGGCGCATGATTATTACGATAATATCAACGGCTTGCCTCCGTCTTCTTCCGACTTGCTCTTACCGAAAGTTACACGTAGGATACGAACACCAACACGTAGACGTTCGCTTCTTTACATATGGATATTATATCCTGACGCTAACCTAATACGCAAGCATAAAAACCTCTTCTACACTAGCTTTAGCGCGCAGTTTTCCTTCTTTCGTTCCCCCTTAATCTACTTAAATCGAAATAGAACGCATATAGGCTCATAGCTCATACTTCATCATATTAAATCTAATCGTCTAGAATTGCATCTCTCGGCATCGCACTTTTCGCATATAGTCTATAAAAAAAAGACAGGCGAAGTGATGCCCGCCCATCTCCGCACTATTTTATATATTTTGATCGCAGGCTAAATATATCTTCCCCTTCACGAATGCCTGCCGATCCCTTCCTCACATTTTTTACGACAGTCCAATTCGGGTTAGTTTCATCACCGATGTTCTGTACTGTAAAGTTGCCGTCACCATATTCTCGGTGACCTTCTGCCAATTTCTCCGTTAAATCATTCTCTTTTGATCTCACCATCTTTGCGCCATCTCCCTTTTTATACAACCCTCTTAAACTGTCCAACCGATCACACGTTCAGTCAATTGGAGATCCTCGTTTTCCGCTTCGATTAATTTTAACACACTGTCGGGGGTAAGTTCCGATAACGGCTGCCCAATCGCATTAGAAACGTTATTTTCTTTGATAGTAGAAACTCGGCGAGGATTGGGTAAAAGACAATTCGCTGGGCTGCGTCAGGACTTCGCGAGAGATCAACCCCCTGATTCAAAAATCACAAATACTATCTCTAAGGGACTCCTGCGACGGCTCAGCGGGGTGGCTTGGAGGGTTCGGAAAATTTTCGTTTGGGTTGGCTTGTGGTGAATAGCGTATTCATTTTGATGAATGACGAATACAACATAAATGACTTTTGTTACTTTCGACTTTCTCTTCTAAACGTTGATTTAAAAGAATTCGCAAGACTTTCGATGAACAAAACAATTCGTAAATGTTTTATGCATTAAAAGAAACGTTGATTTAATAACGTTCTTCTTTCGTGAATGACTTCGATTGAACGAATAAGATAATGAAGATATTATTTTTTTAAAACTGAACACATCCTTTTTTTTACTATACAAGAAAATTTTATTTTAAATTAAAAATAACTACAAGAATAGAAATATATATTTTATTGATATGTTTTTTGTGAATAATTAGAAATTTAACCTCATGTAATTTTCAGTTACTTTTTAATCTTCAACAGGTAACATACCTACATCATGAATTACATATTATCCTCTTCCATCTTATAAAGCGCCACTATAACACAGAATTCATTGACGCTTGAATCAAAGCTTTAACTTCAAAAACCTAAATTTTCCAATCATAAATTCACCCCAACTCACAAATTATAATCTTTGAATTGATATTCCAAAGGGGGCTTCATTCAATGACTGTAATTACAAAACTAAAGCAAACTGTTTCTGGATTAAAAAGTGCACAAGCTAGCTTAGAGGGATTCGCTCTTGATACGGATAACCAACAAGCAAAGCAACTTTTCCAAACAGCTGCGCAGCAAACACAAACAATTATCGATTCTTTAAACCCGCGTGTTGAAGAAGTCCAGCAAGAAGAACCACAATACACACAGCAATAACCAAAGGTGCCATTGTATCTAATGGTACACAATTTGAGAAAAAGGGTGATATGCAATCATCCTTTTTTCTCAAATTACATAATGCAATAGAAATGGAATGATTATAATGCGAAAACTTGGAATCATAACCGCGTTATTTATGCTCCTATTCGGTTCACTTACCGGATGTGATAATAGCCCGTTAGATAAAAAAGTAAAGAAAGAAGAAGCTAAGCGAGCAGATGAGAAAAAGGGCCCTAAATTAACAAAAATGAGTACAGAATCCTTTAATCAATCTATATCGCAAGACGCTAAGAAAAAAGCTCTTGCTATGGAGGGAATTATAGAAGCTACCGCAGTTAATACAAATTTAGATCTTTACATAGCCGTTAAACCTGAACATCACGAAAGATTTGGTTTAAAACCTTTACGAAGTAAATTAAAAAAGAAGCTAAGTGATGAAAACCCTACTTTCGATATTCGTGTAAGTACAGACAAAAAGATTTTTATGCTCATAGAAGAACTTGAAAACAAAATTAAGAAAAAGAAAGTGAGTAAGGATGACATTAAAGAACAGTTAAAACTCATTCAATCAGAAATGGGATCTAATATTTAAGCTTTCTAAAAGAGAAGGAAGGATTCAAATGTCTAGTAAAGATAAAAATTTAACACCTGTGCAACAAGAATATAAAAAATTCGAACAACAGCGCGAACCGAAGCGCCCCGTTTTAAAAAATTGTATGAAAGCTTTTTTCGTCGGGGGATTAATTTGTCTAATAGGCCAACTGATTTCCACCTTTTATATTACGTACTTTGATTTCACTGAAAGATCTGCCGGGAACCCTACCGTTGCAACTCTTATTTTTATCTCCATGCTACTGACGGGATTTGGCGTCTACGATCGCCTCGGACAATTTGCTGGTGCTGGTACCGCAGTTCCCGTTACTGGATTTGGTAACTCTGTTATTGCCGCATGTATTGAACACCGTACAGAAGGGTTCGTTCTCGGCGTTGGTGGTAACATGTTTAAACTAGCAGGATCGGTCATCTTATTTGGCGTATTTTCAGCTTTTGTCATCGCTCTTATTAAAACGATTCTCTTTCAATGGGGAGGGCTGTAAATGTTACAAGGACACCGAACATGGGTATTCGAAAACAAACCAGTTATCATCTCAACAGGTGTAGTCGGTGGCCCATTTGAGGCAAATGGAAAAATTCCTGAAGACTTCGATACCCTGCATGAAGATTTATGGCTCGGACAAGATTCTTACGAAAAGGCGCATAAAATTTTATTTGAAGAAGCTTGTAGCCGCGCTACCGAAAAGGCAAAGCTCCGTAAAGACGATATTCAATTCGTACTCGCAGGGGATTTAATAAACCAAATAACTCCAACGAGCTTTGCATGTCGCACACTCGGAACACCTTATCTCGGTTTATTCGGCGCCTGTTCTACCTCTATGGAAGGCTTAGCACTCGGCGCAAGTATCGTAAATGCAAAAGGCGCAAAGTATTTATTAACTGGGGCATCAAGCCATAACGCTGCGGTAGAAAAACAATTCCGCTATCCAACTGAATATGGTGGTCAAAAACCTCCTACGGCTCAGTGGACAGTGACCGGTGCAGGCGCGGCTATTTTAAGCGACACTGGATATGGTCCACAAGTAACATCGGCCACCATTGGACGAGTTATTGATATGGGACTAACAGATCCTTTTAATATGGGTGGTGCGATGGCCCCAGCTGCTGTCGATACGATTGAAGCTCATTTACGCGAACGACAAATTGATGCCTCTTATTACGACTTAATCGTAACAGGTGACCTTGGACATGTCGGTCGCGAAATCGCTTACGACCTACTACATAAACACGGAACAAAGGTAAAGAGCGAGCAATTTCAAGATTGCGGAATCATCATTTATAGAGAAGGTCAACCTGTCATAGCTGGTGGAAGTGGTCCAGGCTGTTCAGCAACAGTCGTATACGGACATTTATTAAACCGAATGAAAAGAGGAGAATTCAAAAAAATACTTGTCGTTGCGACAGGCGCTTTACTATCTCCACTTACATTCCAACAAGAAGAAACGATTCCGTGTATCGCTCACGCTGTTTCGATTGAATTTGGAGGTGCAACGCAATGATTTTTTTCTGGGCTTTCGTCATTGGTGGACTCATATGCGTAATCGGACAGCTTATGTTTGATGTCGGCAAACTAACCCCCGCTCATACGATGGCAACACTCGTTGTTGCTGGAGCTATATTAGATGGATTCAATCTGTATGAACCATTAATCGACTTTGCAGGCGCTGGGGCAACTGTACCTATTACAAGTTTCGGTAATGCCCTCGTTCATGGCGCGATGGAGGAAGCAGCCAAACATGGCATCGTCGGCGTTATTACCGGCATGTTTAAAGTAACGAGTGCTGGTGTATCAGCTGCCATTATTTTCGGCTTCATTGGAGCATTGCTATTCAAACCGAAAGGATAAGGTGTTCGTATGACAGTTATCGCTAGCGTTAAAACCTGCCTTGCCAGTGTAAGGGGCGCTCAAGCAAGTTTAAGCTCCCTTTCACTAAATTCACAGGACGCGGAATCAAAACGTGTATTTCATGAATGTATGTTAGAAATGGACAGCATCATCGCTGATTTACAGAATAGGGTTTCAGTATTAGAACGTGAAGAACCTCAATATAAAGGGTTTTAAGTAGACTGGAGGAAATGACTATGTCTCACCTGCCGGAATGGACACTTGTCATTCTTCGCTCTGTATTCATATTAATTATTTTATTCGCTATTACGAAATGGTTAGGAAAAAGACAAATCTCTCAGCTCTCCTTTTTTGAATACATAGCCGGAATGACAATCGGTGACATCGCTGCCCAAGTATCTACAGGGCTTGATTCAAAATTTTTCCACGGCGTCTTTGCGATACTCATTTTCGCTGTGGTACCTTTTTTCACTGGAATCCTCTCTTTAAAGAACAAAACAGCTCGAGATTTTTTTGAAGGAAAATCTACCGTATTAATAAAAGACGGCAAAATACTTGAAGATAATTTAAAGAAAGAAAAGTATACAAGTGATGAATTACTTGAGCTTCTCAGAGGAAAAAATGCGTTCAGCGTAGCTGATGTTGAATTTGCTGTACTAGAACCGAGCGGTGAATTAAATGTATTATTAAAGAAAGATCGCCAACCACTTACAGCAAAAGATATCAGCCTAAAAGTGCCAAACGAAAAAGAACCGCAAACTGTTATTATGGATGGAAATGTACTAGATGAACCTCTTTCTGCTAGCGGACATAATCGCGCTTGGTTACATTCTGAGCTAGAAAAACTCGGTGTTGTCATTGAAAATGTCTTTCTTGGTCAAGTTGATTCATACGGACAACTTACTATCGACATCTATAATGATAAACTCCAAATGCCTTCTCCTCAAAACAAGCCTTTATTATTAGCATCCTTAAAGAAATGCAATGCTGATCTTGAATTATTCTCTTTAGAAACGAAATCAAAATCAGCGAGTGATATGTATAGTAAAAACGCAAAACAAATCGAGAAAATCTTAAATAAAGTAACCTATCTGTTAAAAGAATAAAAAATGAAAGAACGCTTCTATACAAAAGGCGTTCTTTTGCCTTTTCCACACCATTAATCACGTTTAAATTTATGTAATTCGGTTATGATGTTGAAGATACATAAGCAGGGAATTTTAAAAACATAGCGAATAAATCATGATACAACTACATATTTTTTGATTTAAAGTGGTTTCGTTTGACCTTCATTGACCATAATTGTATTATAAGACTAAGAAAGCTTTTAAAGGAGGAAATAACAGATGAATTTAATTCCTACAGTAATTGAACAAACAAATCGTGGAGAACGCGCTTACGATATTTACTCTCGACTATTAAAGGATCGCATCATTATGCTTGGTAGCGCAATTGATGACAATGTAGCAAACTCAATCGTTTCCCAGCTTTTATTCTTGGAATCTCAAGATCCAGAAAAAGATATTCACATTTACATCAACAGCCCTGGTGGTTCTATCACAGCTGGTATGGCAATTTACGATACAATGCAGTTTATTAAACCACAAGTATCAACAATCTGTATCGGTATGGCTGCATCTATGGGTGCATTCTTACTTGCAGCAGGTGAAAAAGGAAAACGTTACGCACTTCCAAACAGTGAAGTTATGATTCACCAACCACTTGGCGGAGCACAAGGTCAAGCGACTGAAATCGAAATCGCTGCAAAACGTATCCTATTCTTACGTGAAAAATTAAACCAAATTCTTGCTGACCGCACAGGTCAACCACTTGAAGTTCTACAACGCGACACAGACCGCGACAACTTCATGACAGCAGAAAGAGCTCTAGAATACGGCTTAATCGATAAGATCTTTACAAATCGTTAATACTTAAAAGCGGAAGCGCCCTATTACAGGGCGCTTTTTTTATTATGTACAAGGGTATCACATACCCAACCTAGTATCTAATCCAATATATCGGTGATTTTTCAATTATATCGAACACAACTCAAATTATATCGGCGTTTCGACACAACTTATCGACTTACCGACAAGTGCGAACCAGCTATATACCCACCGACCATTCGTTACCACACCAACCACGCACCCCACAAACAGAAAAATAAAAAAAGCTATCGCACATTCGCGATAACCCTTTATTGTACATATGCAGTTAATGCTTCCAAAGCCTCTTCTGCATCTGAACCTTCTGTTGTGATTGTAATCATGCTACCAGTTCCGATTGCTAAGCTCATAATCCCCATTATGCTCTTTGCATTCACTGTCTTTCCATCTTTCTCGATGAAGATATCCGCATGAAAGCGATTTGCCTCTTGTACAAACAACGCAGCCGGACGTGCTTGTAAGCCGTTTTTTAATGCCACTTTAACCAGTTTTTGAACCACAGCTCCATTTCCCCTTTAACCTTTTATTTTTTTGCTACTGTTTCCCCCGCGCGTAATTTCTCTGCAATTTCATCGATTTTACGCAAACGATGATTAATACCCGATTTACTAATTTTCCCCCCGGATACCATCTCACCTAACTCTTTCAATGTTACATCTTGATAATCTCTTCGTAACTGTGCAATTTCTCTTAATTTATCTGGCAAAATATCAAGCCCAACCGTCTCATCAATATAGCGGATGTTCTCAATTTGCCTTAGCGCTGCACCAATTGTTTTATTTAAATTAGCTGTTTCGCAGTTAACTAAACGATTTACTGAATTACGCATATCGCGAACAATTCGAATATCTTCAAATCTTAAAAGTGCATTATGAGCACCTATAATATTTAAAAACTCTGTAATTTTTTCAGCTTCTTTCAAATACGTAATGTACCCTTTTCTTCTTTCCAACGTCTTACTATTTAAATCAAATCCGTTCATCAGTTCACATATAGAATCATTATGTTCCTTATATAACGAAAAGATCTCTAAATGATAAGATGATGTTTCTGGGTTATTTACTGAACCACCTGCTAAAAATGCACCGCGTAAATACGATCGTTTACAACATTTCTTCTCGATTAATTCCTGTGATATATTTCGAATAAACGAAAAGTCATCTCGAACAATGTGAAGATCTGCTAATATTTCGCGAGACTTCTCAACAAGCCGCACGATATATACATTATTTTTCTTCAATCGCATTTTTTTACGAACAAGTAATTCTACCGTCACATCATATCCTTTTTTCAAAAGCGTATAAATCCTTCTTGCAATTGCTGCATTTTCCGTTTGAATATCGATAGATAGGCGACGGTTTGAAAAAGAAAGCGATCCGTTCATTCGAAGCAACGCCGATAATTCTGATTTCTCGCAGCATTCCTTCATTTCAAGGTTGGTCAACTCTTTCTTTGTTTCTGATGCAAATGACACAGTCAACACCTCCTTATACTATTACTTTGGAACAAAAATCTTGTCCTATATGAATGAGGAGCGTTACCTCAAATGAGGCAACGCACATTTATAACAATGAATATAAAATAGAAGCTAACTTTAATGTATCATGTCTTACAACACGATCATCATATTTCGCTAATCTATCTTGAATAATTTCGATATTATGTTCAGCAAAACGATTTGTATCCAGTGCAACTGGTTCCGACATCTCTTCCTCATATAACTTACGTAATTCACGAGGAATATCACGATTATTTACAATCGCAGTGTCGATAAATGGTTTACCTAAATGATCATGTAACGCCTGCACATGATCAAATGCAGTATAACCCTTCGTTTCGCCCGCTTGCGTCATAACATTACATACATATACCTTCTTCGCTTTTGCAGCAAGAACAGCGTCTCCAATTTTGTTAACAACTAAATTCGGTAATATACTTGTGTACAGACTTCCTGGACCGAAAACAAGCAAATCAGCTCGTTTAATTTCCGTCAACGTTTCACATAACGGTTCTACATCTTCTGGAGTTAAAAAGACACGATTAATCTTCTTCCCGAAATGAGGAATCTTTGATTCACCTGTTACAATTTCTCCATCTTCTAATTCTGCATGAAGTACCGCACTTTGATTCGCTGCTGGTAATACACGTCCTCTGACATTTAATACTTTACTCGTTTCCGTAATCGCGTGGTAAAAGTCTCCTGTAATCGAAGTCATACCTGCCAATAGTAAATTTCCTAACGCATGCCCTTTCAGTCCGTCTCCAGTTGTAAAACGGTGCTGAAATAAAGCCTCCACTAATGGTTCTACATCCGATAACGCAACAAGTACGTTACGAATATCACCTGGAGGTGGAATTTCTAGCTCATCACGTAGTCTACCTGAACTGCCTCCATCGTCGGCTACTGTTACAACTGCTGTAATATCAACAGGATATTGTTTTAATCCCCTTAATAAAACAGAAAGTCCAGTTCCACCTCCCATGATAACAATTTTAGGTTTTCTCTCTTTTTTCATCCCTTAATGGCCCTTTCTCTTCTCCACATCACGATGAGATACATGAACGCTATACTCTGGTTTCAAATGTTTCCCAAGGTACTCTGTAAGCGTAACAGAACGATGTTGCCCACCTGTACATCCAATCGCAATTACAAGTTGACTCTTACCTTCTCTTTTATAATGAGGCAGCATGAAAGTGATAAGATCCGTCAATTTCTCTAAAAACTTATGTGTTTCATTAAATTTCAACACATACGACGAAACTTCTTCATCCAGTCCTGTTAATGGCTTCATATGTGGAATATAATATGGATTTGGTAAAAAACGAACATCAAATACTAAATCAGCATCAATTGGAATTCCGTACTTAAATCCAAATGACATAACATTTACACGAAATGCTTGCTCAGTTTCTGTTGAGAATAAGTGAACAATTTTTTCTCGTAATTCTTTCGGTTTCAAATCAGATGTATCAAGCACAATATTCGCTCTTGCCTTCATATCAGTTAATAAACCACGCTCAGCTTCAATTCCCTTTAACGGCAAGCCAGTTGGCGCAAGTGGATGCGAACGTCTCGTTTCTTTATAACGAGTTACAAGTGTGCTATCTTTCGCATCTAAAAATAAAATATGAGGAATAATCCATGTACGTTCTGATAAATCATCAAGCGCTCCCCATAAATATTCAAAAAACTCTCGGCCACGTAAATCAATACCGAGTGCCACTTTATTCATTTTACCTTTTGAATCTGCCATAAGTTCAATAAACTTCGGCAATAACATCGGTGGTAAATTATCTACACAAAAATATCCTAAATCTTCGAAACTTTGTAACGCTACCGTCTTTCCAGCTCCAGACATCCCTGTAATAATTACCATTTTTATATCATTATTCTCTGTCATCGTATCCTCTCCTTGCAGGTTTAACTCGGATCTAATCGATATGAAAGCAACTCAAAATCTGGGGTATATACAAATGTACCGTAGATTATACCATTCCCTTTAATTAAATAATCAATAATGTGATAATCTCCTGGTGCCATTGCTAAATCATCAATTTTATCAAATGTATGCCAACCAATGATGCCTTCTTCGCTCTCTAATTTGTTTTCTCCTGCAAAATCTGTTGCTAAAAAGGAGAACATCATCCATTCAGAAACAACTTTATCACCTTCTTGGATGACAAAAGTGAAGACCCCTTTTAATGCTGGATTCTTTAAATAAATACCTGTTTCTTCACGATACTCGCGAACAACGGAATCTCTTACTGTCTCACCACGCTCCATTTTCCCGCCCGGTGCAACCCACCAATTCCGGCGAGGTTTTTGGAGTAAGAGTACTTCATTATCTCTAATTAACACACAGTTTGTCACTCTTTGCATGTTTCTTCACCTCAGCTACTTGCAGCAAAATTTCTCACTGCATACTCATTTCATTATACTATCAAAAACAGTTTGCTACAACGAAGGTGCCAGTCCCCTTTCGCTAAGCAATTGTAAAAATTCTTTCTATAACAAGCAATCAAAATACCTTACTTCCCATGAATAGCACATAAAAATCCCCTTAACGATTTTTATCGTTAAGGGGATTAAAACACTTATTTCTTACCGAAATAAGTAACAACCGCAAATCCTAAAATAAAAGTAATAATTGAACTTACAATTGAAATGCCACCAGTCGGAATGCCAGGGAACACAATGACAATCGACCCGATAACGAGCCCAATAATTGCCGCAAATGTCATACTTTTATAACGATCTAACAAATAACTAATTCCTTTACTACTTACAACAAATCCGGCCATCACGCCGGCACCGATAACCACGATTAACGGTAAATTGAGTGTAGTTAAAGCGTTAATTGCTGTTGGATACACACCAATAATTAATAAAATAAACGATCCACTAATTCCAGGAAGAAGCATAGCCATACTAGCCATCCATCCTGCGAAAAATAAACCAATTGCATTTAAAATTGTTAACGTCGTAATCGGATCAGCTGCCTTATCTGGTTTAAAGAATGCTGTTATTGCAACAAGAATTGCTGCAATTATTAATAAGGCAATATGACTACCTTTAAATGTTGCCTTTGCATCAGCTTCTCTCATTAACATCGGTAATATACTAATAATTAAACCGAGGAAGAAAAATTGAGTCGGTTCATAATGATTTGCTAATAAATATTTAATAACGTGACTTAACGTTAGAAAAGCCGCCGCTACACCAGCTGCAAGTGGGATTAAAAACGCTAAATGTTTTTTCCATTCACGACTAAAGAATCCGCTAATTGCTGCGAGCAATTGTTCATAAATCCCTAACACAACAGCGATTGTTCCGCCGCTCACACCAGGAATTAAATCACTAACGCCCATACAAAATCCACGATATATATTACGCCATTCCATACTGAATAAATTCCTCATTTCTTATAGTGATTTTTTCCGTAAAGTCCAGTATATCAATAAGAAATCTTATAATCCTAATTGTTTTTGACAAAACTTTGACATTTTCACAAAAAAAAGAAAGCTCCTATCGGTAGCTTTCTTCTCAAAAGGTATATTACCCCTTATTTTTCTGTTACAGTTTTTAATTCTTCTACTAACTCTTCTATATAATGCTGTGCACTCTGCGCTGCAATACTACCATCACCTGTTGCAGTTACAATTTGACGAAGCATTTTTTCACGAACATCACCAGCTGCGAAAATACCAGGAACTTTCGTTTCCATACGCTCGTTCGTTTCAACATAACCATTTTCATTTGTAATACCTAGCTCAACAAACGGTTTTGATAGTGGTAACATACCGATGTATATGAAAACGCCGTCAGTTTTAACTTCTTGTTCTTCTCCGCTGTTTACATCTACAAGTGTTACGCTTCCTACTTTACCATTTGCGTCGTTAATTTCTTTTATAGTGTGATTCCAAATGAAATCTACTTTCTCATTTTGGAAAGCACGATCTTGTAAAATTTTCTGTGCACGAAGAGTGTCACGACGGTGAACGATCGTTACTTTTGATGCGAAGCGTGTTAAGAACACACCCTCTTCAACAGCAGAATCTCCGCCGCCAATAACAACAAGTTCTTTCCCTTTAAAGAATGCACCATCACATACTGCACAATACGATACACCGCGGCCGCCAAGTTCTGTTTCACCTGGCACACCAATTTTTTTATACTCTGCACCGCTTGCAACGATAATTGCACGTGCTTTATATTCTTTTTTACCAGCAATAATTGTTTTGTACTCTTTACCATCGATGATTGCTTTTACATCACCGTATGCATATTCAGCACCAAATTTCTTCGCATGCTCAAACATTTTATTTGATAAGTCTGGTCCTAAAATAGACTCATAACCTGGATAGTTCTCTACATCTTCTGTATTTGCCATTTGTCCACCTGGAATACCACGCTCAAGCATCAGTGTGCTTAAATTCGCACGAGATGTATATACCGCAGCTGTCATACCAGCTGGTCCTGCACCAATAATAATGACATCATAAATTTTTTCTTCTGACACACTATTCACTCCCATTCATACACATTAAGTTACCCTCATTATACTGTTAGCATCATTTTTTTCCCAATGATTTGCCTACCCTACGTGTGCGTGCGCTTAACAGCCTGCACATACTTTCGTACAGTCGCTACAGATACATTATATACATCACCAAGCTCTGCCTGTGTCATCTTATTTCTTTGTTCGCCGCGCACAATGTATTCAATTGCCGCTGACCAACCGTACACATTTGTAAAAGTCGCTCCAGATGTATATAAACGTATGAACGTGCAAAACCAAAAATTTAAACACTCTTCGATTAATTCATCATCTTTTTTCGTATAATTGTATAATGCATCCGCGATTCGTACGCACTGTTCAAATTGCTGTAAATCAGCTGGGATGCTTTTATGACTATTAAGTAAAAAGAAATATTTTGCAAGTTGCGATACGATTGGAACACCATTTTTCGCTTGCGTTACATCAAAGAAGAATCCAACCTTCTCTGGTGTTGACAATTCATTCATTAAATATAAAGCTAGCATTTTCTCTTCTAGCGTCGTACTTTGCTGAAATGATTTTCGTAACTCTTCAAATAAAAGATTTTGTCCTTCATCTGCTAAATTCAGTGCATTCCACGGTTCTTTTCCTTTTTTATCAGGATGCAATTCTACAACATGTTGCCACATTTTTTCAGCTACTTGCTGTTCCTTCACCATATACGCAGAGTATGCAAACCAGTAATAAAAACTGACGTCTCCTTCGTACCCTTGACGCTTTAATACTTTGAACCATTTATATGCAGGTTCAAAATGACCAATTGTTGCAAGCGTTGTTCCAAGTTTCAAACGATGCTCAAATGAAATTGGATATACCGATACTAACTGCCCCGCTAATGACTCTACTTGCTTATGCTCTCCAATTGAATATAGAAAAATAAGCGTATTACAAAGCGCATGCATATTACCAGGATTTTTCTCTAAAATCATTTCTGTTAACTTAAGCGCTTGATCTACATTACCTGATTGAAAATGTGCAATCGCTAAATTATTATGTCCTGACCAAAATTCTGGATATTCTTTCGTAACAACTTCTAGTGTAGCAATCGCCTCTTCTAATTGTCCGTTACGAATGTAGCGGTTCGCTTCTTCTTGCATAACAATTAGCTCATCTTCATCCTCAATCTCTTCCGCACCCATTGCATCTTCTTCCATAATCTCAAGCAATTCTAATGTATCTTCTACAAATTCCTTCTCTTCCGCAACTTCTAAATATCGCTCTGCATACTTCTTCGCCTGTTGAAACAAGCCCATATATGCATAATTATTTGAAATAAAATAATAGCATTGCTCAAGTTCAGGATTGGATCTAACAAGCTTTAGAAATATCTGATTCGACTCTTGATATTCACCAGATTCAGATAATGCTATTGCTAGTTGGCATAAAATAAACGGCTCCTTCTCGCTTTGTGCTGCTCTTCGAAAATATTTAATTGCATCTTGCAATTTTTGCCCTTTATAAGCCCTCATCCCTTTTTTATAAAAGAAGTCCGCTAACTGATTAAAAGAGATAACTTGTCCGTTCTCCTTATATATTCTTTGATTTTTCCCCATATATCCTCCAGTTTTTTGTTTTCTTCGTTCACACATTCTTCTATCTATAAGTATAAACGATTCCGTAAAAAACAAAACAGTATATTATAATCAATTATTTCCTTTTTATTCATAAAAAGAGAAGGGAAATGTTACATTTTTAACATCAACCTTCTCTAGTGGCCATTTCCTCTTTCGTATAAATAATACGCATCGGATTTCCGCCTACGAAAGCGCCGCCTGGTACATCTTTATGGACAAGTGTGCCTGCAGAAACGATAGCTCCATCTCCAATTGTCACACCTGGTAAAATTGTCGTATTCGCTCCAATCATAACTTCATTCCCTATGACGATTTCTCCAAGTCGATACTCACGAATTAAATATTCATGCGCTAAAAGCGTTGTATTATAGCCGATAATTGAATTTTCTCCCACAGTAATCTTTTCTGGAAACATAATATCTGGCATTACCATAAGTGCAAACGACGTTTTCTTTCCTACTTCCATCCGTAAAAACGTGCGATATAACCAATTCTTTACGGATAAAAATGGCGTGTAACGTGCGATTTGGATGATAATAAAATTTTTCATTACCTTCCAAAAAGAAACTGTTTTATACACATTCCACAATGAATTTTCTCCTGAAACAGGATAGCGCGTTGTCCGTCGCACTGAACTCTCTCCTCTACTTATATAAAAGTGACACTTTAACCGGCAGGAATCTTACTACCCGTTAATGCGGGACAAAATCGGTAGTAAATCACTCATTTTATCTAGCACATAATCTGGTTTATACGCTTCTAAATACGCTCTACCTTTCAATGTCCATGAAACCGCTACTGTTTTCGTACCTGCATTTTGTCCACCGACGATATCATGATGATTATCACCAACCATCAATGTTTCTTCTGGCTTTGCATCTAATAATTTCAATGCTTTTTGAAGTGGTTCTGGATGTGGTTTCACATGTTCCACATCATCAATCGTCACGACAACATCAAAAAACTGATCAAGTTTCGAAAGCTTTAATCCCATTTCAACCGTCTGTCTCGCTTTCGTTGTAACGATGCCGATCTTATAACCTTGCTTCTTCAATTCTTGAACCGTTTCATATACAGTTTCATACTCTTCCACTAATTCATCATGATGCTCATGATTAAATTGACGATAACATGTAATCATCTCTTCAACCTTACTTGCATCAATTTTACTAAAAGTATCATGCAAAGATGGACCGATAAATGGCAATACATCTTCACGCTTATACTGATTAGAATAATAGTGATTTAACGTATGTAAAAAAGAAGAGATAATAAGTTCATTTGTATTAATTAACGTTCCATCTAAATCAAATAACACTGTATTTATTTTCATCGTCCTTAATCCTTTCATTACCTGAATATGAAAGAAGCAGCATCTTCTATAAGATGCTACTTTTCTCTAATTTTCTAAATATCTTTTATCAGCTTGCCCCATTTTTCGTCTCACAATAATGAAAATGATAGAAATAACAACAATTCCAATAGACATTACTTGTGCAATACGAAGTGGTCCTAACATTAAACTATCTGTACGCAAACCTTCTACGAAGAAGCGTCCCACTGAATACCAAATTAAATATGTGAAGAATAATTCACCACGGCGTAAATTCACTTTTCGTAACGCGAGTAGTAAAATAACACCTGCAAAGTTCCATAATGATTCATATAAAAACGTTGGGTGATAATACACACCATCAATGTACATTTGATTAATAATGAAATCTGGTAAATGAAGACCTTCTAAAAACTGTCTCGTTACTTCATCACCATGCGCCTCTTGGTTCATAAAGTTTCCCCATCGGCCAATTGCTTGTCCTAGTAAAATACTCGGCGCAGCAATATCCGCTAACTTCCAGAATGAAAGCCCGCGTCGTTTCGCAAAAAGGATTCCTGTAATAACAGCCCCGATTAAACCACCATGAATCGCCAAACCACCTTGACGAATATTAATAATTTGACTCGGATTTTGCGAATAATATTCCCATTCAAAAATGACATAATACATTCTCGCAAAAAGAATGGCAATTGGTACTGCGATTAATACAAGGTCGATAAATGTATCTTTGTGAATACCAAGCCTTTCTCCCTCGCGAGTTGCTAGCCAAAGACCTAATAGCACACCTGTACCGATAATAACCCCATACCAATAAACAGGGAACGGCCCAAGTTGGACTGCTATACGGTCAAGCTGTGGTACAGAACCTAACAGCATATATATGACCTCCCTCTCCAGAGTCTACTCTTGACTTCCTAACTCAATCGCACTCATTAATCGTTCAGAGAACTGTTGTGCCGCATTGACTCCCATACGTTTTAATCTGAAGTTCATCGCTGCTACTTCAATAATAACAGCCAAGTTTCGACCAGGACGAACTGGAAGTGTAATCTTCGTAAGTTCTGTATCAATAATCTTCATCTTCTCTTCATCAAGACCTAAGCGATCATAATTTTTCTTTTGATCCCAAATTTCAAGATTAATAACAAGTGTAATACGTTTATAATTTCGTACTGCCCCTGCACCGAATAACGTCATTACGTTAATGATACCTAGACCACGAATTTCTAATAAGTGCTCAATTAAATCAGGTGAGCTCCCTACTAATGTATCTTCATCTTCTTGACGAATTTCTACGCTATCATCCGCAACAAGGCGGTGACCACGCTTTACAAGTTCAAGCGCTGTCTCACTTTTCCCGACACCACTTTGACCTGTAATTAAAACACCAACACCATAAATATCTACTAGCACACCATGAACAGCTGTTGTTGGCGCTAACTTACCTTCTAAATAGTTTGTTAAACGACTTGATAATCTCGTCGTCGTTTGAGCAGAACGTAATAAAGGCACGCCTGATTCACGTGATGCTTGTAATAACTCATCCGGTACATCTTGATTACGAGTTACAATAATACAAGGCGTCTCCTCAGTACAAAGCGCTTTCATTCTCTCTTGCTTTTGCTCTGTCGTTAACGTATCAAAGAACGTAAGCTCCGTTTTCCCAAGAAGCTGCACGCGATCAGCTGGATAATATGTAAAAAATCCTGCCATTTCAATTCCAGGTCGCGATAAATCACTCGTATCAATCGGACGATGAATCCCTTCTTCACCACTTACTAACTCCAATTGAAATTGTTCAATTAAATCTTTTGTCCTTACTTTCGGCATATGTATAAACCTCCACTCCGCTGCGGGTTCAGTCTCATTTGATGTAAAATTCCATTCTATCGGATATTGTACCATTTTTTTCTGGAAACAAGAAACTCGGTTTCTAATAAATAGAAAAAAACATTTCATATGAGTCATGAAATGTTTTTCTTTTTGTCATTTCCTCTTTTTTTCATGTAATGGTTCAACAATTACTTTTTCAATTATCATATTAAAAATAGAAATACAAATTGCCGCAACAATCGCTACACCAAATCCAGATATATTAAAGGCGTCCCCTAATAACGAATCCGTCATCTTTAACGTAATCGCATTAATAACAATTAAGAAGAAACCGAAAGTTACAAGAGTAATCGGTAGCGTAATTAAAATTAAAAGCGGCTTTACAAATACGTTTAAAATCGCCAATATAATACTCGCAATAATTGCAGTTTGTATATTTGCTATGTAAAATGCGTCTGGTGCAACCCCTTTTAAAAGTCCGGATACAGCGATTAACACAACGCTATTTACAAGAAGTGATACAATCCATCTCATTTCCTTACACATCCTTTTAATATATATATTTCATCATACGCTAATAGATAATAAACGCAAGTAACATGCAAACACTTATACCAATTTATTCTATTCTTTATACTTGTATACCTACTAACATTCTTACCAGTTTCCCTTAGTGAAATAAAAACCGAGTGCAATTCCCACTCGGTTTTTATTAACAACTTATTGTGATAACTCTACTTCTTTTATTTTCTCTTTCATTCTTGCTTTATCACGATCTAAAATCTCTTTTAAATACTTACCTGTATAAGAGCGCTCTTCTTTCACCACTTGCTCTGGCGTTCCCGAAGCAACAATTTGTCCGCCTTTGTCTCCGCCTTCTGGTCCAAGGTCAATAATATAATCAGCTGTTTTAATAACATCTAAATTATGCTCAATTACAAGTACCGTCTCACCACTCTCAACAAGACGTTGCAACACTTCTAGAAGGCGTGCAATATCATGTGCATGTAAGCCAGTCGTTGGCTCATCTAAAATGTATAACGTACGCCCTGTAGAACGACGATGTAATTCAGAAGCTAATTTCACACGCTGCGCCTCACCACCTGATAACGTCGTAGCTGGTTGTCCTAATTTCATATAACCAAGCCCTACATCTACAAGCGTTTGAAGTTTACGCTTAATTTTCGGGATATTAGCAAAGAACTCTACCCCATCTTCAATTGTCATCCCTAACACTTCAGAAATATTCTTATCTTTATATTTCACTTCTAACGTTTCACGGTTGTAACGTTTACCGTGACAAACTTCACATGGAACATACACGTCTGGTAAGAAATGCATTTCGATTTTAATAATTCCATCACCGCGGCACGCTTCACAACGGCCGCCTTTTACGTTAAAGCTGAAACGTCCTTTTTGATAACCACGTACTTTCGCTTCATTCGTGTGCGCAAATACATCACGAATATCATCAAATACGCCAGTGTATGTCGCCGGATTTGAACGTGGTGTACGCCCGATTGGTGATTGATCAATATCAATAACTTTATCTAACTGCTCAAGACCTTTAATTTCTTTATGAGCCCCTGGCTTTGCTTTCGCTTTATATAGCTTTTGAGCTAATGATTTGTATAGTACTTCATTAATTATCGTACTTTTTCCAGAGCCAGATACGCCTGTTACTGCTACAAATGTTCCTAGGGGGAATGACATTTTCGCATTCTTTAAGTTATTTTCTTTCGCACCGACAATCTCCACTTTACGTCCGTCACCTTTACGTCTTTCAAGTGGTACCGGAATAAACTCTTTACCGCTTAAATATTTCCCAGTTAATGAATTCTCGTCTTGCATAACTTCAGCTGGTGTACCTGCTGATACAACTTGACCACCATGAATACCTGCACCAGGTCCGATATCAAGTAAATAATCAGCAGCCATCATTGTATCTTCATCATGCTCAACAACAATTAACGTATTTCCTAAATCACGCATTTCCTGCAATGTACGAATAAGACGATCATTATCACGCTGATGCAAACCGATAGAAGGCTCATCAAGAATGTAAAGTACGCCAGTAAGGCGAGAACCAATTTGTGTCGCTAAACGAATACGCTGCGCCTCACCACCTGATAAAGTTCCTGCGGCACGACTTAACGTTAAATAATCTAAACCGACGTTCACTAAGAACCCGACACGTTCCTGAATTTCTCTTAAAATTAAATGAGCAATTTTTTGTTGTTTCTCCGTTAACTCAACAGTTGAGAAGAACTCCTGTACTTCTTGAACAGAATATTTCGTTACATCGGCAATCGTTTTATCACCAACGAAAACAGCTAAACTCTCAGGCTTTAAGCGTCCACCTTTACACTTCGGACAAGCTTGCTCTGCCATATATTTCTCCATTTGCTCACGAATATAATCAGAACTCGTCTCACGATAACGACGCTCAATATTCGGAATAACACCTTCAAATAAAATCTCATTTTCCTTTACTTGACCAAATTCATTCACATAGCGGAAATAAAGCTTCTCTTCCCTGCTTCCGTACAACACTTTATCAAATAAATCCTTCGGTATATCTTTCACCGGCATATCCATATCGATGCCGTAATGATTACACACGGATTTTAATAATTGCGGGTAATATTGTGAACTTGTCGGTTCCCAAGGAGCAATCGCATGTTCATTTAATGATACATCCCAGTTCGGAATAACAAGTTCTAAATCTACCTCTAACTTCGATCCAAGTCCATCACAAGAAGGACACGCGCCGAACGGACTATTAAACGAGAACATACGCGGCTCTAATTCTCCGATTGAAAAACCACAATGTGGACAAGCATGATGTTCACTAAATAGAAGTTCTTCCTCTCCCATTACATCGATTAAAACTCGGCCCCCGCCAAGCTTTAAAGCACTTTCTAGTGAATCTGCAAGTCGGCTTGCAATTCCTTCTTTCACAACAATACGGTCAATAACAACTTCAATTGAATGCTTCTTATTTTTTTCTAAAGTAATCTCTTCCGATACATCCAGCATCTCTCCATCAACGCGCACACGAACATAACCTTGCTTCTTAATATCTTCTAATACTTTCGCATGCGCACCTTTACGCCCTGACACGATAGGCGCTAGCACTTGCAACTTCGTACGTTCAGGATATTCAAGAACACGGTCTACCATCTGTTCCACTGTTTGTGATGTAATTTCAATTCCATGATTCGGACAAATCGGCGTACCAATTCGTGCAAATAATAAACGTAAATAATCATAAATCTCCGTTACCGTTCCAACCGTTGAACGAGGATTACGACTCGTCGTTTTTTGATCAATTGAAATCGCTGGAGATAAACCTTCAATCATATCAACATCCGGCTTATCCATTTGCCCTAAAAACTGGCGCGCATACGCAGATAAAGATTCCACGTATCTACGCTGCCCTTCTGCATAAATCGTATCGAATGCTAACGATGATTTCCCCGAACCAGACAATCCCGTCACAACAACAAGCTGATTTCTCGGAATGGTTACGTCAATATTTTTTAAATTATGCGCTCTAGCACCTTTTACAACAATAAAATCTTTACTCACTCTTTTCACCCTTCCGCTTTTAATTCTAATAGTAAATCTCTTAATTCAGCTGCACGCTCGAAATCTAATGCCTTTGCTGCTTCTTTCATCTCTGCTTCCATCTTCGCAATTGTATTTTCACGTTCTTTTTTCGTCATCTTCTTAGCTGGTGTTGCTTCATATATTTCCGTATCCTCAGCTGCTGTTGTCGCACGAATAACGTCACGTACTCCTTTTTGAATCGTTTTCGGCGTAATACCATGCTTTTCATTGTAAGCTTCTTGTATACTACGACGACGCTGTGTTTCTTCAATTGCAATTCCCATCGATCTCGTTATGCGATCTGCGTACATAATAACGCGGCCGTTTGCATTACGCGCCGCACGACCAATTGTTTGAATTAATGAACGCTCTGAACGTAGGAACCCTTCCTTATCAGCATCTAAAATAGCTACAAGTGATACTTCTGGAATATCTAATCCTTCTCGTAATAAGTTAATACCGACAAGTACATCAAACTTACCAAGGCGAAGATCACGGATAATTTCAATACGCTCTAATGTTTTAATTTCAGAGTGAAGATAATTCACTTTAATTCCTACATCTTTTAAATAGTCCGTTAAATCCTCTGACATTTTCTTCGTTAAAGTCGTAATTAATACACGTTCATTTTTCGCAATCCGGTCATGGATTTCTCCTAATAAATCATCTATTTGTCCTTCAATTGGTCGTATATCAATTGGTGGATCTAAAAGCCCTGTTGGACGAATAATTTGTTCTATTGCTTTCGGTGACTGCTCTAACTCGTACGGTCCTGGCGTTGCCGAAACGTAAATAACTTGATTCGTTTTCTCTTCAAACTCATCAAACGTGAGCGGTCTATTATCTAAAGCTGATGGCAGACGGAATCCATGATCAACAAGCACTTGCTTACGTGCTTGGTCCCCGTTATACATCGCTCTTACTTGCGGAACCGATACGTGCGACTCATCCATAACGATTAAGAAATCCTCTGGAAAATAATCTAAAAGCGTATACGGCGTTGAGCCTGCTGGACGAAGTGTTAAATGACGGGAATAGTTTTCAATCCCTGAACAAAAGCCCATCTCGCGCATCATTTCTAAATCATAACGCGTTCGCTGTTCTATGCGCTGCGCCTCTAACAACTTACCGTTATCATTTAATTCTTTTAAACGCTCTTCTAATTCTTTTTCAATATTTTCAATAGCGACCTTCAGCTTTTCTTCACGTGTAACGAAGTGAGATGCCGGGAAGATTGCTACATGATCACGTTCTGCTAATACTTCACCCGTTAATGCATTTACTTCTCGAATACGATCTATTTCATCCCCAAAAAATTCAATTCGAATACAATGCTCATCAAGTGATGCGGGGAAGATTTCAACTACATCTCCGCGCACACGGAATGTACCACGCTTAAAATCAATATCATTACGTCCATACTGTACATCAACAAGTTCACGAAGCAATTGATTGCGGTCCTTTTCCATACCAACTCGAAGCGAAACAACTAACTCGCGGTATTCTTCCGGAGAACCTAAACCGTATATGCACGAAACACTCGCAACGATAATAACATCATCTCTTTCAAATAAAGAAGACGTTGCCGAGTGGCGTAATTTATCAATTTCATCGTTAATTTGCGCATCTTTTTCAATAAACGTATCCGTATGTGGTACGTACGCTTCCGGCTGATAATAATCGTAATAACTAACAAAATACTCCACAGAATTGTTAGGAAAGAAATCTTTCAGCTCACTATATAACTGTCCTGCTAACGTTTTATTATGAGCCATTACAAGTGTTGGTTTCTGCACTTCTTTAATGACATTTGAAATCGTAAATGTCTTACCCGTTCCTGTCGCTCCAAGCAACACTTGCTTTTTCTTTCCACTATTAATTCCCTCTACAAGCTTCTCTATCGCTCCCGGCTGATCACCTTGCGGGGAATACTCTGAGATAATTTCAAATGGATGTTCCAACTAAAAACCGACCTCCTCATAAAAATCTGTATTATTATTTTACCACGAATGCCCATAAAAAACCTAAAAAAACGAACAGATATTCGGTAAAGTTTTCGACAAGTTATATATAGAAAAAGGAAGGAATAAATACTTCCTTCCTCTACTAACTCTATTTTTCAAGTACATATAATAAGTCATATCCATTGCGCCCATTTTCATTCGTACAATCTATTAACCTATATGCCGTTTCTGACTCACGTTGCTCTTTAACAATCCTTTTACAACTATCTTTATGTAACCCTTTATGGTCACCAGCAAATTGATCTTGTCTATTATCTAACACATACAGTATATCTTTCTCACTATGCTCTAACGTTTGAAAAATCGGGTCACCTTCATGTGTATACTGTACAATTCTTATTTTATCAACTTCCCCTTGTTCCACATTCCAAACGAACTTCTCGAATTTATCTAGATTAGAAATTTCTGCCCCCTTTGCAACGACATCATTCTTCTTATCGATTGCACTGTTAGGTTGTGAACATGCTACTAAACTAAAGAGAAATAAGCATATAAAACCTGTTCTTTTTCCTATTGTTATCCTCTCCTATACAAACTATTGGTATACTAGAAAAAAGCTACTTTCCTCTATGAAAGTAGCTTCTTGTTTCCTTTCTCCTTCTTCGGAAAAATAACATATGAAAATGAAATCGCAGTATCCACTAAAAGAATAATAGCCCATACTTGGCTTACACGGCTTGCTGTTTTATTTAAAACAATTCCTGACTCTAACCAATTCCCCCACTGTTCTACTGGAATAAGCCCATACATGAAGAAAAAGAATATATGAACCGCAATAAACAAAATAAGATGTAAAATCCAATTTTTTATTTCCTGCTTCGCATGCGCCATCCCTGTTACTTCAAGTGGTTCTTCGATAATAGGCGCCGGTTCATTCCGCCACTTCGCAACTAATTTTTGTGCATATATGTCTAATTTCTTCAAATCCTTTTTCCCATAAAAAACTGCATATAATAAAATGATTACCGTAATGATTTGAAAATTAGAGAACTTCCCTGTTTGATAATAGTCCAATACCCCTAAAGTTAAAATAAACACTTCATTTATGAGTAGCACAATCCCCATAATAAAGCTCGCCTTTTTCAAGTGAAATCCATACCTTAGTAAAAAGAATCCAATAGCTGATAACCAAAATACAATCTCTGCCCCAATTAAAAAATACCAACGATATTCTGCGAGTATACTCATTTATCCCTCTCCCTTTCATCATATATACGAAAAGCCTCATCCATATATACTAGAAGCTCTTCCTCAATTGGATACATACTCATTTTCTGTGAATCTTCTTTTGACTTTCTTACTTCCCACAGTTTATCTAAAAATGCTTCATCACCATTTGCCATCTCTAAACACTTCTGCATTAATTTCTTTGTTGCGCCTTGTACTTCATCACATGATGCTTCCTTACCGTCTTTCATAAAGTTACGTAGTTGCTTTAATAAATTTACCCATTCTAAAACATTCGGATCTTCTTCACTCATGTTCGGCAAATTATGAAGCAACTTTTGTTCTCCCTTAGAAAAAACTTCATTTTGAAACATCTCACGTATTCGCGGAGACTGTTTCGAAAGCTGAATGAGTTCAAACATAACTTTCCAATCCAGTTCTCCCTCCACATCTACTGAATAAACAACTGCCTGTAAAATACGTTCCATTCGATTAAATTTTTTCTGTTCTTCCTGTACAAATCTAAGTTGCTTTTCAAGCGATACTTTTAAATTGAGCTCATCCGTTATTAACATATTCGTAATCTCTTTTAATGAAAAACCCATTTCTTTTAAAAATAAAATTTGCTGCAAACGAACAACATCTCTCTCGCTATATAACCGATGTCCTCCATCAGTTTTCCCACTCGGCTTTAATAAATCAATTTGATCATAATAACGTAACGTCCTTACTGTAACCCCTGTTTCCCTCGTTAGTTCTTGAATTGAAATCAACTCCATCACCTCTTCTCCTTCATTATAAAAGATGACGTAACGTAACTTTCAAGTAGTTTGTAAAAAAAATACAAAAAGCTGTTTATACCTTTTGTATAAACAGCTTTTATGGAAATAACCCCTTTTGTATAGCACGACCACAAAATAAAATAATTGCCCCTACAACAACACTTGTTGCTGTTTTATGATAATGCGCTAAAATTAATAAATAGTATGATAAACCTACAGCACCAATCATAATACATACACTTGGCACTGGATTACGAGAGAAGTTTTGTATTCCCCAAAACAAAGCAAAAATAGCCGTAGCGACACATAATACCGGTAATCCCATCCCAGTTCCCCTTTTTCTATCTATTCCTTGTTGCTAACACACTCGTCGATGCCATACTTATTAATAAACCAAAAATAGCAATATATAATAACTCATTTACATGTACTACTTGCCTATCTAAATACTTATTTACACAAAGATACATAATGAACAAAAAAACGCAGCTTGTAATACAAATCGTAAAATATGACTTCATATTGTTCACAACTCGCTCATCAATTGACGGTACTCTCTCTTCTTTCAAACGCTTCTGTTCTCTATATTCCGAAATGCCATATAAAATGACTAGTGCTACATTCGATATGAAGATCGTTCCCCACGAAATACTTAAAATCATTAAACTCACATTTAAAACAAGACCCGCTAAAAACAAACTTCCTATGAACCGTATAATATCTTGCTTACTCATACATGATCAGCCTCTTTTTGATTTCTATATTTCCATTTCGGCCAATAGTTCACAAAGAAATAAACAAACTGTCCTAATACAAATAAAACAAACGGCATGCCCGCATTTCCATAAACAATTAAATTATACAAACTCCATACCGCTAAACTCATTGTTAAAAACAACCCTAAATATTTAAACGCTTTATCCGACTGAAATCTCTCAAACTCATCTTGCATTTTCATTCCTCCTATCGTTATGCTCGTTTTCCCGCCATTACTCCTATGATGAGACTACCAGCAAATAAGAAACTACATACAATGAATATTTCTGGAATGGGTATAGTAATTCGCCCTATCGCTTTGCTTGCAACAATATAAACAATAAGCAAAAGAAATGCGAATATACATGAGGCATTTACATACTTTTTTATATTTTCATTTACCCGCTCATCTATATCTGGAAGTCCTTCTTTTTTGTACTTCCGCTTTTTGTAATTCGTATACAATATCAGAAATACAATTGCTAAAATGTTACTAACTATAAGCGATAACATCGGTATGGATGGGTCCATAATCCGAACTAAAACGTCCCCCTCCACATAATCCTAAGACCGTAGCGATATACAATTTTTTAGTATCGTTCATTTTCTCTCCCCTTACTCCAGCGTAAATATTTCCTCTACCTTCATTCCAAAATATTTGGCGATTTTTAGGGATAACTCTAGACTTGGGTTATAGTGGTGGTTCTCAATCGCCACGATTGTCTGCCGGGTCACTTGCATCGCCTTTGCCATTTCAATTTGCGTTATATGATGTTGTTTTCGCAATTCTTTAATTTTATTTTTCACACCCATAGGCTCCACCTTCGAAAGTAAAGATATCTTTACTTTAATTATAAATATTTTCCAAATCCAAGTAAAGATATCTTTACAAAAAAAGGTAAAAAAAAGAGACATCTATAAGATGCCTCTTTTTTTGCTACATAAATCCTAACGCATACACAAGAACGTACCCAAGAACAGATAAACAAACCGAGCCAATCAACCCTGCCACAAATGCTCTGCTTCCTAATTTGCGGAACGTTTTAAACTCTACATTTAAACCGAGCCCTGCCATTGCCATTGCAATAAGCATGTACGCAATTACTACAATATATCCGGCAACAACTTCTGGGATAATCCCAATCGAATGCACCGCACTCATTGCTAAAAATCCGAAGATGAACCAAGGAATCGGAAGGTCGCGCCACGATCTTTTTTCCTTGCTGTCCTCGCTCTTACCAAACCATAATCCAATTAAAATCGCTACTGGCACAAGCATCGCTACGCGCGTTAACTTCACAATAACCGCGATGTCTACAGCCGTGCTACCGCCTGGCGCCGCAGCCGCGATAACGTGAGCGATTTCGTGCAGCGTCGCCCCTGAGAACACCCCGTAACCGTAGGGTGAGAAGCCAAGCACTGGGTATAATAGCGTATAAATAAGTGTAAATATTGTACCTAAAATTGCAATAATCGCTGCCCCGACTGCTGTTTCTTCATCTTTCGCTTTCACTTGCGGTGCAATTGCCACGACCGCTGCAGCTCCGCAAATTGCCGTCCCACATGCTGTTAAAATTCCAAGTTTCTGTTCTACTTTAAATACTTTCGTTAGTCCATATACAACGAAAATTGTAAATGTAATAACAACCGCTGCGATGACCAATACTTTCGGCCCCGCCTTCGCAATATCTACAAGATTTAACCTCATTCCGAGTAAGATGATCCCAAAGCGTAGCAACTTCTTACTCGCAAAGTTCGTTCCCGCTATCGCTTCTTGAGGAATCCCGATTGCCGCGCGCCAAACCATCCCGATTAGAATAGCGATTACTAATTGTCCCATAATATTTAAAAATGGAAGCTCTGCTAAATATTTCGCGGCGATTGCGATTAATAACGTAATCCCAATACCTTGCGAAAATCCAAAGCCCTTCTTCTTTTGTATAACAAGTGTTTGTTCCACTTTGTACCACCCCAATAATCGTATTGGAACATGCATGTTCTTTCTAGTTACATTATAAGAGAGTTTTAATAATAAGTTTAATATCAATATTGAATACCTATCATCAGAAATACTTATGATAAAATAAAAGCAAAAATAAAGGGGCCTAACAAATGAACGTCGACATTTTAAAGATCTTTGTTACTGTCGTTGAACAAAAACATTTTTCGCGTGCTGCGGAACTATTAAACCTTTCACAACCTGGCGTTAGTATGCACATTCGCAACCTGGAAAATGAATTTGGGACTACACTTATTCAGCGCTCCCCAAAGCACGTCCAAGTTACGGAAGCTGGAAACATATTATACATACACGCAAAGCAGATGCTCTCACTTTATGAAGATGCAAAACAGGAAATTAATGCGCTGCATAACGTCGTAACAGGAACACTTCGCATCGGCGCTAGCTTTACAATTGGCGAATACTTACTTCCAAAAATACTTGCGCGCTTTGCCAATGAAAATGCACACGTCGAAGTTCATACATTTATCTCCAATACGGAAGAAGTTTTGCAAAGCCTCCGCTCTAATCAAATTGATATCGGCTTAGTGGAAGGCCAAGTCGTATACGCTGACGTAGATGTTGAAACTTTTATGCAAGATGAAATGAAACTCGTCGTCCCGCCAAACCACCCATTGCTCCATATCAAGGGGATTAACGAAAATGCATTGCAAGACCAAGTCTGGGTATTAAGGGAGAGCGGCTCTGGCACACGTGCCTATAGCGATCGATTTATACACCAACATCATTTAAAAATGAAACGCTTCTTTACATTTAGCAGTATTCAAAGCGTGAAGGAAGCCGTTGCAGCCGGTCTTGGCATCGCCATCCTTTCAGATTGGACTGTTCGAAAAGAACTATTAGCAAAAGAACTATTCCACATCCCTGTTCCGAACGAAGAGCTAATCCGTCCATTCTCCATCGTGCGCGGCAAATATTTTATCCCGTCTAAAGCTATTCAAGTCTTTTTAAAACACGTAGATTCTTTTGCGAAAAAACAGAGTTGACCTTCACATTAGTGTGAAGGTTTACAATACATGTAAAAGGAGTGAAACGCATTGCGAATTGGAGAGTTATCAAAAGAAACTGGGGTTAGCGAAAGGGCACTAAGACATTATGAAGAAAGGGGATTACTCCCTTCGAAACGCCTAGCAAATGGCTACCGTGATTTTGATGAAAGTGCAATCGAAAAAGTAGAGCTGATTCAAATGTACTTGCAAATCGGCTTAAATTTAGAAGAAACAGAACGAATGCTACGTTGCCTTGAAATCGAGCCACATCTTTACGAAAATCCGTGTAGTAGTATCCTTGCACTTTACGAAGACAAACTTGATGAGGTAACGAAGCAAATCACATTACTTTCCAACATTCAAACGAATTTACAAAAACACGTTTCACTCCTAAAACAAGCAAAAGAAAAGGGATGATTACATGTTTGTTATACATGGCAGTTCAAGACAAAACGGAAATACGGAAGCTTTAACACATATGGTGATTGATGGGATTGAAACAGAACAAATTTACTTGCGTGATCATATCGTCCACCCAATCATAGATCAGCGCCATGATGTAGAAGGATTTCAACCTGTAAATGATGACTACGAGCAGTTAACCAAACGCATGCTAGAGCACGACACGATTATCTTCGCTACACCGCTATACTGGTACGGAATGAGCGGCCACATGAAGAACTTCGTTGATCGCTGGTCACAAAGCTTGCGTAATAAATCTCTTCATTTCAAAGAAAAAATGAAAGGCAAAAAAATGTACGTTGTCATCGTTGGCGGAGACAGTCCAAAACTGAAAGCATTGCCGCTTATCGCCCAGTTTCAATATATCTTTGATTTTGTTGGTTCATCATTTGAAGGGTATATTATTGGGGATGCGAATGGACTAGATGAAATCAAGAACGATGCTGAGGCACTGGCAAAAGCACAATTGTATAATAATAAATTCAAAAATAGCACACAGAAATAAGTTTGACAAATCCATTTGTATGCGCATACAATAAAAGTAATATTATGAAAGGAAGGTACTTTGACCAATGAAGTTCTAATTCTCTTATTTATTTCATCCATCACAAATAGTGAACAAAAATGATGAAAACTAGCAGAGGATTAGTCTGTCCATTTGTCGATACTTTCTTTCGATACGATCATGTAAAAAATCGTTTATTTATGTACGATTTTTACATTGAAGGGCGACATTTATCCTCTCTAGTGAAACTAGGGAGGTTTTTTTATGACTATTTTAATCGCACGTAATATCGAAAAGAGCTTTGGTGATCGCACCATATTTACGTTACCATCACTAGAAATTCAAGCAAACGATCGTATAGGAATTGTCGGAGTCAACGGAGCTGGAAAATCTACGTTATTACAAATATTAAGTAAAGAAATAGAAGCTGACAAAGGCACAGTAACTCATCATAGTTCTATCAGCATCATTCCACAGCTTAGCGAGGGGATACCAGAAACCGCTTCTTCCCTCGCTAAGGGCAAATGGAATATTTCAAACGTCGCAAATTCAATGAGCGGCGGTGAACGAATGCGCCTAAAGATCGCCCATGCCCTCGAACAAAATGCAGGCATTCTATTTGCTGATGAGCCAACAAGTCACTTAGATATGTTCGGTACAGAGCAATTAGAAAAGGCACTTTTATCTTATAAAGGTGCACTTGTTTTAATATCGCATGATCGTGATCTTTTAGATGCCATATGTACAAAAATCATCGAAGTTGAAGACGGTACTATTCAAGAATATAAAGGTAATTATTCAAACTATCGAAAGCAAAAAGAACGTGAGCGAATACAAAAGCAGGCAGAATATGATCAATATATACAAGAAAAAAATCGGTTAGAACAGTCAATTTCACAAAGAAAGCAACGTGCTTCTAGCATGACAAAAATCCCAACACGGTTCAGTTCATCTGAATCTAAACTTTATAAGTGCAGCGGGGCTCATGGGCAAGAAAATGTTAGCAAAGTAGCGCAAGCACTAGAAACACGCCTTGAAAAGTTGGAACAGAAAGAAAAACCGAAGGACTTTTCTCAAGCTCAGTTTGACGTACAATACCACACACCAATTCATAGTAAAGCAGTTGTTCAGTTTAATAAAACAACGAAGAAAATAGGGGATCGCACATTATTTAAAAATATGAATGGAACAATTGTCCCTGGGGCAAAGCTTGCTATTTTAGGGGCAAACGGAAGCGGAAAAACAACTTTGTTCAAAATGCTTCTCGCGAACGAGCGTGGCATTCAGCTTTCGAAAAGTTGTAAAATTGGATACTTTGAACAAACATTATCTATTTTAAAAACAGATAAAACAATTTTAGAAAACGTTCTAGAAGAAACAAACTATACAGAATCGTTCGTTCGAACAATACTTGCACGGCTCCTATTCCGCCGTGAAGATGTTCATAAACCTGTGCACATCTTAAGTGGTGGAGAACGCATGAAGGTTGCACTCGCAAAAGTATTTTTAGGAAACTATAATATGCTTCTGCTCGACGAACCGACAAACTATTTAGACTTGGCAACGCAAGAAGAATTAGAAAGCATGTTACAGGAGTATCCTGGTACAATACTTTTCATTAGCCATGACCGTGCCTTTATTCGTTCTGTTGCAAACCATATTCTACAAGTAGATGAGAGCGAACCAAGAATATTCCACGGCAATTACGAGCAATACACAAAAAGAACCACCCAAGCTTCTGTAAACGTTACTGAACAAGAATTATTACGATTACAAACAAAATTAACAGAAATCATCAGCCGGATTTCTATCCCAAATCAGCATGATGACATCACATTTCTCGAACAAGAATACGAAAAATTATTAGTTCGAATTCGGCAGTGTAAAGAAGCGCTCTAATGTCTTCCCCATATATCGACGGGACCTTCCACATTTCCCAAGAAATATCGAGGCTTCGACATAGAATATCACCCTACCTATCATGTTAGACACAATAACAACAAAAAGCCGTGCACCAGCACGGCTTTTCACTTTATCCCGCATTAACGGGCAGTAAGACTCCCACCTCAAAATTCGGCTTGAGCAAAGAAATTAGGTGGGAGATCAACTGCCCGTAAACGCCCGATTGGTTCAACTAATAATCAGTGGGGGATGAACCCCCCACTGATTAAAGTTTCACTTTATATACGGACAGCAGTCCCGCTCACCGCAACCATTAGCATTCCTTCGCGAACTACTTCGTAGTCCACGTCGATACCAACAATGGCGTTCGCATTTTTTTGTCTTGCGAGAGTTTTCATCTCTTCCATTGCAATGTCGCGCGCTTCTTTTAATTTACTTTCGTAAGCGCCTGCGCGACCACCGACAACGTCGCGGACAGAAGCGAAAAGGTCACGCACGATATTCGCCCCCATAATTGCTTCGCCATTGACGATATCGATATAATCAATAATCTCTTTTCCTTGAATTGTAGAAGTTGTTGTTACAATCATGATTGATAGCCTCCCGTATAAGATTTCCACTTACTTATGGTGCACTAATTCAGCAGAAATTATATTTACGAACTAAACTGCGCCTCATACAATCGGCTGTAACCCTCGCCTCGTTTAATTAGTTCCTCATGTGAACCTTGTTCTGCAATACCGTCTTTATTTACAACGACGATGCGATCTGCATTTTTAATAGTTGCAAGCCTGTGAGCGATAACTAATGTTGTACGGCCAACAGATAGTTCTGCAAGTGATTTTTGGATAGCAAGTTCTGTCTCTGTATCTAGCGCAGAAGTTGCTTCATCTAAAATTAAAATTGGCGGGTTCTTCAAGAACATACGGGCAATTGCTAAGCGCTGCTTTTGTCCTCCTGAAAGTTTCACACCACGCTCACCAATAACTGTATCTAAACCGTCTGGTTGCGAGTAAATTAAGTCCTCTAGCTGAGCACGTTTTACCGCCTGCCAAATTTCAGATTCTGAAGCTTTTAAGTTTCCGTAAGCGATATTTTCACGAATTGTTCCTGAGAATAAGAAAACATCTTGCTGTACAATTCCGATTTGCTTACGAAGTGAAGATAACGTCATCTCTTTGGTGTCAATGCCATCAATTTGAATTGATCCAGATGATTGTTCATAAAAACGAGGTAATAAACTACATAGTGTTGTTTTCCCTGCCCCTGATGGTCCAACGAAAGCAACTGTTTCACCTGCATGTATTTTCAAACTAATATCGTTTAAAATCGGCTCTTTATTTTCATATCCGAACGTGATGTTATTGTATTGAATATCGCCGTGTACATGTTTAACTTCTATTGCATCTTTAGAATCTACAATATCCGGCTCTGTTTCCAGAAGTTCTACATATCTTTTAAAACCAGCGATTCCTTTCGGATAACTTTCAATAACCGCATTAATTTTTTCAATTGGGCGGAAGAAAATATTCGTTAATAAAACGAATCCAATAAATCCACCGTACGTTAATTCACCTTGCAGAACAAACCATGTACCACATATTAATACAAAGAGTGTTACAAGACGCATCAGCATATAACTAATCGATGAATTTAACGCCATAATTTTATACGCCATTAATTTTGTTGTACGGAAACGAGCATTATTTACAGCAAATTGCTCTTTCTCAAACTTTTCATTTCCGAATGCTTGTACAACGCGGATACCACCTACATTGTTCTCGATACATGCATTGAAATCAGCAACGTCTGAGAATAAACGTCTAAACGTACCTGTCATTTTTTTATTGAAGTAAAGTGCCAACCATAATAAGAACGGGATTACGAAGAATGTTAGAAGTGCTAACTTCCAGTTAATCATCATCATAAATGAAAATGCTCCAACTAAAGTCATAATGGCAATGAATAAATCTTCTGGTCCATGGTGAGCAATTTCCCCAATTTCCATTAAATCGTTTGTAAGACGTGAAATTAAATGACCTGTTTTATTATTATCAAAAAATCTGAATGATAGCTTTTGAATGTGATCAAACAATTTCTGCCTCATATCTGTTTCAATGTTAACCCCAAGCATATGTCCCCAATATGTAACGACATATTGCAAACCTGCATTTAACACATAAACTACGAACAAACCGAAACAAGCCCATAAAATAAGCGTCCAGTTTTGTCCTGGTAATAACTTATCAATAAATTGATTTACGATAAGCGGGAAACCAAGTTCGAGTAAACCTGCGATAACTGCACAGGAAAAATCGAGTACGAATAAACCTTTGTACGGTTTATAGTAAGAAAAAAATTTACGTAGCATATCTTTCCTCCCTTTTCCAAATTAAAAGACTCTCTAAATGATAACCATTATCAAATAATTATTCAAGTTATCCGTCTATGAAACTAAAAAAACCTTCATCTATATTTGATGAAGGTTTCCATTTTATTTTATATAGCTTCCGAATCCCACTCGTGCTCTTGCTGAACAAATACAACACCTAATTCATGATGTCCCCCGGCGTATAATGCCGTTTGAGCAAGACGAAGCTCACCATTTGTATCTACTACTTCTAATTTACAAAACGCTCCTGTCGTCTTCGTTTGAAGCGCGTCATAAAACTCTTCGGTACTTCTTGGAATGATTCCATTTACTTTCGTAATAACTTCTCCAGGCTTTAAATTCATCTCTGCCCCAATTGTATTAGGAATTGTATCTAACACAACAAGTCCATCATTACGTGCTGCAAAGTATGCTGGTCTTTTCTCGTCTGCAATTTTCTCTTGCATCGAGATTGTAAAGCGCCCAAGCATTGCGACTCCCATCGCGATAATTGCGAATACGTGCCACCAGTAACTTGCGATACCTAAAACGAGTACGAGCCCCGCTAAACCATAGACACGTCTTCCTGTAAATAATAAAGCTTCCGTCGGCTCATAACTTCTAACCTTTCTCATAAATCCAATTAAAAATGGAACGAGGAATAAAGAGTATGTAGTCGAACCTATTGAAACGACAGGCCACCAAGAAATAAATCCTGTCACCGCGTCTCCTGGTATAAGAATAAATACTGGTACAAGCCATAAACGATTGGATTCATGTAGTCCAATTCGTAGCCCACGCTTACCTTTGTTAATTTTCGGCGTAGAATAACGAACTGCATTTTTAGAGATTAATAAACCCTCTACAACGAGCATAACGCCTAGTAAAATAGCAAGGGATACAATCGTACCCTCTTCACCTTCTCCAAGCTGTAAGAAGGAAACTGGCATCTTAGACGATAACAACACGAGTGCAATCGCGATTCCGAAAGTATAAGCTACAGATAAATATCGATACATAGCAGTTAATCCGAATAATAACGTCCAAAGTAAAATTGCCCATAAACTCGCTTTTGAAACAACAAGCCCAAGCCCAATCGTAATAATAGATACGATTAATCCGTACCCAATACCTGCAAATAGAGTTGTTCGTAGTTCAAACCAAATATCATATACTTTAAAAGAAAAATCTTTTCGTTCTCGTAATATACGTAAGTATCCAACGAAGATACTACTAATTAAAAATACATAGACAGCAGGGTGTAAGAAAAAACGTCCAACTGCTCGTAGTATTTCAAAAAGCCATGCCTCCACGAATTCATTCACCACCATTTATATCATTCTTTCTTTTTATCTTATCATATTTAACACATAAAAAAATACAGGCATCAAAGTGCCTGTATTCTTTCTTATTTCGCTATTAATTTCAATGCCGTCTGTAATTGTAAATCATTTTCTCCAGAACGGATTTTTTCAATGATTTTAGTTTGAATCGCTTCAGCTGTCTTTTTATCAAGTTGTCCTGTTGCTTCCATCTCATTCGCATTTTGGAATGCTTTTAGTGCTGATTCTGTCTCTTTGCTAAAGTATCCATCTTCACGTCCTGGTACATATCCTAAGCTCTTAAGCATTTCTTGCGCGTGTTTTACTTGTACATCATTTGAATTGTATGAAAGTGTCTTTTCAATTTGAATTGGTGTCGCATGATAATAATCTGGTTGCTTCACTTCTACAGTTGGCGCGATTCCTTTTTTATGAATCCAATTGCCATCTGGTGTTAACCATTTAAACATTGTTAATTTAATGTTGCTGCCATCTTTAAATGGAACAGCCTGTTGAACAGTACCTTTACCAAACGTTTTTTCACCAATTAAATCGTATCCTTCTCCTTCTTTTAGCGCACCAGCTAAAATCTCTGAAGCAGAAGCACTTCCGTTATCAATTAATACTGAAATTGGATATGACTTTCTCTCTTTCAGTTCCGTAGAGAATTTCTTCTTCTCACCATTTCGCTGTTCTACTTGTAGCATTGGCTTTTTATCTGTCATGATGTCTCCTAGTATATCTTCTACACTATTTAAATAACCGCCAGGATTACCACGCACGTCAATAACTAAGCCCTTTATGTTTTTCTTCTCTAGCTCTTTTAACTGATCCTTAAATTCTTTCGCAGTATTTTCAGCGAAAGAAGTAATTTGCATATAACCGATATCTTTTCCGCTATCTTGCTTTACGGAACTAAATACAGTAAAAATCGGAATCTTTTCACGCTTAATTTTAAATTCTATCGGATCAGCCACTCCTGCGCGCTTAATTTCAATTGCAACAGTCGTTCCTTTTTTACCACGAATTTTTAATACTGCTTCTTCACGTGATAAATCTTTCACACTATTTCCATCTACAGATAAAATTTGGTCATTCGGTTTAATTCCTATCTTTTCTGCTGGTGAACCTTTAATTGGCGATACGATAATAAGCTTACCGTCCGTCTTGTTCACTTCAGCTCCAATCCCTTCAAGTTCAGGATCCAATGACTGACTAAACTGTTTTGCCGTTTCTTTATCCATATACGTGGAATAAGGGTCCTTCAGCGTAGACAACATTCCCTGTATCGCACCTTCGACTAATTTGTCGTCTTTCACGTCTTCCACATAACGTGAATCAATTAGTGCATACGCCTCATTAATCTTTACCAAATTCCCTTGCGCTGTGCCAGCATTACCATTCGATACTGTTTGCGTTACATACGCTGGGTTTATCCCAAACCAGTACATACCACCAAACATCCCGCCAGCACCAATTAAAAATGCAACAACCATTCCAATAATTGCAACTCTACGTTTCAATGCGGAATTCCCCTTTCCAGAACACACAGGTGGTGTAGCAAAAGGCATCACACGATGTGTGATGCCTTTACCTATTTCTACTATATGATAAGCTTGTACGAATTATGTTTGCAACTTTTTATACTTTTAAGAAGCGACGAATTGACATTACACTTCCCCACATACCGATTAATGCACCGATTAACATTAATAAACCAGCTAATTGGAATACGAATGGGTTGTATGGTAGAAGCTCGAAAATTGTTCCGCCAAGTTTTTCATTAAACACACCTTGCAATGAATTATACATAACTAAAATTAGGCCAATTGGAATAATTGATCCTAATACTCCTAGGAATAATCCCTCTAACAAGAACGGCCAACGAATAAACCAGTTTGTTGCACCAACAAGTTTCATAATTTCAATTTCAGTACTACGAGCATAAATTGTAATTTTAATTGTGTTAGAGATTAAGAACATCGCTGTGAATAGAAGACCCGCAATTAACGCAATCCCGATGTTACGACCAGTTTTTACAGTATCAAATAATTTTTCAACTTGACCTTTACCGTATTGAACATTACTTACAAACTGCATTTTCTCAATCTTTTTCGCAATTGTTGCCGTATCTGTTGGTTCTTTCGCCTTTACAACAAATACGTTTTTCAGTGGGTTATCTTGCTCAAATAACTCGAACGTTTTTCCACTATCGCCTAAGCTTTTAATTAAACGTTTCAACTCTTCTTCTTTAGAAGAATATTTAATAGAATCTACTTTCGCAATTTTACTCATATCTTCTTCTAATTTCTTTTGATCAGCTTCTTTTGCTGCTGGATCAACATGCACACGAATTTCTACATCTTGCTCTACTTTCGTCGCAAAATGGTTCATATTCATAATCGCTGTCAAAAAGACACCTACAAGTAATAATGTAACTGTTACTGCACTTACAGAAGCAAATGTCATCCATCCGTTACGGGATAGATTTTTCACACCTTCTCGCAAATGTCGACTAAGGGTTTTAGCCTTCATATCCGTATCCTCCCTCAATCTCGTCTCGAACAATTTTTCCGCCTTCAATTGCAATTACACGATGACGAATTGTATTTACGATATCTGCGTTATGTGTCGCCATAACAATCGTTGTACCACGCTCATTAATACGTTTAAAAATCTTCATAATATCAAGAGCTGTTTCAATATCTAAGTTACCTGTTGGCTCATCGGCAATTACAACCTTTGGCTTATTTACAATCGCTCTTGCAATCGCCACACGTTGTTGCTCTCCGCCCGAAAGCTCATTTGGAAGTGCATCGGCACGCTCTTCAAGACCAACAAGACCTAACACTTCTGTAACGCGCTCACGAATCGCTTCCTTCTCTTCTTCAATTACTTCTAAAGCAAACGCAACATTCTCATATACCGTTAATTTAGGTAGCAATTTAAAATCTTGGAAAATCACGCCTAATTGACGACGGAAATATGGAACATCTCTTTCTGCTAATGTTTCAATTACAAGTCCATTTACATTAATTGATCCTGTAGATGGCTTCTCTTCACGATACATCATTTTAATAAATGTAGATTTTCCGGCTCCACTCGGTCCAACTACGTATACGAATTCACCTTGTTTAATGTTAACTGTGAGACCAGCAATGGCTTTCATACCATTTGGGTACTCCTTATAAACATTCGTCATTTTTATCATTATTTATCACCCAATACTTAATGATTTTTTTAGAAATACTTTTCTGTACATTTGAAAATAAAAGAAAAACCTTTATTTTCATTCGACCATTCTTGTTGAAGGTAGCTTCCATACATACTTTTTATTAGCAATGCTACTCTATGTAATATATTTCATCAAAATTCTACAAACCCCATTGTAACATCAATCGGTTTCCAATTCGGATACAATTTTGTTACAGTTATGTTACATCCTAATAAAAGGTAAACGAGCTCATGTAATTACTTAACTCGAAGCACTTTTCGGTCAAGTTATACAATCAGCTCGTTTATTAATTACGTTTCTTATTTATGCTCCGCTAACCATTCAGCTACTTTTTTCGCATCTTCACCTTGAATAATTCCTGGTGACATTGAACCGCGGCCTTTTTCAATAATCTTTTCAATCTCTGCTGCGTCATATTTCTGTCCTACTTTTCGTAAATCTGGTCCAGTTGCTCCTGATAAATCTTTAGCGTGACAACCTATACAACTTTTTTGGAAAATTTGCTCTGCGCTATCTGTGCTTGCAGATTGTTTTGATGGTTTACTCTCTTCTTTATTTCCACATGCTCCTAAAGCAAAAACGACTGACGTCCCCAGCGTAATAGCCAACAATTTCTTTTTCACTTCTATCGCTCCCCATTGTTGATATTCTTTTCATTCATAACTAGGCAATAGTTTTCATAACACATTCAATATTCATTATAAGCATTATCTTTATATAGAAAAACTAAGGTGTATTTCATATTTTTCACAAATATAGTGAGAAGCCTAATAAAATAAGCTTTCATAAATTGTTTCAATTCTGTGAACACCTTAGAAAGTTCTATAAAGAGCCTTTTTCTCCAATCAAAACTGAGAAATTCTATATAAAGTCCTACTCTATTACCACTTTGTTTTACTATTTACCTTTTACAAAACAATATACGGCATTGTATTCTACATATAATCTCATCAAAAAGAGAAGTTGTCGTTTCCAACTTCTCTTCCTCTTTATTTCATCAATATAAATAAGATAAGCCTCTTTATATCCTCTTGGACCTCAGCATGTGCCAACAATTCTGTTGGCTTTTTCTCTTATTAAATACGAGAACGTAAATACGCATCAATAAACGGATTAATTTCTCCATCCATAACTGCTTGTACGTTACCAACTTCTGTATTTGTACGATGGTCTTTCACAAGAGAATACGGGTGGAATACGTAAGAACGGATTTGGCTGCCCCATCCAATTTCTTTTTGCTCTCCGCGAATCTCATCTAATTGTGCTTGTTGTTCTTCTAATTTCTTTTGATATAATTTCGCTTTTAGCATTTTCATCGCATGCTCACGGTTTTTAATTTGAGAACGCTCTGACTGACATGTTACAACCGTGTTTGTCGGTAGATGAGTTATACGAACTGCTGAATCTGTCGTATTAACGTGCTGTCCACCTGCACCACTTGCACGATACGTATCTATTTTCAAATCTTCTGTACGCACTTCAATTTCAACTTCATCATTGAATTCAGGTACAACTTCACAAGATACGAACGATGTATGACGACGACCTGAAGAATCGAACGGTGAAATACGTACAAGACGATGTACACCTTTCTCCGCTTTCAAGTAACCGTAAGCGTTATGACCTTTAATTAATAATGTAACACTCTTAATACCAGCTTCATCGCCCGGTAAGTAGTCAACCGTTTCTACTTTAAACCTACGTTTTTCAGCCCAGCGCGTGTACATACGTAATAACATAGAACCCCAGTCTTGTGACTCTGTTCCACCTGCACCTGGGTGTAATTCTAAAATAGCGTTATTTTTATCATAAGGATCGCTTAATAGTAACTGCAGCTCGTACTCATTCATTTCTTGAATTAAAGTTTTCACTTCAGATTCTAGTTCCTCATGTAAATCTTCATCATACTCTTCTTTAAGTAAGTCATGCGTCATTTCTAAGTTTTCGAACGTCTCATCTAACTGACGGAATCTTCCAACCATATCTTTCAGCGCATTCGCTTCATTAATTACAGCTTGTGCGCCTTGTTGGTCATCCCAAAATCCTGCGCCCATCATCGTTTCTTCTAATTCTGCAATTTGTTTTTCCTTAGCAGGAAGGTCAAAGAGACCCCCTAAAAGCCGCTAATCTCTTAGCCATTTTTTCTAATTCTTGCCTAATTTCTACTAATTCCATTTCCTTCACCTCTATGTAATTGCTGTTACTTTCATATGAAAACAAGGGAAACTCTCTCCGCTTATTACGGAGAGAGTTTAATCCTTTTCATTATACATTTTTGATGTAAAAATTTGCAAAGCAGTCTAAACTACAGTTTCTTATTACTGCCCAATGCCACAACAGTTTTTATATTTCTTGCCACTACCACATTTACATAAATCGTTGCGTCCCATTTGGTCACCTTTTACAACCGGTTTTTTCTTCGCGTCTTCGCCATCGCTTGATGGATGAACAGCTTCACCTTGAACAACTTCTTGACGCTCTAAGTTTTGCTCAATTTCAGCTTTCATAATGTAACGAGAGATTTCCTCTTCAATAGAAGCGATCATCGACTCGAACATTGCGAACCCTTCCATTTGGTATTCACGAAGTGGATCGATTTGTCCGTAAGCACGTAAATGAATACCTTCACGAAGGTGATCCATTGCATCGATATGATCTGTCCATTTCGTATCTACAACACGGAATACAACAACCTTTTCGAATTCACGCGTCTGCTCTTCAGGTAGAAGCTTCTCTTTTTCGTTATAACGCTCTAATAATTTCGCGATAATTGATTCGCTCATTTCTTCTGGAGCAAGGCGACGTAACTCTTCTTCTTTTACATCTCCTTCTTCAAGAAGGTTTGTATTTAAGTAATCGACAAGACCTTTAATGCTCCAATCTTCTTCGATTTCTTCTTGCGTATGAAGTGCAACAGCACGTTCTATCGTAGATTTCATCATACCTTCAATAATACTGCGTAAGTTCTCTGAATCCATTACTTCTTGACGCTGTTTATAAATTACTTCACGTTGTTGACGAAGTACATCGTCGTATTGCAATAGCTGCTTACGTGCATCATAGTTATTTCCTTCCACACGTTTTTGTGCAGATTCTACAGCACGAGAAACCATTTTACTTTCGATTGGCTGTGAATCATCCATACCAAGACGATCCATCATCGCTTTCATATTGTCAGAACCGAAGCGGCGCATTAGTTCATCTTCCATTGATAAGTAGAACTGTGTTACACCAGGGTCCCCTTGACGACCAGAACGACCACGTAACTGATTATCAATACGACGGCTTTCGTGACGCTCTGTACCGATAACTGCTAGACCGACGTTTCTAATATCCTCGCCTAACTTAATATCCGTACCACGACCAGCCATATTCGTCGCAATTGTTACAGCGCCTTTCATACCAGCTTCTGCAATGATATCTGCTTCACGCGCATGGTTTTTTGCATTTAAGATATTATGACGTACACCTTTACGTGTTAACATTTTTGAAATAAGCTCTGACGTTTCAATTGCAACTGTACCAACAAGAATAGGTTGCCCTTGCTTATGACGATTTACAATATCCTCAACAACTGCATTGAATTTACCTTCCATTGATTTGAAGATTAAATCAGCACGATCATCACGAATAATATCTTTATTCGTTGGAATTACGATAACATTCATATTGTAAATACTACGGAATTCTTCTTCTTCCGTTTTCGCTGTACCAGTCATACCAGATAATTTTTCGTACATACGGAAGTAGTTTTGGAACGTAATTGTTGCAAGCGTCATACTTTCATTTTGAATTTCTACGCCTTCTTTTGCTTCAATAGCTTGATGTAAACCTTCGCTATAACGACGACCTTTCATGAGACGACCAGTGAATTGGTCTACGATTACGATTTCGCCTTCTTGTACAACATAATCTGTATCAAGGTGCATAACAACGTGTGCACGAAGCGCCTGATTAATATGGTGAAGAAGTGCTACATGTTTTAAATCGAATAAGTTATCGATATGGAAAGCTTTCTCAGCTTTCGTAATACCATCTTCTGTTAACATTACATTTTTCGTTTTCACATCAAATGAATATTCTTTTTCATTTTCTAATGTACGAACGAATGCATTTGCAAACATGTATAGCTCTGCTGATTTTTGAGCTTGTCCCGAAATAATAAGCGGCGTACGTGCTTCATCAACTAAAATAGAATCGACTTCATCGATGATAGCAAAATTAAGTGGACGCTGAACGCACTGCTCTCTATATAACACCATGTTGTCACGTAAGTAATCGAACCCAAGCTCGTTATTTGTGCTATACGTAATATCAGCAGCATAAGCAGCTTGTTTCTCTTCACGTGACATACTATTTAAGTTAATCCCTACAGTTAGGCCAAGGAACTCATGAAGTTGTCCCATTTCGCTCGCATCACGTTGCGCTAAGTATTCATTGACTGTAACAACGTGAACACCTTTTCCTGTTAATGCGTTTAAATATACAGGTAAAGTAGATGTTAACGTTTTACCTTCACCTGTTTTCATCTCAGAGATATTTCCTTCATGTAAGGCGATACCACCCATTAGCTGTACGCCATATGGACGCATTCCAAGAACACGATTCGCTGCTTCACGAACAACCGCAAAAGCTTCAGGAAGTAGATCATCTACTGTCTCACCTTTTGTTAGACGTTCTTTAAATTCAATCGTCTTTCCTTTTAATTGTTCATCAGTTAGCGGCTTAATAGATGATTCTAATGCATCAATTTGCTCCACTGTCTTCTGCATACGTTTAATTTGGCGTTGGTTGACATCAAATACCTTTTTTAAAATACCGATCATAGGAAATACGCTCCTCTTTTATTAAAATAAAACTTCCGATTGCTTTCTTTTTCTCTTTACAATCAGTCGTTATAAAAATCAAATTTATGTTATGCCAATTTTTCTCCTAATTAAAAAACTAAAATGTATAAACCTAATGATAATTGTAACACTTGTCTTATAACTATGACAACAATCGTCCAAATGTCGAGCCGTAGATTCAGAAAAAGTTTTTATTTTATTCGTTTCAACAAATTAATAATTCTTTTCCCTACCTCTCTATTTCAAATTCATATTCCAAATTTCATATTAATTCTAAATAATATTCTTTCCCGTTCCCTTTAAAGAGAGTAGCTGGAATGAACATATTAGTAAGATTCAAATCGACAATTACAAAAGCCAAAGATTTTGCCGGTGCAGCATCCATAGATACTCACACAATGCGCAAAACCTTCAGCTTTTGATTTCTATAAACAATATCTATCATTATATTGCAAGATATACTCAACCACAGCAACTCAAAAATAAACTTAAAATATATAGATATCAATAAAGAAGAAAAAGACACTCTACTTAATACATTTTATATAGAACTTTTTCTTTTTTTACAATTACACTTCAAATTAATACTACTAATAAATGTTATTAATTTATTGGTATTTCTAATTCATGATATTTCCCTTTCTTATCCTTCATAAAAGAAATGAATTTCACCTTAGTTGATTCATTTGAAAAGTTTTTATAATTTTTATAAGGGTCATCTCCTATAAAATAATTTGTCCCTATATATCCTCGTACTGTTTTACCAGCAGGTATTACAGGATCAAACTGATATTTTTCAGGTAATTCCATTGAATAAGGAACTAAATTATAAAACTCCCCTATTTTAGAATAAAACATTGTATTAGAAATAGACTTATTACTAAATAAGTTAATATCCCGATTTGTTGTATTTGTAATATTTAAAAGTAACACATACGTCACTACTTCACGGTCTTCATAAGGATCATAAACTTTTGTAGGATCAAGAGGCTCAAGTGCATGAAACTTCACTCCTTGTCCATCATCAAAAGTTCTATTAGATAAAAAATCATCTTTTACCACTTTATAAGATTCATTATTTTGATTTAATGTTTTAAATCTAAACAAACTAGCAAATGTACATAGCAACACACACAATCCAATGATTATTAAGACATGTTTTCTTGTCACTATTAATCTACCAACTTTCCATTATTAACATGTACAATACGATCTACTATTCCATTATTTAGAACATGCACATCATGACTAGCTACAATAATAGTCGTTCCCTTAGATTTTTCTACTTCCAAAATATCTAAAACATCTTTTATCCCATCACTATCTAAAGCATTAGTTGGCTCGTCTAATAACAATAATTTTGGTCGTTCCATTAAAGCTTGCGCTATCCCTAAACGTTGTTTCATACCTAAAGAGTATCTTTTATACTTTCTCTTATCTGCTTTATCAAGTCCAACCCTTTGAATAATATTATAAATTTCCTCATCAGAAATTTTATTGTTAATCGATGCTAAAAATTTCAAGTTCTGAAAACCAGTATACCCTGGAATAAAACTTGGATATTCAATCAATATTCCCATAGAATCAGGAAATTGCTTTTGTTTCCCAATCATTTTATTATCTATATAAACAAATCCAGAATTCAAACGCATTAACCCTGATATAGCTCGTAAAATCATCGTTTTACCAGAGCCATTATGCCCCTTCAAAACTAAAAACTCGCCTTTTTTTATCGATAAACTAATATTATCTAACACAATATTTCCTTTTAATTTTTTCATCATACATTCACATTTAATATAATTGTCCATAAATTATTCACCTATCACATCTAGTTTTTTAAAACAAAAACTACCTAATAAAATCATTACAACAACAATTACTACTCCTATTAAAAGTAAATCATTACATTGAATAGATTGATTATTACCTAAAGTCAATTGAATTGAACTGTGATCAACAAAATACCAGCGATTTGGCATAACAAAAGAGCCTAAAAAATAAATATTATGAAAGAAAATAGACATAAATAGGTACATCAACATCAGTACAAAAACAATAGTTATTGGTATATAAAACGTTAAAAACTCAAAAATTAAAGCTAATAAAAAGCTTATGATTATTTGAATTAGCATAGTACCTAATATTTTATAAGAAAATTGACTATATAAATTTAAAAAAGAATACTCGCCAAAAGAAAGCAAATAGTAAACAGTAAACCAAAGAAAATACATAACAATCCAAATACTAATTATATAAAAGACCAAAGATAGTATTTTCGTTAACCAAAGAAAATGCTTCTTTTTAACACGAGGAAATAAATAAACACCATTCTGTTGAATATCTGAAAAAGCAAAATTCCCTACAAGCAACAAAGGAGTGATTTGAAAAAAAATCCAATAAAAAGGGATAGAAAATCGCCCCTCCTTATAAAAGTGAGATAAATCAACAAAGTCTACTCCATGAAAAAATCGATAAAAGGTAACATCTACTAATCCAGGTTCTTTACCATTAATAAGAGACTGATTGTATAAAAAAGTAAATACAATCATAGCGTAAATTAAGAATAAAAAAGCCATTATCTTGATGGAATCTCTAAACCTTACATGTAAATCTCTTTTTAACAAATGATATAAAATCATAATGTAAACTAGATCACCTCTGTTTCATCATTCATAGAAATATAACTTTTTTTAGATAAAATCCATACACTTATAAAAAAGATAGAAAAACATCCAAATAAACGTATAAATAAACCCGTAGCATCTTCAAACACATTTATATAAAAAACATTTGTAAATAAAAATCCATGTAATATAAATCTATCTAGTAAAACAGCAGTGATCATACATATTATTGCAAGTAAACTAGGTAAAAATAATTGCAACAAAGCACTTATCATACATATGAAAATATTCGCAAATAATTGAATGCAAAATAATAATGGATAATTCACAGAAATACTGTTTACAGCCATCATATTTGACATCAAAAATAACTGTAAAATCATACTCCCCGCAAAAAAATAAACGAAAACTAATAATTTTAAATAATATATAGAAACTAATTTCAATGCATTATTCACTCTATAAACAACATAAATACTAAAAAAATTCGACATAGAATATACAGAAAAAACGATTGTTAAAGGAATAAATATAGTTGATAAATTATAAAACGACATAACCTTATACAAAGTTTCCAATTCATTCATTTTCTCTTTTACAATTCCAGGTTCAAAATAATTGAACAAACAACCAATGATACTGACATTAAGTAAAAAGAGAATACTTAACCAAACATATTTCATCCTTATAGTTTCTTTCATTACATTATAAAAGAACATGCTTCCTACTCCCCCGTAAATAAAGAACTACAGAGCAAAACCAAATACATAACAGTACACTAAGAAAAACTTGTAATTCAAAAAAGCCGAAATCTTTAATTAAATAATCTTTAGGATTGAGAATCCCTTTTCCAATACCAAGCCAAAAAATATGTAAAATAAATGGAACTAAATAAATAAAATAAACTCGTTTTATAAAAAACGAAACTGATAAAGCCAAACTTGAAAAAACTGCACCGTATAAACCATTTAAAAATACATACGTTAGAAAATATAAAGTAGGGTACTCATAATAAACTATATGAACTTGAGCTGTTGGTGAAACAGTAGAAGCCATATAATTTAATATTGGATGCGGAGTAACTGTTGGATAAGTCATTGCATATAAATAAAAATTAAATAGTATAGGGACACTTATAATAAAAAAAGATACAATGAAATTCATAAAATAAAGTAGCTTAAAATAATGACGTGTTCCCATTTTAGAAATAACAGGATAAATAAATCCATAATTTTTATCAGTTCTATAAATACCTGCTACAGCCATTGCAGAAAGCATAGGAAATATAAGTAGATAAAACTCACTATAAAACGATAATCTAGTAAAATATAAAATATTAGACAAATATGGGGATACCTTTATAATCCCATCATCGTTAAATCCTTTAGTTGTTACACACATAGCAATATATTGAGCAATAACAATTATTAACATAATAAATAAAGACAACCAAAACATCCTACCTTTTAAAATCCTTCCTAAAAAGTAACTCATCTATAGCTCCTCCATAAACCATTAATTAAATTTAAATCTTTTTTAATATGAATAATTGATCCGCAACACCATAACATTTATTTTCTTTATTTAACCAAATGTAACGAAAAGAAACATTTGCTCTCTCTCCTTCAAATTTAGGAAACTCAACTTCATACTGATAAACATCATACTGATAAACACCATTTGCATCTTTTCTTTGTACACTCTTAACTTCTTGTTTCCACTGAATTACTTTTCCATCAATTTGTTCAATCCGTCCCAAAAGATACGTTGGTTTTTTCTTATTCGTAACACCCGTTAAAAAAACATAATAATTTTCTGGTATAACTCCTGACTTTAAATTTTTATCTAAAAGCTTATCTTCTATTGCAATATCATTTCTATCTATTTGACCTTGAAAGAAATCATTACCATTTTCATTCCCAAAAAATACTTGTTCATAAATAGTATTTTTCTTAATTTCTTGCAACTGAATACTTTTTAAATTTCCTTTTTCCGTTAAAGTATCTTCAATATTTACAATAGGTTCATCTACTTTCTTTTGACAAGAAACTAAGAAACTAATACTCAATATAAAAAAACAAACTAAAATATATTTTGAAATAAGTTTCATTACAGCTCCTCCTATTTTTAAAAATTAAATAGCAGAAAAAGTCGTATAATCTAGATTAGAAACTATACGACTTTTTCTAGCGCTACAAAATAAATAATTTCAATTTATAATTTCTAAATCAATATTCGATGTAAGGTCCATTAGGTCTTACACTATCAGGGCTCCAAGCAGTAGGATAAGCATTATTTTCTCTAGAATAACCACCAAATCTAACAGGAACATTTTTCCCATAGTTTTCATGTGCATAATTTCTGAAAAGATATGTTTTACCTGGTTGCACTTCTCCTTCATGCTTACCTGAATCACCTGAAACATTTACCCATTTTCTATCTTCTGCATTTTTATTTTTATCCGCTTCTGTCCAAACGTTGAAAGAACCACCGCCCTTCTCACTGCTCTTCACACGCATATACATAGAAGTATCATTCTCTTTAGGACGTGCCTTAGTATAATCATATGCATTCCAAAGTCTAAAGGTAAATTCCACATGATCATCCCTTGTATTAGCCTTAGTATCAGCCTTAGCCGGTTCGGTTAAAGCAAAAGTACTAGCTAAAATACCTAAAGATAAAACAGATCCAAACATAAAACGACTTTTTTTCTTAATACTCACTAAAAACACCTCCGATAATTTGTAGCATTATATTGATTTTATTTTTTCACTGAAGGAATAAACTAAATCTTTATAATGCATTATTAGGATATCATGGTCGAAATGCACTATCACTTAATTCCAGGAAACTTAACATTTTATTTACAATTATAAAATTTTGTTAAATTAAACAAAATTAGTATCCTCATGGCAAGGAAATACTTGTAGAGATAATCACACTCAAAATCTCAATACAACCACTAAAACATATAAAAAAAGCGCAGCCATTTCGGCTGCGCTTTTGAATGATTATTTAGTTTCGATTAAACCATATTTCCCATCTTTACGGCCATATACAACATTAGTTTCATTTGTATCAGCATTTGTGAAGACGAAGAAACTATGTCCTAGCATATCCATTTGCAAGATCGCTTCTTCAACGTCCATCGGTTTTAAATCGAATCGTTTTGTACGTACAAGTTCTAATTCATCCTCTTCTACCGCATCCAGAACAGCTACTGCTTCCGGAAGGATAAAGTTAGTTTTCACAGAACCTTTCTCACGTAATTTACGGTTTACCTTTGTTTTATGTTTACGAATTTGTCGCTCAATTTTATCAACTACTAAATCAATCGCAGCGTACATATCGCTATTTGTTTCTTCTGCACGAAGTAATAAATCTGTAAATGGAATTGTTACCTCGATACGTTGCTTGTCAGAGTATACTTTTAAATTAACCTTAATCTCTGGGAATGTATCAAAATAACGCTCTAATTTACTTAGCTTTTTCTCTACATATTCCTTTAATGCTGGAGTTACTTCAATATTTTCACCACGAATGTTGAATTTCATAGATGAATTCCTCCTTTCAAGCCTATGTACTATAATTTCGACATTGGCTTAAAAACTCCTTCTAATTTTTTTAAAAAATTAGTGGAATTGCGATTTTTTTATCGTTTTTTGTTGAAATGAAAAGATGCATCGTTTCTATCTTTATTTTATCCTATTAACATCGTGAATAACGAATGTAACTGTGGACAATTAGTTACAGAAAAGAAACAACTTTTTGACAACTCCTCTAAAACAAAAAAGCCCTTGTTACGAGCAAGAGCTTTCGCCATCTATATAATGCTGCTAAAAATACAGCTCTATCTTTTCCAAAAACTTAATTTTTACAGTTTCACAACATTAGCCGCTTGTGGCCCACGTGCTCCATCAACAATATCAAACTCCACTTGTTGACCTTCTTCTAACGACTTATACCCATCTTGTTGAATAGCAGAAAAATGAACAAACACATCGTCACCATCTTCACGCTCAATAAACCCAAATCCCTTTTCTGCATTGAACCATTTTACTCGTCCTTGCATGTTCATTCCATTCCCTTCACTCTTAAAATCAGGGCATTCGCCCCATATTCTGACTATAGCGAATGACAAGACTGTAAGTCAAAGAAGACCTGTCGTCTTTTTATTACTCCTTTCGACATTCACATATTAACCTCTACAAAGCGTCAAACAAGAAACCTCTCTCGCTCCTCGATCATACAAAAGGCTTCCAATTTGCCTAACAGTAATTCCTGTCGTATACACATCATCCACGATTAAAACGTGTTGCTCATGAAACATCTCTTCTCCCTGAAAATAAAAAGGATTAACTCCCGATATCCTTTCTTTACGCTTCTTCTTACTTTGTTTTTCCGTTTCTATTCTTCTTAATGATGTACAAAACATTTTGATAGGCAAACAAGAAGCTAGTAACTCCGCCTGATTAAAACCACGCTCGTATTCTCGCTCTTCACTAAGAGGAACCGGAATGGCAACTGAAACATTCGCAAATTTTTTTTGAAAAAGACTTCGAAAAGGCTGATGAAAAATATGCACTAATTCAGCATCTCCTCGAAATTTAAACTGTGCTAATATTTCTTTCATCCCTTCATCATACACATGCAACGAACGATTTATGAGAGACGGAAACCCCTGCTCGTTCGTCCACCTTATGCAGTCCATACAAATATCCCCGTTTTTATATTCAGCTGGTACAAGTTCTAAAGGCCGACCACACTCCTTGCAAATATCTCCTATAATATAGGGAAGTTTTTGTTCACATCTATCACATATATACTTTTTATGAAGCTTAACAAAAAAAGTGTACCAACTAATCGCATATGAAATATACTCATCACAAAGTAGACAATGCATCAATCTATCAATCCTTGTTCTTTAGCATTCTTATTCATACTTTGAATATGTTTTTTCGCACGCACCATCGCCTCTGTCTTTCCATAATGAAAATAGATAACATCTCCATGCGGTTCATCAGAGCTTCTGCCAGCACGCCCTGCAATTTGAACGAGAGCACTTTCTGAAAATATTTCTTCCTCAGCTCCTAGAACTGCAACTTGTAAATTTTTAACAGTTACTCCTCGCTCCAAAATCGTCGTTGTAACTAATAAAGGGATTTCTCCATTTCTGAAAGCTGCTACCTTCTCTTTTCTCGCCGGATCTTCTGCATGCACACCGTCAATTTGATTGTTTAATGATTTTAATAACTGACTAATTTCTTCTACATATCGCACATGAGGAACAAATAGAAAAATGGGGTATCGTTTCGATAAGTACAGATTTAACCATTGTAATAAAGCACGAGGAATTTTTTTACGTATAAGACCCTTTTTCCAATTTCCGCACCACCGAAATATCGGAACTGGCAATGGATGACGATGGTATCGCCCTGAAATAATAACCCCTTTTTGCTTACCACTTCGCAACTTACGCTTCCACTTTTCATCTGGAGTTGCAGTTAAATAAATACGTGCTGCCTTCTCTTTCATCGCTTCGTTTACTGCATACTGCAACATCTTATCTGCATGATACGGAAAAGCATCTATCTCATCTACAATCATGACATGGAACGCCCTATAATAACGTAACAATTGATGTGTAGTTGCAACGATTAACGCCGCATCTTTTTCTCGGTCTAAACTCCCTCCGTATAAAGCAGCTACATTTATATTTGGAAACACTTCTTGTAATCTTGGTGCTAATTCAAGTACAACGTCCGTTCTCGGCGTTGCAATACAAACTCTTTCTCCCTTTTGTAGTGCCTCTGCAATTCCGCGAAACAACATTTCTGTTTTTCCAGCCCCGCACACCGCCCAAATAAAAAATGATTCTTTCTGCTTAACAGCGTCAACGACACTTTGCGCAGCTAACTCCTGACCGTCAGACAAAATGCCTTCCCACTGTAACGGATTCAAATAACTTTCTCCGCTTATTTCAGCAATCCCGCGAACAAGTACAGTACATTCACTTACCCTGCCCATCGTTATACATTTCCGGCAATACGTACATACTTCATTGCACCTTTTACATAGCAATGATGCAAATAGTCGCTGCTCTATATTTCCGCAGCGCTGACACGTATATTTTGAAAACTTCTTAATTACACCTTGCATACAAACGACTTCTCGGTGCTTTTTCAAATGATCCAATTTATCCTGCAAATCTGAAGAGAGTTCTTCTAACAATAACTGTCTACCAGCTAACATCATCAATAACCACCTCCAGCACTACTATAAATCCTTCTCTTTATCTCGTAAAAACTCAAAAAAGCCGATAACCTACTTATAAAATAGTAAGCTATCGACTTTATACACGTTTTTTATTCAATTATAAATCCTATAATCTACCGTAACCTAAGAAATGTTTTTGGTTGTAAGAGCTATTTACACTACCGTAAGTAACACCTGTTGACTCATCAGCAGCATGAATTATTTGACCGCCACCAATGTAAATTCCAACGTGAGATACGCCTTCTCTGTAAGTACCTTGTAAGAAGATAAGATCTCCTGGCTTCGCTTCAGATGCACTAATTTTTTGTACAGAGCTCCATAAGCTTCTTGTATCTTGACGACCTAAACCGTAAACATAAGAGATTAGTCCACTGCAGTCAAAACCACCATTTGAAATTGACGCACTACCCCATACATATTTTAGGCCCACTAAACCTCTAGCTTTTTCAACAACATCCTGTCTGCCACCTTGAGTATCCGGAACTGGAACTGGAGTTGGAGTTGGAGTTGGCTTTTTCGCTTCTTCTTTTTTAGGCTCTTCTTTTTGAGCTTGTCCAGCATTGTTTGCTGGAGCAGCTTGTTCTGCAGGCGCTTGCGCTGGTGCAGCTTGTTGAGCTTGTGCTTCTTTAGCAGCTTGCTCTGCTTGTTTTTGAGCAGCAGCTTCTTGTGCCGCTTTTTCTTGCGCTTCTTTTTCAGCGATTTGTTGTAATTTTAATGCCTGTTGTTCAAGCTCTTTCAATTGACCTTCCGTACTTGTCATTGTAGTTACAACTGTATCCATTTTACCACTTAAATCGTTTACTGCTGTTGCTTTTTTCTCTTTTTCAACGTCAAGTTCTTTCTTAGCAGTTTCAATTTGAGCTTGTGCTTCTTTTAATTCTTTTTGTTTTTCTTTTACTGTCTCAACATCTTTTTTCACGTTCGTTTGATCTTCTTGTTGTGTTTTCATGATATCTTCGTCAGATTCCATAATTTTAGACACAGAAGCTAAACGATCAACTAAATCTGCAACGTTTTTAGAGTTTACAAGAACTTCTGTTACAATGTTCGTATTTGGCTGTTCTTGTAGTGCAACTAAACGTTTTCTTAATAACTCTTCACGTTTTGCAATCTTTGTTTGTAGTTCTGCAATATCTTTATTTTTATTTTCGATTAATTGCTCAGTATCAGAAACTTTTTTTGTTGTTTCATCAAGTTTTGAAGCGTTCTCTTGAACAGACTTATCCAAACCTTGGATTGTTTTGTTTAAGTCATTCATTTGTTTTTGTAATTCATCACGTTCTTGTTGTTGTTTATGTAAAGTATCATTTTGTGTGTTAATTTGTGATTTCACGTCAGAAATTTTATCTTCTGCAAATACATTTGGTGTTAGCCCAGAAAACATTAACCCTGCAACTAATGCGCAAGATGCCATTTTTAGCTTTTTCATTTTATTTTTTACACCGCTTTCTTTTTTCATTTTCCGTATATAACCTATTAAAATTTATACCATAATTCGGGAGTTTTTTTGCTAATGTTACGGTTTTGTAAAATAAATGTAATATTACATTTATCTCTATAGCAAAGTATATCTAAATTTGTATATATATGTAGAATTTTAAGAGCCTTACACCGTTTTTTATAGGATTGAAAAAAAACGTAAGGGAACCCCTTACGTTTTGAAAATACTCCAATATGAATGAAATAGAAACGTTACTTCATCCATTTCTCAGCCCAATTTTGGACCTCATCCATAACACTTTCCAACGCTTTCCCTTTATCAGTTACACCGTACTCTATTCTAACTGGTACTTCTGGATAAACATTACGAACTACAATACCTTCGCCTTCTAATTCCTTTAAACGTTCTGACAACATACGATCGCTCATATTCGGTATAATATCTGCGATTTCTCTGAAACGTTTCGGCTCTTCGAGCAAAGATTTAATAATTAAGCCAGTCCATTTCTTACTAAGCATTGTAAAAGCTGACTCAAACTTTGGACATAAACAAGAATTATGCTCCATATGTTTCACCTCTCTTCTATTATAATATAGTTTCTTGTAAAAAGTAAGTAATAAAACTTTCCTCATTATTTAATTTTACATACATTTTACCATTTCCAAATATTAACTTGTCAAATCCCCGTAAAAAAACCCTCTTCAAGTAAGAGAGCTTTTATATCTTTATCACTTCGTATACCAACCTAAACCAAGCGCACCTTCACCTAAATGCGTCCCAATTACAGCTCCGAAATAACTCGTACGAATTGTAACATGAGGGTATATCTCTTCTAATTCTTGTTTCCATTCATTAGCTTCCTCTTCACGATTCGCATGAATAATAACAGCTTCCATAGGCACACCTTTATTTGCCTGCTCATCAAAGATTTCAACGATACGCTTTAACGCTTTTTTACGCGTACGAATTTTTTCGAATGGAATAATTACTTTATCTCTAAAGTATAATACTGGTTTTACTTGTAACAAACTACCAATGAAAGCTTGTGCACTATTTAATCTTCCACCACGTTGTAAATGATGTAAATCATCCACTACAAAATAAGCATCCATCGTTTGCTTCATTTCATCAAAGCGAGCGATAATCTCTTCTGGGGCTTTCCCTTCACTTACTAATTTCGCCCCTTCACGCACGTAAAACCCTTGTACTTCACAACTAATTTCAGAGTCGTACGTATATACATCAATACCATCTACCATCTGTCCAGCTGCCGTTGCTGTTTGATATGTACCACTAATTCCACTGGAAAGGTGAATGCTAATAACTGCATCATATTCTTTAGATAACCCTTCATATAACTCTAAAAACTTTCCAATTGCTGGTTGCGAAGTTTTCGGAAGTTCTTCTTGTTCACGTACTTTTATATAAAAATCATTTGCTGAAACTTCAGCCTCTTCTTGATAAGATTCCGTTCCAAACACAACGTTTAATGGAATCATATATATATTGAGTTCGTCACGAATATGCTTCGGTATATATGCTGTACTATCGGTAACAATAGCTGTTTTCATTTTCGTACCTGCCTTATAAAAAATTTTTATCCCCTAATTTTACACGAAAACTAGAAAAGGTGCATCCATACATAAAAATGCCGGCTAGAAACTACAATCACTCGCTCGACAAATTACAACAAAAAGATAAAATACTCACCAAAAATTTCAACATATTTGTAAAAAATGTTTGAATATAAAAACGCTCGCTTTTAAAATGTAAAGTACTAGTTATTTTGAAAGATAGGGGCGTATACCATTGTTATTACAATATTTAACAATAAAAGGCTATGGAGAGCACGAAATTGTGATTCAAAAATCAAGATTCATTTGCTATGTGAATCGCGCCACAACGGAAGAGGAAGCTCAAGCATTTATACAAAAAATAAAAAAACAGCATTGGAATGCAACACATAATTGTTCCGCATATTTAATCGGTGAACAAGATCAAATTCAAAAGGCAAACGATGACGGCGAACCGAGCGGCACAGCTGGTGTACCTATGTTAGAGGTATTAAAAAAGCGAGGTCTAAAAGATACTGTCGTCGTCGTTACGCGCTATTTTGGCGGTATTAAACTTGGTGCTGGCGGATTAATTCGTGCATATGGAAAGTGTACAAGTGAAGGTCTTAATCACGTAGGCGTTGTTGAGCGAAAACTAATGCGCGTTATGGAAACAGAAATTGATTACACATTGCTTGGCAAAGTTGAAAATGAATTACGTAATTCAGAATATAACATTAAAGATATACATTATCTAGAAAACGTCACATTCGATACGTATGTAGAAGAAAATCGAAAACAAACATTTACAGATTGGATGATTGAATTAACAAACGGGAAGTGTACAATTAAAGAAGGAGATATGTTGTACTTAGAACAAGGTGTTATCTAAGAATAGCTAACGTATCGCCTTTAAAGATTAATGTAGTGAATTAATTCCCTACAAATGAACTAAGGAGATTATATATGGAAGAACGTTATTATCATCTCCAAAATAGCAGAATAAAAAAGAAACGTAGAAGAAAGTTTTTCTTCTTTCTTATTTTCGCATTTTTATTTGGTAGCGTAGGACTTTATATGTTAAATTCCTACACTTCTCTCATGGGGATGTACAGTGGATTTAGCCGTGAAAAATCTAAATTACGAGCAGAAGATGTGGAAATCACAAAAAAACCTTTCACAATACTAATTATGGGTATTGAGGATTACGCAACAGATGGTCAAAACGGCCGAACAGATTCACTCATGTTCGCGACAGTTAATCCAAACTCAAAAAAGGTTTCACTTATGAGTATCCCACGCGATTCTCGTGTTAAGATTGTTGGCAAAAATAAAGAAGACAAAATTAACGCTGCCCATGCTTACGGTGGAGAAAAAATGGCAATCGACACCGTCGAAGAGTTTTTAAAAGTTCCTGTTGATCATTATATTAAAATTGATTTCCAAGGATTTAAAGGTATCGTTGATGCTGTTGACGGTATTACCGTTGATGTCCCCTTCGATTTCTGGGAACGCTCTGACGTGGATTACTATAAAAAAATCCAATTTAAACAAGGTCAACAGAACTTAAATGGTGAAGAAGCACTCGCGTACGTCCGTATGCGAAAGCAAGATCCTAACGGTGATTATGGTCGAGCTGCTAGACAAAGACAAGTACTGGCTGCTGTTGCCCAAAAGCTAAACTCTGCTTCTACCGTATTTAAAATTAAAGATTTAACAAAGGTAGTTGGAAAATATATAAAAACCGATATTCCTATTTCAGACGGACTTGCTCTTTACAATAAAATCTCTGGATTCGACCCTTCTACAATACAAACATTAAAACTTGAAGGAGAAGACAGAAAAATTGGCGGTATTTATTACTTCCTTCCAGATCCAATCAGTGTAGAGACTGTACGTAACGAAATTGAAAAGGAAATAGGAGAAAAAGCAAAAGTTCCAACAGAGACTACGAAAAATGAGAATACAAATTCCGATTCAAATTCTAACTCCAGCGCAAAAGCAAAGAAGGAGCCGAGTGAGAACAAAACACCACCGCCTCCTCCCCCTTCTACAAATGCTCATGCAGAGTGGATTATGAGGAATCATGAATAAAAAAAGAGCCAAATCTTATACGATTTGGCTCTTTTTATTTCACGCAATTGTTGTTACTTCTTAAAGTGTTGTAAAATCGCTTCTACAATACGCTCAGATGCACGACCATCGCCGTAAGGGTTAGATGCTTTCGTCATCTTATCATGAGCTTCTTTATCAGATAACAACTCATCAGCAAGACCAAAGATTGTCTCTTCATCCGTTCCTGCTAATTTCAGCGTACCTGCTTCGATACCTTCTGGGCGTTCCGTCGTATCACGAAGGACAAGGACTGGCACACCTAGTGATGGTGCTTCCTCTTGTACACCACCAGAATCAGTTAACATTAAGTATGAACGAGCTGCAACGTTATGGAAATCAATTACATCTAACGGCTCAATTAAATGAATACGGCTATGCTCGCCTAAAATATCATTCGCTATTTCGCGAACAACAGGATTCATATGAACAGGGTATACAACTTGTACATCTTCGTGCTTATCAACAAGACGCTTAATTGCACGGAACATATTGCGCATTGGTTCTCCTAAATTTTCACGACGGTGTGCTGTCATAAGTACAAGACGATCATTTCCAAGTTTCTCTAACACCGAATGGCTATAAGTTTCTTTTACAGTTGTCTTCAGTGCATCGATCGCTGTATTTCCTGTTACGAAAATGCGTGACTCATCTTTATTTTCTTTTTGTAAGTTCGTTGCTGATTTTGTTGTAGGTGAGAAATGAAGATCCGCCATTACACCTGTTAGTTGGCGATTCATCTCTTCTGGATATGGAGAATACTTATCCCATGTACGAAGTCCTGCTTCAACATGTCCTACTGGAATTTGATTATAAAAAGCAGCTAAGCTTGCAATAAATGTCGTCGTTGTATCACCATGCACAAGTACGATATCAGGCTTCGCTTCTTTCATTACTTTATCTAAACCTTCTAAACCACGTGTTGTAATATCGATTAACGTTTGACGATCTTTCATGATATTCAAATCGAAATCTGGCGTAATTCCAAAGATATTTAATACTTGATCTAACATTTGACGGTGTTGTGCTGTTACAGTCACAATTGATTCAATCTTTTCTGGGTGCTTTTGCAACTCTAATACAAGAGGTGCCATTTTAATTGCTTCTGGTCGTGTCCCGAAAATTGTCATTACTTTTAAACGTTCAGTCATTTCATTGCCTCTTTTCTTTCACTAGTTAAAACTTCTATTATCGCATATAAAAATATGCATGTGAAAATACACTTTTTAACGCACCTGAGAAACATTACTATTACAGGCGCCTTTTCGCCCAACTGAGTAATAATCTAATCCATGCTTCTCGGCATCCCCATTAGTATAACAATTTCTCCCATCAAATAGAATAGGTTCCCTCATAAGCTGTGCATACTTTTCTAGCGGATAATTTCGAATTGATTCCCATTCTGTTACGATAAAAACTGCATGCGCCTCTCTAATCGATTCATCTATACACTCAGTGTATCGTATCGTATTTCCAAATAAACTTCTTACATTTTGAATAGCTTGCGGGTCATATAAAACCACATCCGCACCTATATTAATTAATTCCTCTATTATAATAAGAGATGGTGCTTCCCTAATATCGTCAGTATTCGGTTTGAATGCTGCACCAAGAACCGCAATTCGCTTCTTCTTCATATCTATAATTTTCTTCGCTTTTTCAACTAACAACAACTGTTGTTTATTATTCACTTCAATGACTGCTTTCAACAAGCGAAAATCATGAGAAACATTCCCTGCAATTTGCACAAGTGCTTTCGTATCTTTTGGAAAACAAGATCCTCCATATCCGATGCCTGCATTTAAAAAAGATGCACCAATTCTCTTATCCATCCCCATCCCTGTAGCTACATCTACTATATCTGCACCCACTTGCTCACATATATTAGAAATTTCATTAATAAAACTAATCTTCGTAGCTAAAAAAGCATTAGATGCATATTTAATCATCTCAGCACTTCGAATATCTGTAATATACGTTTGTAAGCTTAATTTACTGTACAAATTCTCTACTTTCCTTGCAGCTTCTTCACTACATGCTCCAATTACGATACGATCACCATGAAAAAAATCATAAATACCAGAACCTTCTCTTAAAAACTCTGGATTCGATACAATATATAATTCATGTCTACCTTGTAGTTTATCCTCAATCCATTCTCTCATTACATCATTTGTCCCTACAGGAACCGTACTTTTCGTAACAACAATAATATCGTTATTCACATATATTCCAATATCATCACAAGCGCTACGAATATACGTTAAATCTGCTGTTCCATCTAATAAAGATGGCGTTCCAACTGCAATAAATATAAACTCTACATCATTAAATGCCGTTGATTTACTTGCTGTAAAAGTTAAATGATTATTCTCGTATGCTTCATTTATTAATTCACTTAATCCACATTCATAAATAGGTAACTCGCCTTGTTTAATCCGTTCAATTTTTTCACTATTTATATCGAAACATGTGACTGAATGTCCCAATCTCGCCAATCCTACTCCCGTAATCAATCCAACATATCCGGTACCTATTATCGTAATTTTCATTTTCCTTTCGCACAGGAATATACATAAGAAAATATACGAATACACAGAATTCTCCCTGTGCTTCCCCCTCTCACACTAAAAATGAGAAAACTCTTTCACTTCTTTATTATATGAATTGTTTTTTTATTATTTTTTAAGATTTTGTAAAGTTAAATGATGCAATATATACAAAATGTAAATTCCCACATTTTAACACGGAACTTACTCAATTTTACGTGCAACACTTATAATACTGAAACAAAAGTCATCGCTATATGAGAGGGAAGTACAATGTCACATTACAAGCCACAATATGAGATCAACCTTCTCTAAGGACACAACATTCCATATCCAATTGTCATATATTCAATTCACTCCCCTTTACAGCCGAAAGAAAAAAAGATTGAATTCTAATCTTTTTGTGATACCATATGTTATGAGCCTGTAAATAAACATCATAATTTTCAGATAAATACAATTAGAAAAATTACGTTAAACTATAAAGGGTGGGGTATTAATGGACTCACAAGTGATTTATGCCATTTTGGCATCTTTCATCACTGTAATCGTCGTTACTCCTTTAGTTATTAAATTAGCTTTCAAAATAGGAGCAACAGACAAGCCAAATGCGCGTAAAGTACACCAAAAAATTATGCCTCGTCTTGGCGGGTTAGCAATTTTCATCGGTGTAGCCGTAGGATTTGTTGTCGGTGGATTGTACGAACAAAGAATGTTATCGATAACTTTAGGTGCTATCATCATTGTTATCATCGGGATTTTAGATGATATGTACGAACTATCTGCGAAGGTAAAATTCGGTGGACAACTATTAGTTGCCATCATGATTGTAAAAAGTGGATTATTAGTGCAAGTATTATATATTCCAATTCTTGGAGATACTGAACTCGGATGGCTTGCTTATCCAATTACTGTATTTTGGATTGTAGGTATTACAAATGCCATCAACTTAATTGATGGATTAGATGGATTATCCGCAGGGATTTCATCTATCGTACTTGCAACGCTAGCATATATGGCCTTCACTAGCCCATGGGGTACTGGAGCAGCTATTATATTACCTCTAGCACTGATTACATTAGCAAGTACAATTGGATTTTTATTCTACAACTTCCATCCAGCAAAAATTTTCATGGGAGATACAGGAGCACTATTTTTAGGATACTGTATTTCTGTTATATCGTTACTTGGATTATACAAAAGCGTAACGTTATTCAGTTTTATCGTTCCAATCATTATTTTAGGTGTACCTATATTTGATACGACATTTGCAATTATCCGCCGTATCGTAAATAAAAAGCCTATTTCAGCACCTGATAAATCGCATTTACATCACCGTTTGCTTGCAATGGGATTCTCTCATCGTAAAACGGTACTAATTATTTACGCATTGGGTATTTTCTTTAGTGTAAATGCAATTATTTTCAGTAGTGCAACATTATGGTTATCCATTATTCTTCTTTTCATTTTAATCTTCTTTACAGAAATCATTGCTGAAGTAATCGGTCTTGTACACGAACGTTACCAACCAATTATTTCCTTCTATAAAAAAGTGAAAAAACGCGAAGACTAATTGTAGTATAGCCTTTACTATTATGAAATATTCAAATAGCATCCTCTTTTCATAAGAGGATGCTATTTTTTATTTTTTAATCCTTATTCCCCATTTCCAAAATATAGATTGTTTGAGAGTGCCTCTATTGGAGAAAGATATACGTATAACGAAAAAAGTATCAAATTTTCATTTTTACATCTTGATTGTCAAACTGAGGGTGAATGTTATGATCAAGCGATTACTTCAATGTATAATTTTATTTTTAACTATTACTATGTACGCATCATCGAATACAAAAGCAACTACAGACATTCAAGTAAAAGATTACCAAAGTATTCAAACTACCTCTCCTACAACAAAAATTGCGTACTTAACATTTGATGACGGACCAAATAAATACACACCACAAATTTTAAATATTTTAAAAGAGAAGAACGGAAAAGCAACTTTCTTCGTTATTGGCGGAAAGGTGCCACATTATAAAAAAACGATGGAGCGATTGATTAAAGATGGACATTATATCGGTCTCCATAGTATGTCGCATGATGTAAAACGTCTTTATACTGGCGATCCATCTGTTTTAATTGCAGAAATGGAGCAAACCCAAAACATTGTCCAGCAAGTTACACATTTAAATACACATCTCGTTCGGGTCCCATACGGTAGCATGCCTTACTTAAAAAAGAATTACCGTGATGCACTCGTATCTGCCCAGTATAAAATGTGGGATTGGACAATTGATACATATGACTGGAAAAGCTATGATAATCCTTCCGCAATACTAGAAAGGGTACGAAATCAAAGCGATGAACAAGTAGAGGTTATTTTAATGCATGATTCTAGTGTCACAGTGCAAATACTCCCAAAAGTAATTGATTATTTACACTCACAAGGATATAAACTACTTCCCTACAATCCATCTTCCCATCTCGAAGTGAATTTTTGGAAAGACACAAGATTGTAACAGCTTTAGTGCCTATGTACTAAAGCTGTTTTATTTTTCTCTTCCCACACTTCTCATTTTTGTGTAGAATTTTAAATAGTGATGAAGTTTCGAGGTGAATAGAAATGAAACGAATAGATCTCATTTTTAACGCAATACAAAAAGGGAATTATACAGAAGGTATAACAGCATCAGAACTCGCTACACTTCTACAGCTAGACCGTGCAAATGTTAGTAGCGATTTAAACAAGCTTGTGAAAGATAATCGTTTATTAAAAACGAGTACACGCCCTGTCCGTTTTTATATAGAAACGAACACTTCATTGGAAACGCATTCAACAAAGGGCACTTCATTAGATATATTTGCTATTGAAAATACAAGCCTAAAAATTGCAATTGAAAAAGCAAAAGCTTCTATTCTCTATCCTCCAAACGGTATGCATACTTTACTACTTGGAGAAACAGGTGTCGGAAAATCGATGTTCGCTTCTTTAATGCACGAATACGCAATTGAAGTGGAACAACTTCCAAAAGATGCACCTTTTATCGTCTTTAACTGTGCTGATTATGCAAACAATCCACAACTACTACTTGGACAGTTATTTGGGATAAAAAAAGGAGCTTACACAGGTGCCAGTGATCAAAAAGGGTTAATTGAAAAAGCACATGAAGGAATCCTCTTCTTAGATGAAGTACATCGCCTTCCTCCAGAAGGACAAGAGATGCTCTTCACATTTATTGATCGCGGAGTATACCGCCGCCTTGGAGAAACGGAAAATGAACGTAAGGCACGAGTGTTGATTATTACTGCAACAACCGAAGAACCAAATTCATTTTTATTAAAAACATTTACAAGACGTATTCCGATGACCGTTACGCTTCCACCACTTCGTGAGCGAACACATAAAGAACGGTTTGCTTTACTGCAACTATTTTTCACAAATGAAGCAATTCGTCTAAGGAAAGAGATTCATGTTAGTCCAAATACAATGCGTGCTTTCGTCTTTTACAATTGTCCAAATAACATCGGTCAATTGAAAACGGACGTACAAATTGCCTGTGCGAAAGCTTATTCTGATTTCGTAACAAAAAAACGTGATTCTGTCTGTGTTTCAAGTACAGATTTACCCTGGTATATGAAAGAAGGATTATTTATTGAAAGAAAGAGCCGTCATCTATATCAAATACCAAATGAAACATTTGTATTTACAGGTGATGAAGGTTGGAGTAAACATACAATAAAACCCGAAGGAAGTCGCTCTTCTATTTACGATTATATTGATTATAAATATGAAGAACTTCAAGCACGCGGCATTGAAGAGGAAGAATTAGAATTACTAATAGAAAATGATATTCAAAGCTTTTTCGTCCAATACTTTAACCAAATATCTAAAAAAACAAGTCATGAAAATGTTTTCAAAATTGTGGATCGTAATATCGTTTCCGTATGTGAAAAAATTGCGGAACTAGCTGAAAAATATTTATCTAAAACTTTCGATGAAAAAGTATTTCTCGCTTTAAGTTTACATGTACAGACAACTCTACAACGTTTGCAAGGCGGGAAACAAATTCACCACCCACAATTAAATCAAATTCGTACGAAATATAAAGAAGCTTTTTCCGTAGCTATGCAATGTATTCAGCTATTAGAAGAAGAATTACAAATAACAATACCTATTGATGAAGCTGGCTTTTTAACAATGTTCTTCGTTGTTGATCCAATTCCTGCCTCACAAACAGAAGTAAAAGTATTAATATTAGCACACGGTAATGGCATCGCAACAGAAATGGCAAACGTTGCAAACGAACTTCTCGGTATTGATGAAGTAACTGGTATCGATATGCCCTTGCATGAATCACCAAAAGACTTCTTAGAGCGTGTTAAAGTGTATATGAAAACACTTCAAAATGTAAACGGGCTTCTTTTACTTGTTGATATGGGATCTCTCGCTTATATTGGTGATATATTAGAAACTGAATTCAAAATCCCTGTACGTGTTCTTTCCATGACGAGTACACCACACGCACTAGAAGCAGCTCGAAAAGCTCAGCTTGGCTATTCATTAGATGCACTATACGAAACAGTTAAGAACTTAACGCCGTTCTATTTAAACGTACAGGAAGAAAAGAAAAAGCCACTATCGCCAATGAAATCCGTGATTTTAACAGCTTGTTTAACCGGCGAAGGAAGTGCTTTAGCAATTCAAAAAATGTTAGAGAACTATTTACGCTTTGATAAAGACTTAATTGAAATTATTCCGATTAGCATCGTTCATGAAAAAGATTTAACGAAAATGATCGAGAACATAAAAAAAGAGCGTAATATCATTTGTATCGTCACGAATTTCGATATGCAAATACCTTGCTTAACATATCATTTCCAAGACATTGTGAACTACACAGCTATTCAACCAATTCAAGAATTGATTACGTATGAAGAAACATATGCAAAAATGGCTGATATTCTTGAACAACAAATGCAGCGTAACGATGGAGCATTACTTATTAAAACAATTCGTTATGCATTAAATACAATTCAAGAATTGATTTCTTTACAGCTAACTCCCGACAGTTTAATGGGTGTGATTTTGCATATGAGCTGCATGGTTGACCGTCTTCAAAAAGGTGAAAGTCTCCTCCCTCATCCTGATAAAGAGAAACGAAGACAAGATGAGTACTGGATGTATATGAAAGTGAAAAAAGCATTGCAACCTATTGAAAATACATTTGAAATACAAATCCCAGATGACGAAGTATTTTATATAATGGACTTCTTCATTAAAAATCAGCCTGTAAAAAATTAAACTAGGCGATATTGTAGCACTCTATATAATTAGAAAAGGCTGTTCCAAAATGTTTTTTGGACAGCCTTTTCGCTTACTTCTTTACTTCCCTTATTCTCCCCCTTATTTCTCCCTTTTTATTAGATTTCGTATTAACATTTACATATACATTTGCCTGCATTATTTCTTGAAACAAGCTGTCAAATGCTCTCCCCTGTAAAGGCCCTTCAAAATCCTCTACTCTAGCTACACCAGTAACGACTCCTTCATTCACACTAATTCCTTGCTCTAACGGACCAAACAAACTTAAAATAACTGGACCAATTTGATTCGCTTTTCCTAAATGAATTTGGCATGACGTGATTTTTTTTATATTTTTTAATATGACCCGATATTGCAACTTCTTTAAATCTTCACTAAAAATGAGCTCTGTTACACCGTAAGCTTCTGTATTTACAGGAGGTACTTCCCTCTTCCCTGTTAACCTAGCAAAGAAATGTGTTGTCATACGGGCATTCTCCTCATATAAATTTCCCAGCACTACTTCTACTACTTTATGGTTTAGACATAATCATTTATGACTTTTTCAAATTTTAATTACGAAGAAAAGATTCACACAATCTTTACATTAAAATCGTTTCTTTTGCTTTACTCCCTCTTGTATAATGCACTTAGAAAAACAGTCTAGGAGGAAATTTTGAAAAATAATAACTACTCTTTCCAATCATTAATAGAGATTTTTCTCGTATCATTTAAATTAGGACTTACTTCATTTGGTGGTCCCGTCGCCCATCTTGGTTATTTTCATCATGAATACGTGCAAAAAAGAAAATGGATGGATGAACGAAGTTACGGAGACTTAGTAGCGCTATGTCAATTCCTTCCTGGCCCTGCTAGCAGCCAAGTCGGTATGGGAGTTGGCTTATTGCGCGGCGGATTATTAGGAGCCATTATTTCATGGATCGGATTCACTCTCCCATCTGTGCTCGTTTTAGTTTTCTTCGCTTCATTTCTTAACCAATTCGAGCTTGGAAGTACTGGCTGGATTCACGGACTGAAACTTGTAGCGGTCGCAATTGTCGCTCATGCAATATGGGGAATGGCTCAAAAGTTAACACCAGACCGAAACCGTGCAACAATCGCAATTGTAACTGCCGCAATCGCCCTATTATGGCCAAGTAGCTGGACACAAGTAATTCTCATTATAGTATCTGGTTTCATCGGTTGGTTTTTATATCGTGGTCAGCCAGTTAGCCAAGCTCATAAAATAAACGTACCTATTTCAAAAATGGTAGCCATATCTTGTCTCGTCTTATTCTTCGGACTATTAATACTGTTACCGATGTTACGACTATACTCTTATTTCATCTCTTTATTTGACAGCTTCTATCGCTCTGGTGCACTTGTATTTGGCGGAGGGCATGTCGTACTTCCTCTTCTTGAAAGTGAGTTTGTACAAAACGGGATGATGACAAAAGAACAATTTCTTGCTGGATACGGATTAACACAAGCAGTGCCAGGCCCACTATTTACATTCGCTTCTTATATAGGAGCAGTGCTAAATGGAACCGCCGGAGCAGTTGTTGCAACGATCGCTATCTTTCTTCCTGCCTTCCTGCTCGTTGTTGGCGTTTTACCATTTTGGGACAGTGTAAGGAGAGTATCTTACATACAAGGTGCACTACTTGGAGTAAACGCAGCCGTTGTCGGCGTTTTACTTGCAGCTTTTTATGATCCAATTTGGACGAGTACAATTATGAATTCTGTAGATTTCGTTTTTGCTTCTCTTCTATTTTGCTTACTCGCTTTTTGGAAAACACCACCTTGGATTATCGTTATAATCGGGGCCTTCGGTGGATATGTTCTATCCATTTTGTAAGCACAAAAAACGACGGCCCCATTTAGCCGTCGTTTTCCTATTAAAACTTCACAAGCTCCATTCCCTCAGGCAGCTCACTCTCCGTTAAAATACGCAACTCTTTCACGCGATCCATTACGTAAGAAGAACGTTTCACAAGCTCTGGGTCAATATAAGCTGGATGCACCATAATTTCTACCGTTTGCTCGTCCTGCACTCTTTCCTTTAACTTCACAAAGTAATCTTCCGTCACACCGTCAGCGTAAAAGTCACTGTAAAACACATCTGAAAATGGGCGCACCGCTCGCTCTTCTTCACAACGACGAATTGGAACATTATATTTACTTGCTAATCTCTCAAGAACGTCGTGTAAAAGCGGTAATCCATGCACGTGATGATGACTATCTAAATGAGTTGGTGTTAATTCGTAAGATAAAAACTTCTCAATTTGAGCAGTCCATTCTTTTTCTACCTCTTCTGGATTTATATTTCCTTCCCATACAACACTTTGTTTATGAAAAAATCCATCGCTACTTACAAGTGATGGAACGTCTTTAAGAAGCGGTTCTCCTGCCGTTAATACGAGATGAACTCCTATCCCTAACGTTTTATACTCTTTCGCTAAGCGTACGGCATGCTCTGTCCCTGGCATATTCATCATCATCGTCGTTGAATTTACAATCCCGTTTTTATGTCCATCAATAATTCCGTAATTTGTACCTTCCGTAAGACCGAAATCATCTGCATTTACAATTAGTTTAATCATCGCAATACCTCCTACTAGAATTAAAAAAAGCGGGCTAAACAGCGCCGCTTCTTATTTCTCTATCTTCTTAAAGAATTGTGGAAGATGTTCTTTATGTGCTTCCAACATTTCATCTAAAATTTGTTTTGCAACTTTATCTGATGGTACAAGTGGGTTAATTGTCATAGCAAGCAGCGCCTTATGATAATCCCCTGTAACAGCAGCTTCAATTGTTGTGCGCTCAAATGATTTAATTTGCTGTACTAAACCACGAACTGGTACTGGAAGATCTCCGACCGCAATTGGTTTTGGACCTTCTTTCGTAATAATACAGTTCACTTCAACAGCCGAATCATGTGGCAAGCTTGCAATTGTTCCGTTGTTTCGTGTATTAACAGGCTGGATATCACCTTTATTATTGTAAATAGACGTAATTAAGCTACATGCTGCGTCACTATAATAGGCTCCGCCGCGCTTTTCTAATTGTGGTGGCTTAATATCTAAATTCGGGTCTTTATATAGCTCGAATAAATCATCTTCTAATTGTTTTACTACTTCTGCACGTGTACCTTTTTCAATCGAAGCTGTTTTCTCTTCTTCCAACATTTCACGTGTTTTATAGTAGTAACGATGATATGGACACGGAATTGCACGAAGACCGCGAATAAAGTCTGGCTCCCAGTTAAGCGCAGCAATGTTTTCCATCGTAATTTGCTTTTCTGGATCTGTTACAAGTTCTAATACACGATCCATTACGCTTACGCCATCCAAGTATACATCTAATCCGTATACCATATGATTTAAACCAGCGAAATCAACGTGTACCCGGCTTGCATCTACTTCAAGTAATCTTGCAAGACCCATACGAATTCCGATTGGAACGTTACATAGACCAACTACTCGTTGAATGTTCGTGTAGCGAAGTACAGCTTCTGTTACCATACCAGCCGGATTCGCAAAGTTAATTAACCATGCATTCGGACAAAGTTCCTCCATGTCCTTACAAATATCTAAAATAACAGGAATCGTTCTCAGCGCTTTGAACAAACCACCAGGACCATTCGTTTCCTGACCAATTACATCATATTTTAATGGAATTGCTTCATCTTTTGCACGTGCTTCTAACAAACCAACGCGAAGCTGCGTTGTTACGAAGTCAGCATCTTTTAATGCCTCACGGCGATCAAGTGTTAAATGAATATCAATTGGTAAACCTGATTTTTTCACCATACGTTTCGCTAAGTCACCAACGATTTCTAACTTCTCTTTTCCTGCCTCAATATCTACTAACCAAATTTCACGAACAGGAAGCTCGTCATAACGTTTAATAAATCCTTCAATTAACTCTGGTGTATAACTAGAGCCACCGCCGATTGTAGCAATTTTAATTCCAGTCATGCTTTATTCCCCTTTCGCTTCTAGCTTTTTATAAAGGTCAATAAATTCTGCCGCTAATTCTTTTACCGTAATAGAATTCATTAAATGATCTTGCGCATGAATTAAAAGAACACTAATCTCTGTTTTTTCCCCTCTTGCTTCTGATTGTATGAGCTCTGTTTGGAAATGATGCGCTTCATTAATCGCTTCTTTCGCCTTTACCATCGCTTCATCAGCTTCTGCCATTTTCCCCTGTTTGGCGAATTGCAGTGCCTCCATTGCAAAGCTTCGTGCATTACCACTATTTAAAATCAATTGGAATGGAATTTGTTCTGCTGTAGTCATCATAATTACCGCCCTCTCTATTATGGTTCAACCGATTTAAATACCCCTTCAGTTTGAACATTTCTATTAAATTATTATTTTATTAATGATAGTTTGGTGTTCTTGTAGATGGGTCTCATCTTTCTGAACATGATATAAAAGTTAGTTGTTCTGACGAGCTATAAAAACTCGTCAGAACAACACTTTTTAAAGTGATACTGAATTGTCGTTTCCTTTTGTTTCAGCTTTCGCAGCTTGTACATACGTACGGTCACACATTAATACGAATGGATAGTAAATAACTACCGCGATTGCAAAGTTTACTAGCTGCAATGCAGCACCAGCAATACTTCCACCTGCTACAAGATAACCACTAAAGATTGGTGGCATTGTCCATGGAACTAAAGCAACTGTTTTTGGCACCCATCCTAAGGAAATTGCTGTATAAGAAGTAATAACTAATACAACTGGTGTAAGTACGAATGGAATGATTAACGCTGGGTTTAATACAATTGGTGTACCGAAAATAACTGGTTCGTTAATATTGAAGAAACCAGGACCGATAGATACGCGACCTACACCACGAAGTTGCGCACTCTTTGCAACAAGCATTACTGCTACTAAAAATGCTAATGTTGCACCTGATCCACCGATGTATACGTATACATCAAAGAATGGCTTTGTGAAAATGTGCGGTACATCATATGCAGACATACCATCGTTAAATAATTTAATGTTCTTTTCTAGTGCTGGTAAATAGATTGGGTCGATAATACCACCAATAATATTAGGGCCATGTAATCCGAAGAACCATAATACGTGAATAAGTAGAGCAACAATAATTGCACTTGGTAATGTACCTGCTAAACCTTGTAATGGTAATTGAATTGTTTCAAATACGATTTTATGAATACTTGTTCCCGCTAATTTCACAGCTAATTGAATACTTGCTGTTGCGATTAAAATAACAAATGCTGGTACTAATGCTGCAAAGGATTTCATTACTGCTGGTGGAACACCATCTGGCATCTTAATTGTAATATCCCTTTGAACAAAGAACCTGAATACCTCGGTTACAAGAAGAGCTACAATGATAGAAACGAATAAACCTTGTGATCCTGTCCAAGCTAAATCAATACCGCCTTCTTTTGGCGTTGTCGGAGATATAATAATTAATGCACCGAATGTAATAATTGCTGCTGACAACGCGTCTACACCGTAAGATTTCGCTAAATTATAACTTATCCCAACTGCGGCTATGAGGGCTAATATTGCAAAGGACCCTGTCCACATACCACCGCCGATATCTTTCCAAACATCCCCAAATGCACCCTTCATAAGTTTTTGGAATGCATCAACCGGTAGATTATTTATAAGTACTGCAAACGATCCAACTAAAATAAGAGGCATAACTGCGATAAAACCATCACGGATTGCAACTAAATGACGCTGCGATCCGATTCTTCCTGCGACTGGAACTAAATATTTCTCCATAAATGCAATAAATTTTTGCATTTCGCTTCCCCCCTAATTATTTTTTTAGTGTTAATGCGTGATCTAAAACTGCTTCTCCATTCATCATGCCGTAGTGCATTGGGTTAATAACATCGACTCCAACGTTTTTCTCATCGGCAAGCGTTTTCATTGTAGAAAGCATGTAACGAACTTGCGGTCCTAATAATAGTACGTCTGCTTGATCGATATTGTTTTTTACTGCATCCCCAGATACAGCCCAAATCTTACCTTCTAGACCACGAGCTTTTGCAGCCGCTTCCATTTTTGTAACTAGTAAACTTGTAGACATCCCTGCTGAACAACATAATAAAATATTCATTTATAAATCCCCCTTGTGTTGTATAAAAAATTTATGTTTTTTATTTTTCTTTACGCTATTTATTAATGCAATTACCGTGCCAACTTTTCAAAACGCCTAAAATCAGCGTTTTTTCGAGTGATTTCTTTGTGTGTTACCGCTTTCAATCAGTGTGTCCCCAAAAAAACACACAGTGTGTTATAAAACACCTCACTTTTAACACATAACTGTATGAAAATAGATTAGTGTTTAGTTGTCTAGTTGTGTTTAAAACAAAAAAACACTAATTTTTTTAAAAGTGTGAAAATATAGTACCAAAAAATATAATATTTCAACTCAAATCAAAACAAATACCTATTCAAGACACTCGTCTAGTTATTGTCCAGTCAAACTCTATTAAATTACATAGAATAGAATAAAATAAAGTATTTTGAAAGGGGATTCCAATGCCAAAGCATAGAAAAAAGAATAGAATGAAGATTTATAGAATACAGGTTCAAAATAAATGGTATAAACATGAAGAAGGTTCTGAATTAGATTCAAACACGTATAAACTAGACAAACAGGACACTGAAGATACGCCAGACGAGCAAGATAAACAAGACAAGCAAGATAAACAAGACAAGCAAGATAAACAAGACAAACAAGATAAGCAAGACAAACAAGATAAGCAAGATAAACAAGACAAACCAGGTAAACCAGGTAAACCAGACAAGCAAGATAAACACGACAAACAAGACAAACAAGACAAACCAGGTAAACCAGATAAACAAGACAAGCAAGATAAACAAGACAAGCAAGACAAGCAAGATAAACAAGACAAGCAAGATAAACAAGATAAACAAGACAAGCAAGATAAACACGACAAGCAAGATAAACACGATAAGCAAGATAAACACGATAAGCAAGATAAACACGATAAGCAAGACAAACCAGATAAACAGGACAAACACGATAAGCAAGACAAACCAGATAAACAGGACGAAGACGATAAACAAGTACAATCGGAAAATGTAATAATAGTACCCACAGATTCGCACAGCTTAGATGTATGGGATGAAATTTCGCTAAAAGAAATACAAGCTGGCGAACATACAAGTTTATTTGAAAAAAAAAGTAATTATCAAAACATTAACTTACTCCAAGTAAGCGATATTCGTTTATATTTGGATAAACAACTACAATTTAGTTCCGTTGATGAGCAAATCTATCATGAAGCACTAGTTCATCCGATTATGTCAAAGGTAATAGATCCAAAGCGTGTTCTCATATTAGGCGGTGGCGATGGTCTTGCTTTAAGAGAGGTTTTAAAATATGAAACGGTTCTTCATGTAGACCTCGTCGACTTAGATGAAGAAATGATTAAAATGGCTCGCAATGTTCCAGAATTAGTTGCTTTAAACAAACGCGCATTTTTTGATGATCGTGCAAATGTACATGTATGTGACGCAAAAGAATTCCTAAAATCTCCTTCCTCTTTATATGATGTAATTATTATTGATTTTCCGGATCCAGCGACAGAAGTATTAAGCACTTTATATACAAGTGAACTCTTTGCCCTTATAGCTACGTTCCTAACAGAGGATGGCGCATTTGTTTGCCAATCTAATTCACCTGCTGATGCACCTCTTGTATATTGGAGTATCGGTAATACAATTGAAAATGCCGGATTAACTGTAAAAAACTATCATATAATTGTTCCTTCTTTCGGAACTGACTGGGGATTTCATATTGCTGCTAACTCTTCACATGTACTCAATCAAATTGAACAACTATACGTAGTACCAACTCCTCGCACATTACCGTCTCTTCTTGCTCCTTTATTTCAATTTAAAGAAGAACATTTAGATCACCGTAACAATGCCGTTTTAAATTTAGAATCTGACCTTACCCTACATCATTGCTATCAACAAGAAATGCAATTTTGATGATATTTTAACAAAGGGGGTACAAGTAGATGGACTATTCTACATTTGGTCGGCATATAATAGTAGATTTATGGGGCGTGGACTTTTCTCTATTAAATGATATTCATTTTTTAGAACATCATTTAGTTTCCGCTGCGAATCGCTCTGGTGCCCACGTTTTAAATGTAAGTAAAAAGGAATTCCACCCATATGGAGTTACGGTATTAATTTTATTATCAGAAAGCCATCTCTCTATTCACACTTATCCTGAAAAGAAATTTGCAGCAATTGATTGTTATACTTGCGGCACATCTGTCGATCCTCAAAAAGCCATTGATTCTATACTAAGCGTATTAAAACCAGAACGTATGCATATAAAAAAATTAATTCGTGGTGTAGGAGAATTTATTACTATCGATTAATTCTCATCCATATTTATCCACAAATAAGGAGGTTTGTTAATATAAAAATACCATCAGTGGAACCTATAACACTCCACTGATGGTAAGCACACATACATAGTCTATTCACCCCGCTATTCGCCGGGCAGTAAAACTCCCACTGATTAAAGTTTCACTTTATCTTAATTGACGATTTAATTTTGCTATTTTTCGTTTCCAATATAAAGTCATCATAAACCATATAATGAAGCTCCCTTTACACTTTCATTTTTACATAAACTTGGAAATAATAAATAAAATCATGCGTAAGTGGTCTTCTTTTCGTCATAACAGTATCTTTGCAAAACATAAAAAAACCTCGCATAAGCAAGGTTCATTCATCCACCGACATCTTCCTATATAATTCTACAAACTCACTCGCCAATTCCTTCACTGTAATTGCGTTCATTAAATGATCTTGTGCATGCACCATCAAAAGGGTAACTTCGGTTTTTTCCCCGGCAGCCTCTTTCTGTATGAGCTCTGTTTGTAAACGATGCGCCTCTTGCAATTCATTTAAAGCTTCTTGTAGTTTCGCTTCTGCTTCCTGAAATTCACCGCGCTTTGCGCAATCAATTGCTTCCATTGAGCAGCTTCTCGCATTACCACCATGCAAAATTAAGTGAAAAGCTTTCGTCTCTATCGTATCCATTTTAGTTCTTTACTCCCCCTTTTCTTCCGCTACTTTTTGTTTATCCCATATTTTTAAGAACGGTAAGTAAATAAAGAATGCAAGTGCAAAGTTAACAAGTTGTAAAACAACACCTGAAATTTTCCCGCCTGATCCTAAATATCCACTAAAAAGAATAGGTGTCGTCCAAGGTACAGCCGCTCCGCTCGGACGTGCGACCCATCCCCATTCCATTGCAAAGTAAGAAACAACCGTTAACACAACTGGTACAAGTATAAATGGAATAAGTAAAAGCGGGTTCATTACTATCGGCATACCGAAAGTCACCATTTCATTAATATTAAAAATACCTGGTGCAATCGATAATCGCCCTAAACTTTTTAATTGCTGACTTCGCGCAAATAGTAACATTCCTACAACTAAAGCGAGTGTTGCACCAGAACCGCCCATATAAATCCATAAATCAAAGAACTGTGCAGTAATCGTATTCGGTACATCTTGCCCTGCTTGGAAAGCAACTCGGTTTTGATCCATTAACGACAACCAAACGGGGCTCATTACACCACCAACAATAGTAGCACCATGAATTCCACACGACCAAAGAACATGAACGAGAATAACTGCTATTATTGCGCCCCAAAGACTAGCACCAAGTACACTAAGTGGTTCCTGTAAAATTTGCCCCACAATATTATGGATACTGCCAAAAGAAGTATTTTCTATAATTAAGCGCAAAATCCAAATAACCGTTACAACAATAAAACCTGGAACAAGTGCCGCAAATGAACGTGTCACAGCTGGTGGAACTGTCTCCGGCATCTTTATAATCATCTTTTTTTGTACAATAAACCGATAAAGTTCAGTAGATATAATTGCAATAATCATCGCTACAAATAAACCTTGGCTTCCCATTAGCGCCGCTGGGATTGCTCCATCTACAATCACACTTTCCTTCGTGCTTGGTATAATATATGCAACTTGAAATGGAGTTGCAAGTAAAAACGTCACAAGCGACAATGCTCCGGATGCTAAAGCGTCCACTTTATAATATTCTCCAAGTCTGTAAGCGATTCCAAAAACAGCTATTAAAGCCATTATATTAAAAGTTGCACTAACTGGATACCCTAAAGCCCTCTGCCAATTCTCACCAAATAAACCTGCCATAAAATCATTATATCCTGGTATTGGTAATGCACTAATAATGAGGAAAAATGATCCAATAATCAAGAAAGGCATCGTTAAAACAATTCCATCACGAATCGCTTGCAAATGTCTCTGTTCTGCAACCTTCCCTGCCACTGGCATCACATATTTCTCTAAAAACCCTATCATCTATCCCACACTCCTCATGGTTTCATTAACAAAGCTGCTTGCAAGATAGCTTCTCCATTACAAAGCCCGTAATGGACAGATTGAATGACATCAACAGGTATTCCCTTGTCCTTACATAATTCTTTCATTTTCGGTAATAAATAACGTACTTGCGGTCCAAGTAAAAGTACATCTGCAGTATCAATATGATTTCGCACTTCTGAACCTGATACTGCCCAAATCTTTACCTGTATCCCTCTTGCCTCTGCTGCTTTCTCCATTTTTGTAACAATCAAACTGGAAGACATTCCCGCTGCACAGCAAAGTAAAATATTCATCTCGCTCCCCTCCCCCTTTTTCCAAACCTAAGTTATGGTGTAGCCCTTGCCACCACTAGGTTACAAATATATATGTCTAGATTTCTAACTGTATGCCGAGCTTAAAAACAAAAATTTCTCGGTTTTCACGCTATTCCATCTATCCGTATTTTCCTAGTAAAGAAGTCTCTAACTCGCTATAATGATTCAGTATGATTTTTTATAATCGATAGGAGGATATATTTATGAAGGCATATCGCTTTCCGCTTATTTTATTATCTTCTATCCTAATTGGTGGTTTCATTGGTTATTTCATGGGTGCCGATGCAGTTGCTTTAAAGCCGCTTGGTGACATTTTCTTAAACTTAATGTTTACGATTGTTGTACCGTTAGTGTTCTTTAGCATCGCGTCATCTATTGCTAATATGGATGGATTAAAACGTTTCGGTAAAATTATGTCTAGTATGGCTGGAACTTTCTTATTTACAAGTATTTTAGCTGCTATTTTTATGATTATTATCGTGAAAGTATTCCCGCCAGCACAAGGTGTTGTATTAGAACTAACGCAGCCTGATAAAGTTGAAAAAGCAGTTAGTGTTGCTGATCAAATTGTTGGTATCATAACAGTATCAGACTTTTCAAAGTTACTATCTCGCGAGAACATGCTAGCTCTTATTTTCTTCTCTATCTTAATGGGGGTTGCAACTTCAGCAGTTGGTGAAAAAGGGAAACCATTCGCTACATTCCTACAAGCTGGTGCAGAAATTTCAATGAAAGTCGTATCTTTCATTATGTACTACGCTCCAATCGGACTAGCTGCCTACTTCGCAGCATTAGTTGGTGAATTCGGACCACAACTTCTTGGAACTTACTTCCGAGCAGCAATGGTATACTATCCAGCTTCTCTTATTTACTTCTTTGTATTCTTTACATTCTATGCGTACCTTGCAGGTCGCAAACAAGGTGTACAAGTATTTTGGAAGAACATGGTCTCTCCTACAGTTACATCACTTGCAACTTGTAGTAGTGCCGCAAGTATTCCAGCGAACTTAGAAGCAACGAAGAAAATGGGTATTTCTTCTGACGTTCGTGAAACAGTTGTCCTTCTTGGATCTACACTTCATAAAGACGGATCTGTTTTAGGCGGGGTATTAAAAATTGCTTTCTTATTCGGTATTTTCAACATGGAATTCGAAGGACCGAAAACATTAGCAATTGCACTTGTTGTTTCTCTATTAGTAGGAACAGTAATGGGTGCTATTCCGGGCGGAGGTATGATTGGTGAAATGTTAATCGTTTCTCTATACGGATTCCCACCAGAAGCATTGCCAATTATCGCAGCAATTAGTACAATCATCGATCCTCCTGCAACAGTGTTAAACGTAACAGGAGATAACGCTTGTGCCGTAATGACAGCTCGCCTTGTAGAAGGTAAAAACTGGATCAAAAATAAATTTGCTTAATATATAGAAAGAGGATGCTCGGTGGAGCATCCTCTTTTTTGTTGTTATTTGTCGAAACGTCGATATAATCCCATCCCGCCACAATTTTGTTATAATCTTCACAAATATTCCACATCCATTATCCATTCTCCGTACTATAATCATGTATGGAAAAGGAGATGGATACAATGACTCGAAGCGCACCAGAATTCAAAGTTTTGCAAAGCATTGCATTTCTTGCTGTCGTTTTGCAAAGTTCCTTATTATATACAATGAATCAAGGAAATGTCTTACTCGAGCAATCCCTCATTATGGGCATGCTATTTAATCTTGCAAAATTTTCAGCACCTGCATTCATATTTATCGTCGGCTTCCATTTAATTCGGCTATATACGAAGCAACTCGTTTACAGAGAATATATTTATGAAAAAGCCGCACATTTACTCATTCCTTATTTCTTCTGGTCTATTCTTTACCTATTAACAACAAACGATGTCATTACACTACAAGGCGGAATAAAAAGTTTATTACTCGGAACAGCTGCACCTCATCTTTGGTACGTTATTATGATGTTCCAAATTCACTTATTGTTCCCGTTACTATGCACACTATTTTATTGGTTTCAAAAACGAACAGAAAATAAAAAAGACATATATAAATATATGACCATTTTCGCTTGTCTATATTTCTTCTTAATGTGGTACTCTTCTCACTACATTTTTAATGGAGAGAAACTGACTAGTTCAACCATTTTACATTATACAGATCGTTCCTTCTTCTTCTACTCATTCTATTTCGTCATGGGAGGAATAGCTGCTGTATCATTAAAAACTTGGCGTATATTTGTCATGAAACATATTCCGCTTATCACAATACTATTTTTCATCTTATTTTTATTCATCAATTATGAGTTATTTAGTTTTTACGGCGCCAATTCTATTCATTTAACGGTTTCTACTTATTTAAAACCGTCCATGTTTTTATATATTGTTTGTGAAATTATGATACTGTACGTGTTATCTATTACAATTGTACAGCGACGTGGTTTCTTATATAAAGCTTTACGTTTTATCGGGAATTACACGTATGGCGCTTATTTAGCTCATTTTTTCTTCTTGCAACTATGTACAAAATTTCTTTCCTTATTCGCATTGCAAGAAAACACAATATTATATAGCCTATTACTATTTATATTAACGACCACAATCTCTATTTCAGCAATGGTCATTGGTAGCATACTACCATTTCACACGTGGGTTACAGGGCCTTCCCCTACGACAAATATGAGATGGGCGAAGATTGCCATTCGGAAAAATCACGAAAAGGTATTCAAACCATATCTTTGATATAATAAAGTGAAACTTTAATTAGTGGAGGGGTTCTTCATCCCCCACTGATCATCAGCCCTCACCAATCGGGCATTTACGGGCAGCCCGATCCCCACCTAACTTCATTTCTTTTGCTGAATTTTGAGGTAGGGGTCTTACTGCTCGTTAATGCGGGATAGAATTCCATACAAGAAAAGAAAGTAGGACACACCTATGATTAATCAAATTGGACAAATTATGTTATATGTAAATAACCAAGATGAATCAGTACAATTTTGGACAGAAACAGTAGGATTCCAAATTGTTGCAGAAGAAAATAACGGTCAAGGATTTCGCTGGATTGAAATTGCGCCGGCAAAAGAAGCTGGAACAAGCATCGTCCTTCACGATAAGGCGTTAATTGCGAAGATGCAACCTGAATTAAACTTAAATACCCCTTCACTTATGTTCTTCTCTAATAACTTAGATCAACTGTATAAAGATCTTTCTGAGAAAAGTGTTACAGTTGGACAAGTTGTAGATTTACCTACTGGTAGAGCATTCAACTTTGCTGATAATGAAAATAACTACTTTGCAGTTATGGAAAAGAAATAAGAAAAAGCTATCCGAAAAGGTCATAATAAAACCTTTTATTCGGATAGCTTCTTTTATTAAGAAACTTGCTCTGCATTCGTTTCCTTATGCTGTATATGACTCGTAACCCATGTGATTCCGCCAGCAACAACGAGATAGCATAACAATATTAAAATTTGCATTTGTAATTGCGACCAATCGCCCAAAGAAATCACATCTTGTAACCCTCTAAGAGAATGAGACATTGGGAGAAATTGTCCAATTTTGCTAAGAACAGCTATATTTAATTCTCCTGGGAAAGTACCTCCGCTCGTCGCTAATTGAAGAACGAGAAGCGTTACCGCTGCGAACTTCCCAACAATGCCGAATACCGTTACTAACATAAGAATAAATGTCATGAACGTAAAGGAAATAACAATACTTGATAAAACAAAGAGTGATACACTTGCAACTTCTAATTTCATAACTCCTAACACCACCACATCTACAAGTAGTGCTTGAATGAGTCCAATTAAATATACTAATCCTAGTTTATTAATAAAATGTACTGTTCCGCTTACCTTCATATTTTGTCTACGGCCAAGAGGTAAAATATTCGATGCCATAATTCCGCCAACATAAAATGCCAGTGATAAAAAGTATGGTGCAATACCTGAACCGTAGTTAGGCACATCAGAAACTGTCGACTTCACTAATTGAACCGGCTCTGAGAACATCGTATTGCGTGCATCATCATTGCGAACATCCGCTATCTTCTCTGCGCCCTCTCCCAATTTCGTAGAAAGTTCTTTCGCACCATCGTCAAGTTTAACAAGTCCGTTCGTTAACTTATCAGCACCATGATTCAGCTCTGTTCCGCCACTCGCAAGGTGATTTACACCTTCTTGTAATGATGTAAATCCATTTCCCCACTTCGTAAATCCATCAGCTAAATTCGAAGTACCATCTGCTATCTTTTTCGTTCCAGCGGTAGCTTCGTTTAACTTAACTCCGAATGTATTCATGCCTTCCTCAATCTTATGCTGACCATCAGTAAGCTTCCGCGCACCTTGTGTCAATTGTTGTTGGCTATTATTTAAAGTGTTTGTTGCTTTAGCTAATCCGTTAGAAGTAGCAATGATCTTTTGAAAAGCAGGATCTTGCTGCACTTCTGGATGACTTTTCACGTACTCTTCTAATTGTTGTTTTACACTATTTGCTGCATTGTCCGCTTTCACTTGCCCTTCAGCAAGTTTCTCACTTCCGTTCACCCATTCATTTGTACCAGCACTTAATTCACTAACTCCTGATTGTAAAGACTTCTCACCCTGTGCTAGCAGCTCCATACCATTATGAAGTGATGTCGCTCCCTGACTAAGCTCATTTGCTCCCCCAGTTAAGGCCGATTGACTAGAGGCAAGCTTATCACTTCCTTCTTTTAACTTCACTGTTCCATCATTTAAACGATGAATACCATCTGTAAGCTGATTCGCCCCATTTTTTGCATCCGTCGTTCCTTCATGTAACTTCTCAGCGCCACTACTTGCATCACTCAACCCTTGTGCCAAATCTTGAAACTTTGAAAAGACACCTTCTGTATAAGATTTCGTAATACTATTTGAGATTTTTGTTTTCATATTTTCAACAGCTGTCGTTCCAATTTGAGCTGCTACAAAGTTTTTACCTGGATTTACTTTATACTGCAATTGTGCCGGCTCTGGTTTCTCATCCATTAGTGTACTTACCTTTTTAGAGAACTCCTCCGGAATCGTAACCACCATATAATACTTATCTTCTTTTAGCCCTTCATCAGCATCTTTTTCTGATACGAAATGAAACGCCAATTCCTTATTCTCTTTTAAATTTTTAACAAAATCGTCTCCAGCCTGGATTGTTTTTTCATCCATCACAGCACCCTTATCTAAATTAACAACTGCAACAGGTAATTTATCTAATTTTCCGTACGGATCCCAATATCCAGCTAAGAAGAATCCTGAATAAATTAAAGGAACGATTAATAAAAAAATTAAAGCGATACGTCCATGTTTATGGTTCCACATCGCCTTCCAATCTTTAAATATAAGTTGAATTCCCTTCATGAAACATACTCCTTCTCCTAATTTAACACCCTTCGAATGGTTTAACAGATTTACTATACACGTCACTTTCCATACTGTATAATACATCTTTAATTATCAATTCATTCCTTTTGGTCTATAGAAAGGAGATTCGAAGTGGAACTTCTTCAATTAAAATACTTTCAGACAGTCGCACGACTAGAACATATGACAAAAGCAGCTGAAGAATTGCATATCGCGCAGCCTTCACTCAGTAAAACAATCGCTAGACTAGAAAAGGACTTAGGCGTCCCCTTATTTGATCGCCAAGGTCGACAGATTACATTAAACTCTTTCGGCAAAGTATTTTTAAAACGAGTAGAACGCATTTTTCATGAATTAAGTGAAGGGGAACGCGAAATTAAAGATTTAGCTGAATTACAACAAGGCTCTATTACACTTGCAGTTTCTATTCCAAGAATATTACCCGAGCTACTCGGTTCTTTTTTACTAGAACATCCTAACGTTCGATTCCAACAATTTCTCGCATCTACTCCTTCTATGAAGCGGCAACTAGATAATATGGAAATTGATTTTTGTATCTCCTCTGTACCAATTGAAGGCGAGGAAATGGTTTGGGAACCACTTATCACAGAAGAAATTTTCTTAGCTGTTCCTTCAGGACATCGGTTATCAAACCGCGAAAGTATCTATTTGCATGAAGTAAAAGACGAATCGTTTATTAGTATGAACACTGGTTACGGATTTCGGCACTTAACAGATGAATTTTGTAAAAAAGCTGGTTTCACTCCACATATCGCTTTTGAAGTAGATGAACCAACCGTGATTAGCGATCTCATTAAGCAAGGTCTTGGCATCGCCTTTGTCCCAAGTTTAACTTTATTAAAAAACTCTACTTTAGCATCAAATAAGTTACGCATTATTGAACCTAATTGCGAACGAACTATCGGCTTAAGTTGGTCGAAGAAGCGCTATTTATCAAACACCGCCCAGCAATTTCGTGAATTCGTGATTGATTACTTCTCCAATATTAGGGCGTAAAATTATATCGCTTTACAAACAAATAACGACACAAATAAAAGGTACCATCCCCATAGGGTGGCACCTTTTATTTTTTACTCTTATCCAATTCCATTTCCGCTAAAAGCGGCAATACGTTATCGAAAATATGTGTATTATTATTCTCACCTGTTACATATCCACCATAATATCTACTAAATACATTATCATTTCGGAATGTAGTCATCCGCTCATACAATTCCTTCGCAAACTTTGTATCACCTGTTTGTAGTACGTACAAAATTGTTAATCCGTAAGATGCCGGTGATTCATAGTTCACAGCTTGTTTTCCCGTTTCTAAGTTATAACGACCATATAACTTTTCGTCTTCGCGAAATTTCTTCTTTATAAATTCCAAATAAGCATCTGATGAAAGACCGCCTAAACTACGATGATAAGCAACGTATGATTGATCAATAAGATTCACTTCTTTATCGTACGTAAATGTCCCATCATCTTTATACTCTTTCGGGAATGCCCAGCCCTGCCTTGGATAATCCGCTAAAAACTGAACAACTTCCTGATACTGCTGTGCAGAAATTTTTCCATACTTTTTCATATAAGAGAATGCATGCGGATTTATGTAAGATGTTGTTGCAAAGTTATTTTGTTTCCCTGTATCTGCATCGTAATAATCAACGTAATAATTACCTTTTTTATTATAACGAAGTACAGAATCACTCAATTGATCTGCAAGGTTTTTATAGCGATCTTCCTTGTACATTTCATAAGCACGATATAATTGTTCTATAATACGAAGATCATCGATAAGTGCATTAGTAGCTGACTGCATTTCTCCCTTTTCAGAGATTTTCCATATAACGATGCGATCCTTGTGTACAAAGTTATTTTGAATAACCTTCACTTGTTCATCAAATAAAGCTTGATCATCTTTATCAAGTGTATATTGTAGCCATAACCCTGCAGATTCTGATAAAGCTTCACGGCCCTTCGCTTCACCCTTACCTGCCTTTGTATCCTCTAAGCGATACGTTGCAAGTGTTCCATTTTCATTCACCATATGTCGTAAAACAAAATGCTCGGTACGATTTCCTTGTAAAGCTGACCAAAATACAACTCCACCTAAAGCGATTAAGAGAATAACCCCAATCCCTATATATAAACGTTTTCGCAAGCTTTTCACCTCCTTTTAAGGCTAACCTTAATTTTACCAGAACATACGCAAATATAAAAAAGACAATCCTTTAGATTGTCTCTCTCACCTTATCCTTCGCAAGCCTCTTTAGCAGGCCTATATAGCGATTCCACAAGTCGATCATATTCACGACGCGTAATTTCTTTATTATATAACTTTAATAATAAATCTCTATGCTCTCTTGAAAATGCCATCTTTTTAATGACTTCAGGATACATAAAACACCCTCTCCATTTCACATAAACTTCTTCATCCCGGAAACAGAACTTACGTTCGCATAAAAGATTATAAAAGATTCAGCCCTAAAAAACAAATAAAATATTACCAAATATCAATTTCTTTCTCTTTAGAATATTTAAACATTATATTACCGTACTCATTTTTTAAATACATATATATTTTTGGTAGTTTTTTGAATAAATTTTCCAATTCAATCAGAAAATAATGGCAAAAAGAAGGGGAGTATACATATGGATACCGTAACATTAGCAAGGGCATTTTTTGGTTCTTCATTAGCATTCCACATTATCTTTGCAACGCTTGGAGTCGGGCTTTCTTTAATGATTTTTATAAGTGAAATACTCTATCACTGGAAGAAAGATTCCGACTATGCCATTATGGCAAAAAGATGGACAAAGGCTTTTGCTATCCTTCTCGGTGTAGCAATTCCAACTGGAACAATTGTTGGTGTACAAATTTCACTTCTTTGGCCTGGTTTCGCCAAAATTGTTGGGCAAGTTATTTCCGTTCCGTTTCAAATTGAGATTTTCGCCTTCTTTTTAGAGGCTTTATTCATGTCTATTTACGTATATGCGGCTGATAAACTACCTCCAGTTATGAGATTAATCTCGCTATTTTTCGTTATGATTGGCGCCACTGCATCTGCCGTGCTTATTACATCGGCAAACACATGGATGAATACACCTGCGGGCTTTTCAATGAATCCAGATGGCTCAGTTTTTAACGTTGATCCGTGGAAAGCTTTCTTTAATCCGAGCTTTGGCACAAGTGCATTCCACGTCGTTATTACGGCCTATACAACTGGAGCAGCTGTTATCGCTTCTATCGCTGGATTTAAATTATTAAAGAAAAATTTAAGTGCTCGTGAAATTGCTTACCATAAAAAAGGATTACTGTTAGGGCTTGTCGTTACATTTATCACAGGTGCTACGATGTGGCTTTCAGGACACGAATCTGCTATTGCCTTACATAAACATTCACCTGAAAAACTAGCATCTGCTGAAGCTTTGTTTGAAACGACATCACACGCGCCTTTATCGATTGGCGGGGTTGTGGACCCTAACACACTTGAACTAAACTATGCCCTTGAAATTCCGAACATGCTTAGCTTATTAGTGGGACTAGACCCTAACACCGTTGTAAAAGGTCTAAAGGAATTCCCGCAAGAAACATGGCCACCATTTTACACACATACACTGTTCAATTTAATGGTCGGCACCGCTGCCTTTACCTTTGCAGTTGCAGCTATTGCCCTCTTATATTGGTACTTTGTTTACCGAAAAAAAGGAGTAGAGTTACCGAAGTGGCTTCTTTGGGGAGCTGCCGCCTGTGGACCCGTTATGTTGCTCGGTATTGAATTCGGATGGATTTTTAGTTGTAGTGGTCGTCAGCCATGGACAATTTATGGCATGCAACGCACAGTAGATGCTTCTACGCGCGCTGATTTCGTCGGTCCTTTATTTGTTTTATTCATCATTTTATATATCGGACTTGGTATTTTAACCGTCTTTGTACTACGGACATTCTTTAAGAAACATCCGTTAAAGAATGATTTACATCACGAAGGAGGCGATTCTCGTGCATGAGGAAAGCATTGCAATCATCATCTTATGGGCTCTTATTTTCGTATATAGCATATTAGGATCTATTGATTTTGGAGCTGGTTTTTGGGGCATGGTATACGCTAAACACCCGACGCTTGCTGCCAAGCTTGCTAATCGGTACTTATCACCAACTTGGGAAGTAACAAATACGTTTCTTGTCTTTGTCGTCGTTGCTTTTCTCGGTTTCTTCCCAAAAGCGGCCTTTACCCTTGCAACCGTTATGTTTGTACCAGTTATGTTAATTTTAGTACTCGTTGCGATTCGTAGTACATTTATGGTATTTGCTTACTCCCTGCCAAAATACCAACACCTTCTTCGGATTATTTCAGGTATTACCGGGCTCTTAATCCCAGCTCTATTAATTACCGTTCTGCCAGTTACAGAAGGTGCCTATATTACGATGTCTGAAGGAAAAGAAGTGCTCCTTTACGGAAAACTTCTTTCTAGTCCCGTTATTTATTGTTATATGCTCTTCGGACTAACTTCGGAACTATTTCTATCATCTCTCTTTCTTGCTGATTTTGCTAGGGAACAAGGTTCTGAAGATACGTACCGAATTTATAGAAGAAATGCCATCATACTTGGTCCTGCAACGCTCGTGACTGCTATTATCGCTCTCGTTGTAATGGACCCTGAAACACACTGGCTTATGCAAGGACTAATAAAGCAATTCCCATGGTTTACAGTCTCTATCATTTTATTTGTTATCGGATACTCTTCCCTTTGGTGGACAAATAAGAAATATGGCACACTAGGCTTTCCTCGCATTGCAGTTTTAGCTGTCGTCGCTCAATATGCATTTGCAAGCTACGCTTACGGCGTCGCCCATTTACCTTATATCATTTACCCGGACGTAACTGTATTTACAAGCTTTACGACGGTTGAAACATTCTATGCACTTCTTATTCTTTACGCAATCGGGATTGCAATTTTACTACCAGGATTTATTTTCTTCTGGAATTTATTCTTAAAAGATCGAACATTTTTAAAGGAAAAATAGTAAATTAGGGGCATTCACACATAGAATGCCCCTAATTTATTAGACTCCTCTCCTAATAGTTATTACACTACCCCTTATACTTGCCTTATTGCTCTAAATACACATATTCACTAGATTAAGGTAGATGCCTAGTTCTTCTTATTTTCTTTTGAATATAATGCTATATAAACTTGAGACAAGCTACATTTGTTCAAGGGAAAATAGAAAGGTAGGTTAAATATGAGCATTGAAATATGGATTACTATTATTGTATTCTTCTTAACGATGATTGTTATCTTTTGGCGACCTCGCGGTTTAAATGAGGCGTGGCCGGCAGCAGTCGGCGCTAGCATTATCCTCATTACTGGACTTGTATCAAAACCAGACGTCATGGACATTATAAGTAAAATCGGCGGTGCCTCTATAACGATATTAGCGACCATCGTTATGGCAGTTATATTAGAAAGCTTCGGCTTCTTCCACTGGTCCGCAGCGAAACTCGCAAATTTAGCGAAAGGTTCCGGACGACGCCTATACTGGTACATTCAATTACTATGTTTTCTTATGACTCTTTTATTTAATAATGACGGTAGTATTTTAATTACAACACCGATTTTAATTTTACTTCTGAAAAACCTTCAATTAAAACCTCATCAACAAATCCCTTATTTATTAAGCGGTGCTTTAATCGCCACTGCATCTAGTGCACCAATTGGTGTAAGTAATATTGTAAACTTAATTGCCTTAAATATCGTCCACATGACTCTTTATATGCATACTGCTATGATGTTTGTACCTGCAACACTAGGACTACTGTTTATGTCATGGCTCATGTATACAGTTTTAAAGAAAAAAATTCCAGAAAGATTGCCTGTTTCTTCATATGATATTGAAGAAATTTTCTTCACGAAAAACTTCCATCCGTTAAAAGGACAAAATTCTGTTAATACGAAACAAAAACGTACGAAATTCATGTTAAAAGTATTAGGCTTCGTCTTCCTTATGCGCTGTCTTCTATTCGTTGCATCCTTCTTATCGATTCCAATCGAAATTGTTGCCGTACTCGGTTCACTCGTTCTTCTCATCTGGAGATGGTACTACTTACGAACAAACCCAGTCGATATTTTGAAAAAGACACCGTGGCACATTTTAATTTTCGCCTTCTCTATGTACGTAATTATTTACGGGCTTCATAACGCAGGATTAACAGCGGCGCTTGTAAGTTGGCTCGAACCAGTTGTAAGTCAGCATCTACTCTATGCCAGCTTTGCAATGGGCGGACTCGTTTCCCTCCTCTCTAACGTCTTCAATAACCACCCTGCACTTATGATTGGTACAATCACATTAACAGAAATGGGACTAGATCCAGTCACATTAAAAACTATCTATCTCGCAAATATCATCGGTAGTGACATCGGTTCACTATTATTACCAATCGGTACACTAGCTTCCCTCATTTGGATGTATATCTTAAGACAAAACAAAATTAAAGTGAAATGGAAAGATTATTTAAGCGTATCTCTCATCGTAATCCCACTCACAACAGTCGTCACATTATTCCTCTTATACTACTGGGTACAATTATTCTTCACCTTATAAAGTGAAACTTTAATCAGTGGGTAGGTGTTCATCCCCCACTGATTATTAGCCCGCACCAATCGGGCGTTTACGGGCAGTTTATCTCCCACCTAACTTCCTTGCTCCAGCCGAATTTTGAGGTGGGAGTTTTACTGCCACAAATAGCGGGATAGACGACAGAAGCCCCCTTTGCTACCGTCTTAGCAAAGGGGGCTTCTTCTATATTTAAGTTAGGTACAGTGTGATCAATCAAGTAAAGAGGTGTAACGTGTTATTGATATAAGTGACTACCAGTTTCTTTGAATTCTACCGCTTTCTCTTTCATTCCTTTTTCAATTGCTTCTGTCGTTTCTAAGTCATTTTCTTTCGCATATTCACGAATATCATGTGAAATTCTCATACTACAAAACTTTGGGCCACACATTGAACAGAAATGCGCTGTTTTCGCCCCTTCTGCTGGCAACGTTTCATCATGGTACTCCATCGCGCGTTCAGGATCTAAAGATAAATTAAATTGGTCGCGCCAACGGAATTCAAATCGTGCTTTTGAAAGTGCATCATCACGCTGATGAGCCGTTTTATGCCCTTTCGCAAGATCGGCTGCATGCGCAGCGATTTTGTACGTAATAACCCCTTCGCGAACATCATCTTTGTTCGGTAAACCTAAATGTTCTTTCGGGGTTACATAACAAAGCATCGCCGTTCCAAACCAGCCGATCATCGCAGCACCAATCGCTGAAGTAATATGATCATAACCTGGTGCAATATCTGTCGTTAACGGCCCAAGTGTATAGAACGGCGCACCCTGACAAATATCAAGTTCTTTCTCCATATTTTCTTTAATTAAATGCATCGGTACATGCCCAGGTCCTTCAATCATAACTTGCACATCATGTTTCCAAGCAATTTTTGTTAATTCACCAAGTGTTTCAAGCTCAGAAAACTGCGCTTCGTCATTTGCATCTGCAATAGAACCTGGACGTAATCCATCTCCAAGAGAGAACGAAACATCGTACTGCTTCATAATTTCACAAATCTCTTCAAAGTGAGTATATAGGAAGTTTTCTTTATGATGGAATAAACACCACTGCGCCATAATCGAACCACCACGCGAAACAATACCTGTCATACGCTTTGCAGTAATTGGAATGTAACGAAGTAATACACCAGCGTGAATCGTGAAGTAATCAACGCCTTGCTCCGCCTGCTCAATTAACGTATCACGATACACTTCCCACGTTAAATCCTCTGCAATTCCGTTTACTTTTTCAAGCGCTTGATAAATTGGCACAGTTCCAACTGGTACCGGAGCATTACGAATAATCCACTCACGTGTTGTATGAATGTTTTTACCTGTAGATAAATCCATAATCGTATCTGCCCCCCCAGCGAGTCGCCCACGTCATCTTCTCTACTTCTTCTGCAATAGAAGACGATACAGCAGAGTTTCCGATATTTGCATTTACCTTCACGTGAAAATTACGTCCAATTATCATCGGTTCCGCTTCAGGATGGTTAATGTTCGCCGGCAAAATCGCACGACCTTCTGCAATCTCCTTACGAACAAATTCAGGCTCTACCCCTTCACGAATCGCAACATATTCCATCTCAGACGTAATAATGCCATTACGCGCATAATGCATTTGCGAAACATTTGCACCTTGCTTTGCTCTAAGCGGCTTACGATCCATTTGCGGGAAAACAGGTGTATGTTTTGAAGCTACTTTCACACCGTCATCCTCAGGTTTAATTTCGCGTCCTTCATAAGCTTCCACATCACCACGCCCCAAGGTCCAAGAGTGGCGCGGCGTTGGAATCCCTTTTTCCAGCTCCACTTTATACTCTGGATCTGTATAAGGTCCACTCGTATCATACACACGGATTGGCGGATTTTGAACACCGTTCGTATCGCTTTGTTCAATCTCGCGCATTGGTACTTTCATACCTTCACGTGTTCCATCCACATACACTTTCTTACTTCCTGGTAAACTCGATTTCAATTCAATTTGCTCAGCTGAAACAGACTGTTTCATAACCTTTGTTGCCCCCCTGTTCGTGACAAGGACGAGATATGGCCAGCGCATGCCAAAATAAAAAGAGCCAGGTCCATAAAAGAATAAGGACCTGGCTCATAAAGACATAATTATGTAAAGCCGTTAACTTCCCTACGCTGGTACGAGCCAGATCAGGTCCAAAGGGTTAAGAAGTTCACACGCTTCTCTCTCAGCCTACGCATACGTTAGGCACCCCTAGTTTATCACTGATTTAATTTTCAATACTTTCCAAGTATACACGTTAATCTGAAAAATGCAAAGGTTATTTCTTTTGTTGTTTACGGAATCATCCAAGTTAAATAATAAGCCTGCACATACGTCATAATCCCAATAATAGTAACGAAGAATAAACTATGCTTCAATGTAAAGCGGAACAAATCTGACTCTTTCCCAGCAAGTCCAACTGCCGCACAAGCAATCGCAATTGATTGCGGAGAAATCATTTTACCTGTTACACCGCCCGTTGTATTTGCTGCAACAAGAAGCACTTCAGATACACCGACTTGCTGCGCTGTAATTGCTTGTAAATTCGAGAACAGTGCGTTCGCTGACGTATCTGATCCTGTTAAGAATACGCCAATCCATCCTAAGAATGGCGAGAAGAACGGGAATAGTCCGCCAGTTCCTGCAAGTGCTAACGCTAATGTAGAAGATAAACCAGAATAGTTTGCGATAAATGCAAATCCTAATACGAATCCAATAGATAGAATTGGCATTTTTAGTTCGTTTAACGTTTCTTTAAATGTTGCTACTGCATCTTTTGCACTCATTTTTAAAATAAAGATAGAAATGATACAAGCAATTAAAATTGCTGTTCCAGTCGCTGATAAAATATCTAATTTCAAGATTGCTTCATAAGGTGTTGGTTTATTTACAATCGGCTCTGCCTTCATTACTAAATTGTGCAAGCTTGGAACTTCAAATTTAAATACGAGACTTTCTAAAGCGCCGCCCGGAGCGAATAACGCTTTAAAGAAACTCTGGCTCCAGATGACTACCATCACAGTCAAAATAATGAACGGAGACCACGCTTTTACTACTTTTCCTACTGTTAGTTTCGGCATAGATGTCGCCGTCGTCGTTGCTGCTACTTCACTATTCGCTTGCTTAGTTTGATAAATTTCTTTCGGCTGCCAAACTTTTAAGAATAGCGATAAACTTACTAAACTTACAAGCGCTGACGTAATATCCGGAAGTTCTGGCCCTAAAAACGTCGCTGTAATGAACTGTGTAATTGCAAATGAACTACCCGCTACAAATAAAGCAGGCCACGTTTGTTTTACTCCTTTAAAGCCATCCATTAAAAATACGATAAAGAACGGAACAAATAAAGATAAGAACGGTAATTGATGCCCAGCCATTTGTCCAATTTTATGCGGATCAATGCCTGTTACTTGTCCAGCAACTGTAATCGGAATCCCCATCGCTCCGAACGCTACTGGTGCAGTATTTGCGATTAAACAAAGACCTGCTGCATATAAAGGATTTAGCCCAAGGCCTGCCAGAAGCGCTGCCGTAATCGCTACTGGTGCACCAAATCCTGCTGCCCCTTCCAAAAATGCTCCAAATGAAAATCCGATTAAAATAACGAGTAAACGATGGTCATTCGTAATGGATAATACAGATGCACGAATGACATCAAATTGACCTGTTTTCACAGAAATTTTATATAAAAATACTGACATAATGATAATCCACGCAATCGGCCATAACCCGTATAAGAAACCGTATCCGGTCGCTGCCATTGCCATTGTGAATGGCATTTTATACGCAAATAGCGCCACCAAAATCGTTAATACAACTGTAATAAATCCTGCCACATACCCCTTCATGCGGAAAACTGCTAATGCTAAGAAAAAAAAGATGATTGGAATAAGTGCAACTGCTGCCGAAATCCAAATGTTACCGAACGGATCGTAAACTTGTGTCCATGTGTTCATTGTTCTCTCCCCCTAAAGAATCCCCTTTTAAATAAAAATAACCTTATCAATAGACTATCGGGTCATCATACCTTTAAGTCTAAAAATATAAAACGTTCAAGAAAACGTTTTCAATAATTTTATCACAACAATTTTCATTTAAAAAGATTTTTTTGAAAATTTCATCATTTAAAACAGAAAATCTTACAAAAACGTCACGTTCTTGTAATGTTAATCGATAGGAAGCTCGCCAAATCTACTGCATACTAAAGGTATAACAACGAACATTACTTATGAGGTGATATATATGAACGGAAACAAAATATTAGCAGCTTTATCATACTTTAGTGTATTATTTGCGCCTATCTTATTCCCTATTATCGTGTGGATTGTGGGCGATTCTGAAACGAAACCACATGCAAAACGTGCTCTATGGACACACATTATTCCAAGTATCGCAACATTTATTGGATTAGTTATTTTAGGAATTATGGGCATCGGATCTGATCAACCAGACGTAACACTTGGAATTGGAGCAATCATCGTCTTATGTATTTGCGGGATCATTAGCTTATACTACTTTATTTGGAATATTGTGAAAGGCATTAAGGTACTGAAAGCTTAGTTTTAAACAAACGTTTGATTAAAAAGGAACTGTCCAAAAATTGATGTCGCATGATCGTAAATGAAATTTTATCGGCGATTCGACAAGGAATATCGACTTAACTACAAAATACGACAAGAATAACCTACCTATTAATAACAAAAAAACCGTCCCAAAATACCTTTTGGGACGGTTTTTTTATCTTCTGCGTTTCTTCTTTTTTCTCATCATTTTCTTTCGGCGCGTATTCGCTTTATCCGCTATAATGTGGAGCGTACTCGCCACAACAATCCCCATTACAAACGTTACAATTTCAACCTCGTGTTCCTTCGCAATTTCTATTAAATTTCCACCGAATGCGATTATATTTAATAGGAATAAAAACGGAGAAAACACGATTAACATGTATGCAATACGAATAATATCACCAATTATAATCGTATGTGTGAAGAAGGAACGATGGGGCATTACGCTCCTATATGGATACCAAAAAATGCGGAGGAATCCCCATTTATTATACGCATTACTGTACGTATCTAAATCCGGTGTTAGAAATGAAGTACCTACTAAAAAGCCAATTGCAAAAGTTAATAAAAAATCAAAACTTGTTAATCCATACGAAAAGAGCATAAACAAAACAACCGGAAGGGATATTAAGTTTATTTTCGTATGCGTTCTTCCTGATGGCATAATGCACTTCCTCGCTTACGTTCGCCCTGTCATCCTATGACAGTTCTCACCTATTGATCTAATTTTTGATCGATAAATGATGTGTCTATATCCGAACCAAACCATTCTGCCAACTTCACTCGTGCCTTATCTTTCACATCTTCATTTACGTATATCGATGCTTGTAATAGTGCGGCCATTAACGCACCTAAATCATCCGTATAACCGACTCCAGCAATGAAATCTGGAATGGCATCAATCGGTGCAATGAAATAAGCAAGTGCTCCGATTACAATAATTTTCACTCGTTTTGGAACATCCGGTCTTTGCAACACGTAAAACAACAATAAACTCGCATAGATTACCGACTGCCCTGCCTGCTTCGCAACATGTTTTATTTTCTTCCAAAACGCTTCAACTGAAAATTTTTGTTTCATTCAAAAGCCTCCCTATTTTCAAAAGAAATAAGCTACAATATGTTATGTTATCAGTAAAAGTTCATCAAAATTACACATAATCTATCAATGAAATTTCATTGTAACAAACAAAACCGAAAAGAACAAGTGTTCGTTAATTTTTTCATATTTTCCTTCATATAATAGTTTTCTAGACAACCACTTAAAGATTTCTATTCCATATTTCTCAACCAAAAAACTTTCAATTCCGCTTAACATTCTTTTCTATTTTTGTTATATTTTCTAGTTGACGGGCATATAAACGAATGTTAAAGTTTTCTCTGGTAGTGACAAATCACATACAAAAAATGTAAAACGTTATAGTGTTTCTCAGAAATGAATTTTGTTGTATAATACAGAAATGACGTTATGCTTATGAGCAGCACAAGAAACCAAAAAGGGTATGCATAGTTAAAGTCGTATATGGGTGAATATAGAAACTCTAATTATGGCCAATAAAACTATGTATTTTTTATTTTAACATTTTTCGCTCCAAAATCGACCAAGCCTGATAGAGAAAGGGTGGAAATGAATGAAAGAAACCATGAAATCACAATTTCAAAATGTGCGTTTTACTTTATTCGTAGCTTTGGCCGTATGGCTAAAATCCTACATCATTACACGCACTAGCTTCGATTTAAAACTTGAATCTTTCATGCAAGAATTCATTTTATTCATTAGTCCATTAGCAGCATCATTACTGTTTGTGGGTCTTGCATTATTTGCAAAAGGGAAAAAACGTAACTATATAGCACTAGGAATTAACTTTATCTTAACGTTCATTCTTGTTGGTAACGTAATGTTCTACGGATTCTACAATGACTTCGTTACTTTACCAGTACTAGGACAAACGTCTAATTTCGGAAGTTTAGGTTCTAGTGTGAAAGAATTATTTAACTACAAAATCATCCTTGCATTTGCGGATATCATCGTATTCTTCGTTCTATTGAAGAAGAAGAAAGATTTTGCACCGACAGAACGTGTAGCGCGTCCGATGCGTTCTCTATACTTCGTGTCAACAGTTGCTATTTTCTGCGTAAACCTAGGATTTGCAGAAGCTGAGCGTCCAGAACTATTAACACGTTCATTCGACCGCGTTATGCTTGTTAAAAACTTAGGATTATATGTACACCAAGCATACGATCTTGGCTTACAAGCAAAATCAAGTTCACAAAAAGCGTTTGCTGATGGTAGTAAATTACAAGAAACAGAAAACTACGTGAAAACAACACAAAGTAAACCAGATCCAAATATGTTTGGTACTGCAAAAGGGAAAAACGTAATTGTTGTCTCTCTTGAATCATTACAAACATTCTTAATTGGTGCGCAAGTTAACGGACAAGAAGTTACACCATTCCTAAACCAATTTGCGAAAGAAAGTTATTACTTCGATAACTTCTTCCATCAAACTGGGCAAGGTAAAACGTCTGATGCTGAATTCTTAGTAGATACTTCAATGTATCCACTAGACCGTGGTGCTGTATTCTTTACACACGGTAATAACGAATATACAGCAACTCCAGAAATTTTGCGTCAGCAAGGATATCACACATCAGTATTCCACGCGAATAACGCAACGTTCTGGAACCGTAACATTATGTATCCGGCACTTGGTTATGATCGTTACTACAACGAGCTTGACTACAAAATTACGCCAGAAACAAAATTAAATTGGGGATTAAAAGATATCGAATACTTCGATCAATCTATCGATATGTTAAAACAAGTGAAGCAACCGTTCTATACTCGCTTCCTTACTTTAACAAACCATTACCCATTCACTTATGATGACAGTACGAAATTAATCGATGAATACAATTCTGGTGATGGCGTATTTGACCGTTACATGGTAACTGCTCGCTATTTAGATGAAGCAATGAAACACTTTATTGAGCGTCTAAAAGCAGAAGGTATTTACGACAACTCAGTTATCGTATTCTACGGTGATCACTATGGTATTTCTGAAAACCATAACCGTGCAATGGCACAGTTCTTAGGAAAAGAAGAAATCACTACATTTGACCATATGAACTTACAAAAAACACCGATGTTTATTCACGTTCCAGGTCAAAAAGAAGGTAAAACAATTTCAAAACCAACTGGTGAAATTGACATTAAGCCAACAATTCTAAACTTACTTGGTGTAGATTCTACGAATCAAATTCAATTCGGTCATGATGTATTCTCACCAGAAAATAAAGGATTCGTCGTTCTTCGTGACGGTAGCTTCGTTACAGATAAGTACATGTACACGAACAGTACATTCTACGATCGCCACACTGGTGAAGTTCTGCAGTTACCGAAAGAAGAAGCTCAACCACTTATTGATCGTGCACAAAACGAGCTAAATATGTCAGACAAAATTATTGAAGGCGACTTACTTCGCTTCTCTGAAAGCAATAAGATCAAAACTGGCGAAGTAAAAACGGCTATTAAAGAAGAAAAGAAGAGCGCTGAGTAATCTCAGCCTCTTTTTTATTTTCCTCTCTACAAATTCTTCTATACATTAACTTTAAAATTACATAACCTTCACCTAATATTTACACCACATTAACGAAACATCTTTATAATAAAATATGTAAACAAGGTTCCACATATTTCTTATCTCTCATCTTCAATAGGATCCCTTAGAGAAATGTGTGCATCATTTGTTTTCAACTTTCTTATAATTGTCTTTCCAAGTGTTTTGTTTGCATAAATGAAACCTTTAAAGACGATGTCCCTATGAATGATAGCTACCCTCCTTGTGCAGCATTCCATACGAATGTTGCTTTTTTTTTTTCAAAAAGCAGGATTCTTATTTCTCATTTCCGAATTTGTATATACAAAATGCTATAAAGTGAAACTTTAATCAGTGGGTGTTTTGTTCATCCCCCACTGATTATTAGCCCTCACCAATCGGGCGTTTACGGGCAGTTAATGCAGGATAAATCACCACTACTTCTCTGTGATTTACAAAATACATATACGTCATATGTATAGAATTGCTTACATAAAAATTACTATAGTGATTTTTATTCATGTACTAACGAAAGGATGGGACGAAAATTGGCATACGAAAGATTTGTACTATGGAATGATGCAGTTATTGATACAACAAAACATCGCGCGTACATAGAACTTGAAGAAAGAGGTTTACAATTTGGTGATGGCGTCTATGAAGTTATTCGCCTTTATAACGGAAACTTTCACTTATTAGACCCACATTTAACAAGATTATATCGATCCCTTGAAGAAATAGAATTATCACTTCCTTTCTCAAAAGCCGAACTCATCATCTTACTCTACAAATTAATTGAAAACAATAATTTCCACGAAGACGGAACAATTTACTTACAAGTATCTCGTGGTGTACAAGCTCGAGCACATGCATTTTCATATGACATATCTCCGACAATCTATGCTTATATTTCAAAAAAAGAAAGACCATCTTTATGGATTGAATACGGTGTACGTGCTATATCAGAACCTGATACACGCTGGCTCCGCTGTGATATTAAATCGTTAAATTTATTACCAAATGTATTAGCTTATACGAAAGCTGAACGCAAAGGTTGTAAAGAAGCACTTCTCGTACGAAATGGTATTGTAACTGAAGGTAGCCACTCTAACTTCTTTCTTATAAAAAACGGAACACTGTATACGCATCCAGCCAATCACCTTATTTTAAACGGCATTATTCGTCAGTACGTCCTTTCTTTAGCTAACACTCTTCAACTTCCTGTAAAGGAAGAGCTTTTCAGCGTTCGCGATGTTTATCAAGCAGATGAATGCTTCTTTACGGGAACGACTATTGAAATTTTACCGATGACCCATCTCGATGGAACTGCGATTCAAGATGGTCAAGTTGGCCCTATCACCAAATTACTACAAAGGTCATTTTCTCAAATCCTTTTAAAATCCAACAGCACATCTTCCTAAATACGAATAATCTTCTCATTTTCCACATCAAATATATGTATTTAAATGGAAATCAAGGTGCAGATTTATACCTTGATTTTTTTTTTGTAACCTTTTTGTCATATTCAGATTACCACATAAGTCTTGACAGTAATCGACATGCTCTTTAGAATTTTTAACAGTTGGTAAATATTTCTTCACTACATTACAGACAGAAAGGAATCGACAAATTATGAAAAAATACCTTGCCGGTCTTGCGGCAGTGTCTGTAGCAGGAGGAGCAGCCCCTACACTTGATAGCGTTCAAGCTGCCCCTGAACAAAATACACAAAAAGCTGCTACACAAACTGTCCAAGCTTCCGCATCAAACAATTCATCATATACGGTGAATGCTAGCGTACTACACGTTCGTGCAGGATCAAGTACTTCTCACGACGTCATCTCTCGCGTTTATAATGGTCAATCATTAAACGTAATTGGAGAAGAAAATGGTTGGTTCAAAATTAACGTTAATGGACAAACTGGTTTTGTTAGTGGCGAGTTTGTATCAAAAAACGGAGCAACGAATAACAATGTAAGCACAGGTGGAAACAATAAAGTTACTGCTGATGTATTACGTGTACGTACAGCTCCTAACACTTCTAGTTCTGTTTCAGGACGTGTATATGAAGGACAAACTTTAAACGTAATTGGAGAAGAAAATGGTTGGGTGAAAATCAACCATAACGGACAAACTGGTTATGTTAGTAGCCAATTTGTATCAGGCGCTTCTTCAAATACTGGCTCTACAAGCAATAACAACAATAGTAACAATGAAGCAACTGTTCAACCAGCAAGTGGAAACTATACAGTAAATGTATCTTCCCTTCGCGTTCGTACAGGTCCTAGCACTTCTCATCCAACTGTAGGTTCTGTTAAACAAGGACAGGTAGTACAAGTTGTAGGCGAAGTTCAAGATTGGTTCAAAATCAATTACGCGGGACAAACTGCTTACTTAAGCAAGGACTACGTAACAAAAGGCGGTTCTAACGAAAACGTCACTCAAGGTAACAACCAAGAGCAAAATAATAATGGAACTGTTCAAACTGGTGGTACTTACGTTGTTAACGCAACATCTCTACGTGTTCGTACAGGCCCTGCAGCTTACCATAGTGTAATTGGCGGCGTGTTAAATGGTACAACATTAAACGTAGTTGGATCTGAAAACGGCTGGTTTAAAGTAAACTACCAAGGAAAAACAGGCTATGTTAGTAGCGAATTTGTAAAATTCGTTAAAGGTGGCACAGCTACTCCTGAACAGCCAAAACAACCTGATCAAGGTGCAATTGGCGACTACTACATTAATGCTTCTGCACTAAATGTACGTAGCGGCGAAGGTACAAATTATAGAATCATAGGCGCACTCCCACAAGGACAGAAGGTTCAAGTAATCTCTGAAAACTCTGGATGGAGCAAAATTAACTACAACGGTCAAACTGGTTACATCGGAACACGTTTCCTATCTAAAACACCAGTTGGTGGCGCAGTAGATAATAAGCCTAACGACAACCAAAATAACAATCAAAATAATAACAACAATAATAATACTAATAATAGCGGTGACAGTTCTTCTCTACTTGCATACGCGAAATCTATGCAAGGCGTACCATACGTTTGGGGCGGTACTTCTGCTAATGGTGTTGACTGCAGTGGTTACATCTACCACGTATTTAAGAAATTTGGTCATAACATTAGCCGCCAAAGTGTTGCTGGATATTGGAGCAGCTTACCACAAACTTCAAGTCCACAACCTGGAGACTTAATTTATTTCAAAGATACTTATAAAGCAGGTCCTTCTCACATGGGTATCTACCTTGGCGGGGGATCATTCATCCAATCCGGAGATAAAGGTGTAGCAATCGCTTCATTAAACAACTCTTATTGGAAAAACCATTTCTTAGGGTATACGAAAGCACCTTAAGTTATAGTTTCAGAGCCTTCTAGTTTACTAGAAGGCTCTTTTTAAAAGACTCAACATAGTAATCCCCTTTCATTCTCTCTACGAAAAAATTATGCGTTCATTCTCCTATTTCATACACTATATTCTATTGAAATTGCCCAAAACGTTATCATAATGAATATATTTCAACAAAAAACATAACCTATTTCATGTCTATTCATTTTATATGTGTTTTTTCAAAGAATTTTCTTTTTATTTAAACTTTTCGTTAGACGTTTGACCTCCGATGTCCATTATGATAAGTTACTTAAGATGTTATATTCGCAAAAGTATAGACAACTGGTTTATACACTTTTTTACTATGAGGAAGGAGCATACACTGCATGAATGTTTTATGGGGAATTGGCGGCGTGATTGGAGTATTAGCAATTGCTTTCTTACTATCTTCTAACCGCAAAGCTATTAATTGGCGCACAATTTTAATCGCGCTAGCATTACAAATGACATTTTCATTTATCGTATTGCGATGGGATGCTGGAAAAGCAGGCTTAAAAGTTGCTGCTGACGGCGTTCAAGGATTAATTAATTTTTCTTACGAGGGAATTAGGTTCGTTGCTGGGGATTTAGTCAACGCAAAAGGCCCTTGGGGATTTGTTTTCGTTATTCAAGCACTACTTCCAATTGTATTTATTAGTTCATTAGTTGCAATCTTATATTACTTAGGTATTATGCAGAAATTTGTTAGTATCGTTGGTGGTGCATTAAGTAAACTTCTTGGAACTTCTAAGGCAGAAAGCTTAAATGCAGTAACAACTGTATTTTTAGGACAAACAGAAGCACCAATTTTAATTAAACCATACTTAGCACGTTTAACTAACAGTGAATTCTTCACTATTATGGTAAGTGGTATGACAGCTGTTGCCGGATCGGTTCTTGTCGGATATGCAGCAATGGGAATTCCATTAGAACATTTATTAGCAGCAGCAATTATGGCAGCTCCATCAAGTTTATTAATCGCAAAACTAATTATGCCAGAAACAGAAAAAGTAGATAATAACGTTCAACTTTCAACAGAGCGTGAAGACGCAAACGTTATCGATGCAGCTGCACGCGGTGCATCTGAAGGTATACAACTTGTTATTAACGTAGCTGCAATGCTAATGGCCTTCATTGCATTAATCGCTTTATTAAATGGCTTATTAGGATGGGTTGGTTCTTGGTTCGATATTAAACTTAGCCTTGATTTAATCTTCGGTTACTTATTATCACCATTTGCAATCTTAATCGGGGTTTCTCCAGGTGAAGCTATCCAAGCAGCAAGCTTTATCGGTCAAAAACTTGCAATCAACGAATTCGTTGCATACGCAAACTTAGGACCACACATGGCAGAGTTCTCTGCAAAAACAAATATGATTTTAACATTTGCAATCTGTGGTTTTGCAAACTTCTCTTCTATCGCAATTCAATTAGGTGTAACAGGAACGTTAGCTCCTACTCGCCGTAAACAAATTGCACAATTAGGGATTAAAGCAGTTATCGCTGGTACACTAGCGAACTTCTTAAACGCAGCAGTCGCAGGTATGATGTTCCTATAATTTTATATAAAACCTCCTCTTTTTAAAGAGGAGGTTTTTTTATATACTTTAAATATAATTTTCATATATATTAAATCCTTTATGTCTAGATGTATAGATGATATGTTACAATAATTAGTATGTCTGTTTATTTTTTCTTATAAAAGAGGGATACTACTTGATGTATCTCGCCCCAAAAAACTTCCAGCTACATGGTCATTTCTTAATAATTGTGCATACTACAAATATCCAGCACGAATTATTTTTAAGGAGGAAAGTTTCGTGAAAGATAAGTCCTATAAAGTCCTCTCTATGTGGATTTTACAAATTTTATTTTATTTTACTACTGTACATGTGACGAAATATGAGCACGCGCTCATTTTTACAATTATATATGTCATCATAAATGTACTATTCCTATTTTTACCTGATAAAACAGCATTTATTTTCTTCATACTAGGAACAATCATTTCAGTATTCTATTTATTTTATCAAGCGTGGCTGCACTTATGGAGTACATCAGATCAATGGGAATATATTATTACCCACTTCCTGATGGCAGCTAACTTCTTCATTGTTTATATTTCAACCCATCTATTAAAAAAGGTTATCCTTAAAAATAAAGAGTTAACTGAACGAGTGAGAGTGCTTGAGCAATACATTGGAGAATCAAAATTATTAACAAGACAAGAATTCGAAAGACGACAAGCTTTATTAACAACTGCGATGAATCGTCGTAATGAAACAGGCATTATCATTTTCTTTGATTTCACTTCCTTTAGTAAATATACGAAGGAAAGTGTCATGGATCGTGTAGCTTCATTATTAGTTGATACAGTCAGAGCTGACTTTGACCTTGCTGCTGAATATGACAGCAACACATTAGTTATTTTATTACAAAATACAAATGAAGCCGGTGCTGACATTGTAATGAACCGTCTACATCCAAAAATGGCACAATGGCTTGCTGCTGAAGCAATTCAAGATATTAAAATAAAACGAGAACAAATCAATGCAAAGGGACATATCACATTATGATGACACTCGTTATGCTTCTTTTATTTATTTTGTTTTGTGTACTTGTTTTCTGGATCAGCATCACATTTTCAATTAAATATGTATTGATTTTTACCGCCTTTCTATTCTCTGCTTTACTCGTTTATTACTCTTTCTTAACAATTGCGGGCTTAATTCATCGAAATAGTAAACGAAAAGATCGTACGCTAGAACATTATCCAAGTGTAGATATTTTAATACCTGCCCATAATGAAGGCGTCGTTATTAAAGATACATTAGAAGCAATGGCAAAGATTGAATACCCAGGCAAACTAAACGTTTATTTATTAAACGATAACTCTCAAGATGAAACACCTGAAATTGGCGATGATTTCGACAAAGCTTATGCTCATATTCATCACATTCGTGTACCACCTGGCGAACCGAAAGGAAAATCGCGTGTATTAAACTACGGCCTTAGCATTTCGGATGGTGAATATTTCTGTGTTTACGATGCAGATAATCAACCTGAACCACATGCACTGCGAATGCTCGTAGAACATGCTGAAACAACAAAGGATGCCGTTGGAGCAGTTGGACACGTTCGTACAGTAAATGAGAAAAGAAACTGGCTTACACGTATGATTTCATTAGAATTTCAGATTTTCCAGCTCCTTATGCAATCTGGACGCTGGCTATTATTCCAAACAGGTTCACTAACCGGAACAAACATGCTTCTTCGTCGTTCCGCATTAGAAGAACTTGGCGGCTATGATCCTTATGCAATTGCAGAGGATGCTGAATTAACATTAAGAATTACCCAAAAGGGCTATCTCTTACCAATCGTCCCGGAATCGATTACATGGGAACAAGAACCTGAACATTTAAAAATTCTTATAAAACAGCGGACACGTTGGCTTCAAGGAAACTTATACATTTTAGAAAAAATGTTTTCTTCATTAAGCTTTTTTAAAGGGAAACTTCTCGTCCATTCCTTACAACAAGTTTTAGTGTATGTCGTATTTTGGCTATTCCTAATCATTTCAAACGTTTGGTTTATAATTGGACTGCTCGGCATATTTCAAATTCAATATAGCATTCCATTACTATTTATGTGGTATGTCGCATATATTACATATGTTTCTCAATTATTTAGTGCTCAGAGCGTCGAACGAACCTTTACACCGACCAATATTTTCATAAGCGTCATTATGTACTTTACGTACGCACAGCTCTTTACGTATTTGTTTATTCGCAGTCTCATTCTTTACTTACGTGCAAAGAGCAAGAAACAAGTAATTGGTTGGGATAAAACAGTACGATTTAAAAAAGAAAAATAGATTTCATTAAAAAATAAGCACAGAGCGCCGTATGCTCTGTGCTTATTTTTTACCGTAATACTATATATCAGACAATACCCCTTAGCTGAAAGTTATTTCACGTCCATCCCCCAACGAACGATCGACCTTCATTTATATACGAAAAAGTGATTGCTATTTTTGTAGAACCAATTGCTTCTCTTTATGCTCTTTACGAGTTTCAGTCTTTGGTTCCGTGCTTTCTTGGACATTTCGATGTGCCACACGTTTCAAACAAATATGCTTCCACTTTCTTTCGTAACGTTTCATTATTCTAGTTGTCCCCCTTGAATGCGCTTTAAAACTATTTGAAATCGCTTACAGGAAATAATATAGCACATATACAGAAAAGTGACAACACATTTCCGACATATTTTTGTCAAAAATATGAATATAACGTGTAAAATATCAGATATTGTCGAACTATATCGATTTTTCTTTTTAAATTACCGATATCTATAGTATTCCGTAACAAAGTAATGCTTTTCCTACAATAGTATAGAACAGTGAAAAAGGACTGCCGACATTCGACAGTCCTAATACTATTTATATATACAGAATTTTTTTCTTCTATTATTAATGTTGTTTCATACGTCCTTCTTTTTGCAACTCTTTAAATAGTGCTGCAATCATAAAGAAAATAACAAATACGAACGGGAAGGCCGCAATAATCGACGCAGTTTGCAGCGCCTCTAATCCTCCGACATACAATAAGATCGAAGCTAACGCCGCTAGAACAATACCCCAAACCATTTTAATACGATTTGGTGGGTTTAAGCTACCATGTGTCGTTAACATCGCTAGAACAAACGTAGCAGAGTCTGCCGATGTAATAAAGAATGTTGAAATAAGTAAAATAGCTAACACACATAAAGCCGGTCCTATACTACCCATTTGGTCTAACATAGCAAACAATCCTACTTCTGTGCCCATTTCTTTAATTTGTCCATATATATTTGCACCATCAAATAGCTCCATGTGAATACCTGTTCCTCCGAAAACAGAGAACCAAAGCGCACCAATTACTGTTGGTACGAGTAACACACCAACAACAAATTCACGAATTGTACGCCCGCGTGACACACGAGCAATAAACGTACCTACGAATGGTGACCATGCAATCCACCATGCCCAGTAGAAAATTGTCCATGACTGAATCCATTGATTTCCGCCTTCATTTAATGGACTTAAACGGAAACTCATACTTGGCAATTCTTGAATGTATGAACCGATTGTTGAAGTGAAATAATTCATAATAAAGTTTGTTGGACCTGCAAATAATACAATTATCATAAGTGCAAACGCTAAAATAATATTCGCATTACTTAAATATTTAATTCCTTTATCGAGTCCCGTTTGCGCAGATAGCATATAAAGAACAGTTACAATTCCGATGATTACTAGCTGTGTCGGTAATGAGTTTGGAATAGATGTTAAATAACTAACACCACCCGCAATTTGCTTTGCCCCAAGTCCTAATGATGTCGCCACACCAAATACTGTCGCAAATACAGCTAGAACATCAAACATATGGGCAATATGGCCATGTTCACCGCCTTTAAATAGCGGACCCACAGTCGCACTAATTGTACTTGCTCTTCCTTTTCTAAATGTAAAATACGCAATACATAATGCTACAAGTGCATATAATCCCCACGGATGTAATCCCCAATGGAAAAATGAGAAACGAAGTGCAAGGCGTGCACTCTCTTCAGTCGCACTCTCTCCAAACGGAGGTGTGTATAAATGGTTCATCGGTTCTGCGACACCCCAGAAAACCAAACCGATTCCCATACCGGCACTAAATAACATAGCAAACCATGTCATATAACTATAATCAGGTTCATCATCATCTTTACCTAAACGAATCGAACCGTACTTAGAAACAATTAAGAAAATAGCAATTCCTAAGAAAATAGAAACAGAAATAATATAGAACCATCCAAACTTACTAACTAACGCAGCTTGAATTACAGTCGTTACATTTCCTAAGCTACCTTTTCCAATAATAGATTCGGGAATAATCCCCCAAAGTGTAAATGCAATACATAATGTTAATGAGACAATAAATGTTTTCGTCAGTTTCCTCATCAAATCCCCCTTCGTATGTTTCATTTCTTGTGAAAATCATAAATTCCGATATGTTAAATCGGATAGAAAACCATAGTTTTTTGTGGTGATTTTCTTTCGGCTCTCTCAAGTTTGCCTTCACCAATTAGAGTTCTTATGGACAGCCTTACCTTCCGTACAACCTTTCCACTCTGCAAGAGCTACAAGATTGGAATACTACTGTCAAATTGTGTGAGAAAAATGCGGATGGGAAGAGATTTTCCCAAAAAAGGATGTGTTACAGTTTTAAAAAAGGGCAGATTTATTCTTTACAACCCTTTCTTCTTGTAACAATTATGCGGTTTTTTGCTAGTATATAGCGCGTGTTTATAACTTCACAAACGAGATGTTTATGTTTATATAACTATATTACCCATAAAACGGTAAAATACTCAAGGAATGTAACTGTATAGTAATCATTATGTAATACCCCTGTAATATTTTTATTTACACCGAAAAAAATATGTTGTATTAAATATTTTGAATATAACTAGAAACCTACTAATTATATGGAATGAAAAACGCTTTCCTCTCATTCTAGCTATATTACAAAGTGTTAACGACTTATTACGAATGGTTTGTAATTGTGTGTTTTCCCAAAATCCGAAAAAATCTGTTGCTATAATGAGGACACGAAAACAAACGCAATGGAGGCTATCATGAAAAAATTAATTGGAATAGCAACAGCAGCAGTTTTTGGTCTTGGGATTTTCACCGCATCTGCTAATGCAGAAACTGTTGTAAAAACAGACGTACTAAACGTACGAGAAAACCCTACTACTGAATCAAAAGTTGTCGGTAAATTACAGAATGGTCATAAATTAGATGTTCTAAATACAGAAAACGGATGGTCACAAATCAAATTAGATGGTAAAGACGCATTCGTAAGTGCAGAGTTTACAAAGAACTCTTACTATGTAACAGCTAACGTATTAAATGTACGTGCTGAAGCGAACACAAACTCAGAAATTCTTGGAACGCTTAAGAAAGACGATATGATCGAAACAACGAACCAAGTACAAAATGAGTGGTTACAATTTGAATATAACGGGAAAACAGCTTATGTTCACGTTCCTTTCTTAACAGGTACAGCACCTGTTATCGAAAAACAAGAACAACCTGCTCCTGCTAAAACTGTAGCACCAGCTAAAGCACCTGCAGCACAAGCAAAACCAGCTGCTAAGCCTGCTGTGAAAGCTGCTGAGACTAGCACACCTTCTGGTGGTCGTGAGTTAACAGTTGTAGCTACGGCATATACAGCTCACCCAAGTGAAAACGGTGGCACATACGGCGGCCGTGTATTAACTGCAATGGGTCATGACTTAACAGCGAACCCAAACATGAAAATGATCGCTGTTGACCCGAAAGTAATCCCATTAGGATCTAAAGTATGGGTAGAAGGTTACGGAGAAGCTATCGCTGGAGATACTGGCGGTGCAATTAAAGGTAACCGTATCGACATCCTACTTGGATCAGATAGCGCTGCTCAAAAATGGGGACGCAAAACTGTTAAAGTGAAAATTTTAAAATAACCAATGACTGCTAAATTACAGCCGGTTCTCTTTATTGAGAGCTGGCTTTTATTTTTTATATAATGCATATAAGGAGGTGACGTCCATGAATTTACAAGCTAAGGTAGACTGGGTCGGTACACCAAAGCCGTACATATATAAAGATGATGTAACATATGATGCAATCGCAATTGACTTCTCACTAACAAACGATGACAATCGCTATAAATTAATTGTGCTCAAGTCTGAAGAAAATACACATTACAAACTCGTACAATACGGAATAAAACCAGGCTCTCAAAAACCATTCCCTATTGATATTCCATTCGAGCAAGAAATGCTACCGCTCATAGAACAAATATTAAATGATCCATATGTACAAGCGATATTAAAGGAAGCCCGCTTCTAATTGCAAAAAAGGATATCACCTAGTAGAATTTCCCAACTAGGTGATATCCTTTTTACTTTCCCTTCATGAACACGAGTAGAGAAAATTATATCAACGGTTCAACATGGAATATCGATTTACCGTCAAAGATTGACAATAACGGCAAGCTACCTAAAGAAAGAGGCTGTTCAAAATTGAACAGCCTCTTTCTTATATTAATGAGTCGGACCAGATACTTCCTCTGATTTCAGCGTATTATTCGCTCCAAGAGAATGGTACAATATCTTTCCATTTCCGTTAACAGTAACGATATGGTCATTATTAAAGCTCTTGAATTTTACAGAGCCGTCACCGTAACGAATATGATATTCTTCATATGTCGTTACTTTATATTTCGTCGCACTTTGACGTTCTACATTGCGAATATTCATTGTCAATAAATCTTCTGTAATTCCTTTTTTGTGTAGATATTGTAAGTAATCACGGTCTTCCTTATACGATTTCCCGCTCTTATCATAATCATTTTCAATTAAACTAAAATCGTTTAATGCAATTGCACGTACGTTATTATAAATATGATTTTGTACAAAATCTCCAACCGCTGAACTAGAAGCTTCTTTTGGGAACTTTAAGTAATATGTACTTTGATCTCCAACTTTAATACTTTCAGATTTCATCACACCAAATTCAGCGTTTTTCTCCAAATGTACTTCTACCGTTTCATCCGTCGGTACAGGACCAAGTTTATAACTTCCGTAATTTAACTTTCCGCGTTTCTTGCCATTAACAAATACCGTTGCATCGTTTTCATCAGACGAAATGGTTACATAATTTCCTTCAAGTGATAAATTCACTTCTACTGTCCCATTCTTTTCATCTGCTAAATCCACTTCTTTTTCTGTCTCTAATTCAGCAAGTTCCGTCTTCGCCTTTGCCTTTACAACATAAGCACCCGGGAAGTATGGACCTAATTCTTTCGAAGTTTTGTCACTAGAAAGCTCCGTTTCTTTTTTATCATTCACATATATTTCAGCATTCTTTGCAGTTGTGCTAACATTCATGTAATACGACTTCATGCTGAACTTATACTTCGGATACAAGAACCATTCTTTCCCGTCTTCTATAATTTTCCCATCTTTAAAAGATGCTTTATCACTTGCTAACTTTTGATCTACTGTCTCTCTTTGCAAATATGATAACAGTTCTTTATTATAAGAAGGATTCTCTTTTAAATAACGGATATACGCCTTAATATCTTCTGTCTTAACCTTTAAGGTTGGATCGTCTACTTTCAAAATCTCATCGATTGCATTCACATCTTTATTTTGGAATGCTTCAATCATTGCATTTACTTGCTTTTCCTTCGAAAACTTGCTAGCACCGAATTTATATGCGCCAAACAAAATAGCAAAAACAATGACAAAACCTATAAGTAAAAACATGTTCTTCTTACTTTTCACTGACTTTGTTTCTCTCCGCATTTCTGAGTGAGAAGAAGCTGTTTGATCAGCAATTTCTTCTACTTTACTTCCGCAATCAGGACAAAAGTTCAAATGATCCGCAACTTGTTTATTGCATGTTCCACAAAACTTCAAGTGTTTCTCCCCCTTATTTTTTTACTAATTTCATACCCGCGAATATTAATACGTAAGAAATAAGAAAACTACCTACTATTAAATATAGCGTGTTACTTTGAATAGATAATATCGGTCCAGAAATTCCAGCGAACTCCTTCATAATTTCCTTACTTCCTGAAGCTGTAATATGAATTTTTGCTAATCCATTTACACAAAGCATCATCACTGTATAAACAGCGCTAAACACTGCTATAGTTACGTACATATTTCGCATACGATATTGAGCCAATTTCATTCCAGCCCTAACTAGTAGAATACATGGTAGAAGAATTAATAATCCCCACCAATGTAAATATGAATTAAAATCATCAATATCTTTTATACGATCAGCACTAGCACCATTAACGATTTCCAGGTCTTTTAAAGACGTACCCTGTATTGATATGCCTGACATATACGATACATGCAGCGGCCCTTTTTCGACTGAATATCTATGCATTTCTCTCTCCATATTCCCCCACTCAATTTCAGTTGGAGAAAGGTGGGCCATATTCCACATGAAAGGTGTTGCTTCTAAAGAAAGTAATACTTTATACGCCTTCTCTGGAAAATCAATTGGACCCATTGATTTTGAACTACTAAATAAAATCGTAATAAGTATAATACCAAATGTAATAAGTAGTCCTTTCAAAACAGTCACTATACTATAATAAATAGACGTTACATACGGGACAAACTGACTAGTAGAAGAAAGCATACGATGTGGTCCTGCTTCAATACTCATACCAATAAAGCTGAATAATAGGCCAAATATAATACCAAACAATAAACTAACAACATGAGAATATACAACATCAATAGTCATCGTTTGATAGAAATAAGAAATAGATGTAGAAGAACTTGCCATAAAGCTTACAATACATAAGAAAATACCGTATATCATGCCAATTACACATGATGTCATGAACTTCTCTCGCCAACTAATTGAAGGTTTTTTTCTTTCAACAAAAAATCCACTTCCACCTAATATAAGTGCCGGAATAGTTACCAAGATGAATAATGGCATATGAAGAAGAAATGACATCGTGTATGCCCCGCTCCCGCTAATTTCAATACCTATTAAATGACACATTAAAATTAATGGTGCTATACCAATAAATGATTGATTAATGGTATTCATATTCAACATACCATCCGTATTTCTAACCGCTGTCTCCACTACATCATTTATAGCAGAATCTATTATTAAACTGCCAATGAAGCCTGCAATGAACATACATACAATTGCAAAAGCACCACCGAATAATCCTTTTTTCAGCATACTTCCTGATGCATTTACATGTAATTGCGCTCCTGCATTTGGTAATTTCATGTTCGATTCTTTTTGGGCAACTCCTAATAAAGAATCACCGCATTTCTCACAATATGTAGCATATTCTTTACTTTCCTGTCCACATGTTCGGCAATACTTCGAAGATTGCGGGACTAACATAACATGGCTATCTATACTAACCGTACTTGAGCCGTCATGTGTACAATAGTTTACTGCCTCCGGCTGTTCTAAACCGCAAATTTTACAATACATGTTCCTCACTCCTTACTTTGCTTCATACCACATGCTGGACAGAATGTAGCTTCCGTTGCAATTTGTTCACCACATGAAGAACATGCTTCTTTTTCAATATTTTTTGATTGAAGGAGTAACTCATTTTCTTTACCGCACTGCCCGCAAAATTTATCATTTAATGATAATGGACCACCGCAACTACACTGTCCTTTTTGTTCTTGTCTCTGTAAATTAGAAATTTGTCTGCGCGTGTTATAAATAGCAACATCAAGCTCTTGCACTGGTGCTACAATAGCTTTCAACAAATCTATTCGAACTTCATCATCACGAAGTTGCATATATACCGTTTGACCAAGTTCAAGTAAAATTTCAGTTTTTTCTTGTAACTTCTCTTGTGTAATCTTCTTTAATTGCGCCATTTCCTGTGCTACTTGCAACTTCATCTTGCCTTGCTCAATTCCCTCTTGCAACTTATTCATGCCATTACCAAACTTCGATTGTAAATCTGACAAACAAATTCTCTCCTTTTAATTACATAGTAATATACAAAATTAACATTATATATATTACCATGATTTTCTAATTGTGTAATTAGAATTTCATTTTTTCTGTTTTGAGCATTTTTTGTTTATAATGGTAAAGGAAAGAAATCTGTGTACGGAGGAATATTATGCTGCAAGACTCAATTACGAAAGATGAAATTATGATGATTGCGAATGAGTTCGTTCAAGGGCTTGATCCACAGCAAGTTGCTGATCAAGAGCATGTCGCTACAGCTCGGCAACTATATCGTAGTGGTGTTGTCTATAACGTTGACTTTGATGGCTATACGCTATCCGGAACTGTAAATGCTGAAGGCAGTGTATATAGTGTTCACATTCCGATTCGTAATGTCACTGAAAGCTATTGCGATTGCTTCGCGCCAACGCAATGTCAGCATATGCTTGCTGTGTTACTATCTGCAGCTTCTAGTTTTGGGCAAGTAGGAGATGTATTAACTTTATTCAAAAATAATACAAAACCTTCTCTTCCTCCTATTCGAACTGCACGACAAGTATTGCAATCATCAGCTTTTGAAGAAATGGATTATAAAAGTTGGCAAACATACTTTGAAAATGAATATGAATCATTTAAAAAAGAACAAGCGCGGCTCACTTATAAACAAATGTATTTTCTTATGAGTCTTTTTACAGACTTCTATACAAAATTAGAACGGAAAGCTCCGCGCATCGTTGCTATTCATGAATTATTTAAGTTGCACGCGGCACTTTATTGCTTTCAAAAATTATTAGAAGAAATTCAAGAATTTGAAGCAAACAAACTATATTCTTATCACCAACCAGTTAACGTCGTTCGCCTATTCGTTGATAAAGTTGAATCTACCGTTAGGGACCTAAAAACAGAGGCGATTCCAGAAGAATCCAAACCGATTTTAGAAGAAACAGCTCGGCTCATACATGAAGCATTCTTCTCTACCGATGCCTATACACAAGAGCGATTCTTCATTTATCGTCACGTATGGGGTGAACTGTTAAGAACAGAAGAGCAGCTACAAGAAGAAAAAAAACGAATCGATACTAAAATCAATCCACTTTCCAAAGCATTAGCATCTTCTCACCTGCTCTTTTTAAACGGTGAAGATGTATCGGCAATGGAATTACTGGAAAAACAGCCTTCTTCTGTTGTGAGCCTTTACTTCTATTGGTTAGAAGAGTTATTAAGTGCGATGGAGTGGGACCGCGGGAAAGATTGGCTTTCCTTTACTTATAAACAAGTAAAAGAAACGATAACGGAACAAGAAAATACCGTCTTCATACAAGATATCGTTCGATTATTTGTGATGATGTATGAGACATATGCAACACATACGAATGAACAAGCGGGATTAGAAATGATTTTACAAGAACTATTACCGTATAGTTTCACAAATTATGAACAATATGTACTTGCGAAGAAACAATACCATGCATGGACGGAACTTCAGCTCTTATATGGATTCGAAGTAATCGAACTTTTGAAAGAACCATTGAAAGATATTGAAAAAGAAGCGCCAGAAGCAGCACTTCCTCTTTATCACCATGCCGCAATGGAAGCAATTGAAGAGCGAAATCGCAAATCATATAAACGTGCCGTTCGTTACTTAAAGAAATTACGTATGCTTTATAAACGACTGAAGCGAACTGATGAATGGGATGCTTTCATTATTCATATCGCTAACTTACATTCACGTCTGCGTGCACTACAAGAGGAATTACGGAGAGGAAAATTAATCGATGATCATACAAACTGAAGTAACAATTAGGCTCCAGCACGTTAGTCAAGGTTGGTTCCTTTGGGGAGAAGATGATAGCGGTACGCTCTTATCCGTAGCAACTTGGAAAAAAAATGCATTCGCATGGCACTCTACTTCTTTCTACGGAACGTTTTTAAAAGAAGCAACGTATGAGGGAAAACAAGGCGTTATGTTAACGAATGCACAGGCATTTGAATACATCGCAAATAAACCGATGAATTCATTTGCAAATATGCAAATGAACGGTCCTATTACGGCACTTACAAAGGACGCAAGTGAATTATGGGACGCTTTCGTCAGCGGCGGCTTCGCACCTGACATGAAGCATTGGTCTCAGCAGCCATCTTGGAAAGTTCAGAATACCTCAATTGAAGATGACATGTTAGCATCTCTTTTCTCTGCCGCTGTGAACGAAAGTATTTTGCAAGATGCTCGCTCAAATGACGGATGGGAAGATGCAAAGAGACTATACGAACATTACGACTTTACGAAAAGGCAATTGGAAGCAGCACTACATGAAGAGGATTGGCTTCGAAAAATTGGTTACATTGAAGATGACCTTCCATTTACAGTCGGCTTAAGACTACAAGAACCGCAAGAAGAACTTGAAATGTGGAAGCTTGAAACAATCGTTACACCAAAACGTGGTGCACATCGCATATATGTATATGAAAGTATCGATTCCTTACCAAAACGATGGCACGATTACGAAGAACGGATCCTTGAAACACAAGAAGGATTCAGTAAGCTCGTACCGTGGCTAAAAGAGGACGACAAGTTCCGAGAAGAACTCTTTGAAACGGAAGCTTGGAACTTCTTAACCGAAGCAAGTAATGAATTACTGGCAGCAGGTATTACAATTTTACTACCATCATGGTGGCAAAATTTAAAAGCAACAAAACCGAGGTTGCGTGTACAGCTGAAGCAAAGTACAGCACAAACACAGTCTTTCTTCGGCATGAATACGCTCGTTAATTTCGACTGGCGCATTTCAACGGACGGAATTGATTTATCAGAAAGCGAATTTTTTGAACTCGTTGAACAAAACAAACGTCTTTTCAATTTAAATGGTCAATGGATGAGACTTGATCCTGCCTTTATTGAAGAAGTAAAAAAACTAATGCACCGTGCCGATAAATATGGACTTGAAATGAAAGATGTGTTGCAGCAACATTTATCTAATACGGCAGAAACAGAAATTGTAGAAGACGATAGTCCGTTTACCGATATTGAAATCGAACTAGATGGATATTACGAAGAGCTTTTCCAAAAACTTCTGCACATTGGAGATATTCCAAACGTAGATGTACCATCTTCGCTACAAGCAACACTCCGCCCGTATCAACAACACGGTGTTGAGTGGTTGCTATACTTACGAAAGCTTGGATTTGGAGCATTATTAGCCGATGATATGGGACTCGGAAAAAGTATTCAAACGATAACTTACTTACTATACGCTAAAGAAAACAATCTCCAAACAGGTCCTGCATTAATTGTGGCACCAACATCAGTCCTTGGAAATTGGCAAAAAGAATTTGAGCGTTTCGCACCAAGCTTACGTGTTCAGTTACACTATGGAAGTAACCGATCTAAGGATGAGTCATTTAAAGATTTTCTTCAATCAGCAGATGTTATATTAACTTCTTATGCATTAGCTCAGCTTGATGAAGAAGAACTTAGTACGTTATGCTGGGACGCTGTTATTTTAGACGAAGCACAAAATATAAAAAACCCACATACGAAACAGTCGAAAGCAGTAAGAAACCTACAAGCAAATCACAAAATTGCTTTAACCGGTACACCGATGGAAAACCGACTTGCTGAGCTTTGGTCTATTTTCGACTTTATCAATCACGGGTATCTCGGAAGCTTAGGACAATTCCAGCGCCGCTTCGTCACACCGATTGAAAAGGACCGCGATGAAGGAAAAATCCAGCAAGTTCAGCGGTTTATCTCGCCGTTTTTACTGCGTCGTACGAAGAAAGATCAAACGGTCGCATTAAACTTACCAGATAAACAAGAACAGAAAGCTTATTGTCCACTAACTGGCGAACAAGCTTCCTTATATGAACAACTTGTTCAAGATACATTACAAAATGTAGAAGGATTAAGCGGAATTGAAAGACGCGGATTTATATTACTTATGCTGAACAAGCTAAAACAAATTTGTAATCACCCAGCCCTTTATTTGAAAGAAGAAGAACCACAAAATATCGTCGAGCGCTCTATGAAAACAAAAACGGTAATGGAGCTCATCGAAAATATAAAAGACCAAAATGAAAGTTGCTTAATCTTCACTCAGTACATTGGCATGGGGAACATGCTAAAAAGTATGTTAGAAGAAACATTCGGTCAGCGCGTCCTCTTCTTAAACGGGAGCGTACCGAAGAAAGAGCGTGACAAGATGATTGAGCAGTTCCAAAACGGAACGTATGACATCTTCATCTTATCGTTAAAGGCCGGCGGAACAGGATTAAACTTAACCGCCGCCAACCATGTCATTCACTATGACCGTTGGTGGAATCCAGCTGTAGAAAACCAAGCAACAGACCGTGCTTATCGCATCGGTCAAAAACGCTTCGTTCACGTTCATAAGCTTATTACAACGGGAACACTTGAAGAGAAGATTGATGAAATGTTAGAACGAAAACAATCATTAAACAACGCCGTCATTACAAGCGATAGTTGGATGACCGAACTATCAACCGACGAACTAAAAGAATTACTTGGCGTATAAAGTGAAGGCTTTTACGGGCAGTTAATGCGGGATAAGATGGATGTTTCTATTCCCACAAATAGCGGGATAAATGAAAAAGGAGCAAATCTCTAACTGAGATTAGCTCCTTTTTCTATGCCAAAACCAATTGCTTATTATAATTCCTGTTAACCCGCCGCACGTATCAAGCAATGAATCTTGCCACATCGGTGTACGGTCTCCTGTAAACCATTGATGAATTTCATCAAATGTTGCATACCCCGCAACGAAAAGGAGGGCGTATGCAAAGCACCTTTTTCTCGAATAACCCGATCGATGAAAAGCATAATACGTCAATGAACCGAGCATAAAGAACACCATAAAATGAGCACCTTTACGAAGGAAAAACTCAACAAATCCACCTACACCTTTATTTGCGATACTAACAGGTGTACCTCCCCCATAATCGATAGATACCCATGAAAAATGCTCTTTCACAAACTCAGCATTTACATATTGCTCAATATCCGAGCGCATATCCTGTTTTTTATATGGCTGTGCTGAAGAATAGAAAATAATCCCCATCCATAGTAATACAGGAATCCAAAATAACCATTTACGATTCATTCTCCCGAAAACCCCTCTCTTAGTCTTTTAAGAGTACCAAAAAAAAGAAAAAATTTCACGCCAAAACATGACATTTACACCCTATTTATAAAGTGAAAGGGGGTGATAAACATGGCAGTTGAAACAATCGTAATGGATTTAACTTTACGCCTTGTATTAAACGGAGGATTAGAAAAAAACGGTAAAACAGTTTTTAAGAACAAACAATTCAAACGTGTGAAAACAAATGCAGATTTAGGAAAAGTACATGAAGTAGCACGTGCTCTTGCTTCACTACAACAATCATCACTTCACGCTTTACAACTTGTAAGCACGTCAGATCTTTCTAATCTATAATTAAAAGGAGGGAATAAAACATGCAAGTACTAGAGTTAATTTTCGTGAAAGAAGATGGAAAAACAGTTGCCTTTTCTATCGAAAATCCCATCACACCAGTAAATGAACTAGTCGTAAATCAAGTAATGGATACCATTCTTTCTTCATCTGTATTTTCGTCCATTAGTGAAAATACTCGTAAAAAAGGGGCTCGCCTCATAGAAAAAAACGTATCTGAAGTTCAAATCACTCCGTAAATCAAAAAGACGAATCTGCATTATTTTGCAGATTCGTCTTTTTTCTTCGGCATTTCAATTGGAATAAAGATGTTTGAAAAACCAACACAAACATACTTATAATTCTCTCCGCCTAAATCAAACTCTGTCGTATATGTTGAGAAGAAAATATAATCATTTCGCTTTGTATAATGCTCAATTAATAATCCAACTTGTGGTTCAACATACTTATTTGCTAATTTCTTTCCCGCCGATGCTAAGTCGCCAAGTATACCCTCTTTGTTTTCTTTCTCAACCTCTTCTAGCTTCTTACTCACATCATTACGCTTCATAAATTGTTTTGCTGCCCAATCCGTATATTCTCCCTTACCCGGATTACTGTTTGCTAAATAAACTAAGAGAACAACAGCTAGAGCCATAATAATATACTTTTTCTTCATGCTATATCACCGCCTACTCTTTTCTATTTTCATATATATGTACAAGCGATGCAAATTAGAAAGACTATCATCTATTGATTGTAAACGAACCGTAAAAATTTACAATACGAAACAAAAGATTAATAATAATTTTACATAATTCATATATAATTATATTAGGAATAACAATTTTTATAAGGGAGGATTTTAGAATCATGGATAATGAGAATAATATTTTTATTTCTAGTTCTACAATGATGCTCGAACCTTGCAAACACCCTTATTACCGGACAAAAATTATCGACAGTAGCGGAAACCCTCTGTACTCTTGCCAAACAGCTATCCAACTCATAAAGAAATCTTGTCTAACACATGTTCATTCTACTTATCAAGGTAGACGTCATGCAGTCCAAATAAACTTTAAGCTCAAACAAAATGTTCCAATTCCGATTAATCACAAAGAATATATTTGCGTTTTCCCAACAGAATCTCCTTCTTCTCCAAGCTGCATTTGGTTGTTCTATAACCATATAGATGAGATAGAGTTTTCCAAAAAAACTAACAAAGCTAACATTCATTTTTTTAACGGAACTACCATAACAATACAAATAGGTTCTCATAAGTTACAGCAACAATTTTTCAAATCTGGACATGTATTATCCCGAATGAACATGAAAGATTCATTACCTTAAAAAACCTCTTGCCACATTTACTGCCTTAATGTAAATAGAATGGAACGCAATATTTCCTTTGCCTTCCATTCTACTTATTATTCTTATCCCCTTACACTATCCCTCATTTTCTCAAGCGCTTGTCGATATACCCATCTCACTTGATAGTACGTCATCCCCATTTCAGAAGCTATCTCCCCCATATTTTTCCCTGTAAAAAATCGCTCTGAAATGATGTGCTTCTCCTTCTCATCTAACACACTCAAATCGTTCCTCATACTCATCGGTGCATACATACCTCTCTTGCACTACACATTCTTTCTCCAATCTTCCCAATATATAACCACGTACTGTTACGACAGCATAAGCAGGAAAACTCCCTTTCTCCTCCTCATACCTTTCATAAGCATGCCAAAGACCAATTAAACCACATTGATAATACTCTTCATAATCTTGGTAAATATTTAACCTCTTTATTTGATTTACAATCATACCTTCATACAAAACAACCGTATCTGCAAAAGTCGCTGGCTTCACACAGTGCCCGTTTCTAAAAGGTATACCTCTTCAGTATTCCGCGGTACCTCTACAATATAAAATGAGAAAGGAAATTTCATTGTGGGTAATTTCAAATACTGCTGCCAGAATTTGAAATTACACTAAGCAGTATTTGAAATTCTAATAGGGGTATTTGAAATAGGGGTAAAAATAAAAAAGGTGACTCTCGGAAGAGTCACCTTTTTTATTTTATTATTGGAACATACCTTTTACCGCACCAAATCCAATAGTTAAGATAAAGAAGACAACCATAAGAATTGTTGCTTTCTTTTTACTTAAACCAGCCGTAATTTGAAGACCTAACCATGTAATAACAAATCCCCAAATTGTGAACACTTCAATATTATTTGCAATACCTTTTGCAACACCACCACTTGAAGCGAAAATCGGTCCTAAACCAGTATACATTTCTTGTCCTGATCCGCCTAAAACAAGTGCTAAAACTGTGTTTATTAATAAACCAAGTAATGAAATAATGCTTGAGTACACACTGATTGTTAATAATTTCTTATAAGAAGTATCATTGCTCATTAACATCATAAATATTTTATACACTACTGCACTAATAAAGAAACTAATCGCCATACCAATAGCACCAAATACTGCACCCGTACCAAACGACATTATAGGTGTAACGCTAACACCCAAATCCTTATTCATCTTAATCGCCTCAGGGGTTAGGGAGTACACATAAGCAGCAAGGCCTGCAACAAGTCCACCTAATAAAACAAGTATCCAAAATGCACCCCATACCGCATTACTCGTCTTCATTCTCTCAAACTGTAAACCAGGAGAAGTAATCATTCCAAATAATGATGGCTTCTCTCCTTCAACCTTTTGCGTATTCAAATTCGCTTCCATTATAACGCCTCCTTCTATTTATATAACCCGTTCTAACGGGCGGTTCACATCCTCATTTAGAGGCTACGAACCGCCCACTAGAACGGTAATGTGTAGTAGAGACTCCCTTCTCTACTACACTAATAATTTACTCATAACGAAGTGCTTCAATTGGATCTAATTTCGCAGCTTTGTTCGCTGGAATTAATCCGAAGATAATACCTAGTGTCATAGAGAACAATACTCCCCCAACGACAACTTCCCATGAAACGAGCGGTGGCCACTTCGCAAATGTGGAAACGATATATGCCCCGCCATACCCAAGACCAATTCCGATTAAACCACCTAGAAGCGTTAGCATAACTGCTTCAATTAAAAACTGTAATAAAATTTTACTACGTGTTGCTCCAAGCGCTTTACGCACTCCGATTTCACGCGTACGCTCCGTTACAGATACGAGCATGATGTTCATTACACCAATACCACCAACGACTAATGAAATACCAGCGATACCGCCGATGATCATCGTCATAATATTAGTCATTTTTGAAATACCTTCTTGAAGTTCTTTTAAATTCATAACCTCGTATTTACCAGTTGCATCACTCGGTTTACGACTATTTAAGACATCTGCAGCTTTTTTACCTGCTTTTTCTAAATTATCTACATTTTTCGCTTGAACAGAAATATTTTGAATTTCATCTTTTCCATACAGTGTCGGCCATAATGAAATTGGAACTAGTGCTTCTGATGGTCCCATTCCCATAAACTCGTTATCTGATTTGTAGACACCAATAATTTGCATCGGTTGACCTTTCATTTCAATAATTTTACCGACTGGATTGGCATCCTTAAACACCTTTTCTTCCATTTGTTTACTAATCATGACAACATTATTACCTTGATCCACATCTGATTCTTGTAAAGAACGTCCCTTTAACAACTTTACTTTATTTACTGAAAAATACTCACTGTCTAATCCAGTAATACTCACCATTTCTATTTTATCTTCAATATCAAGTGGTTCCATACTTGAATTTGTTGTTACAACATGTGCGATATCTGGAATTTTTTTAATTTCAAAAATATCTTCTTCAGTTATCTTCGGTGCTTCTACCATCGCCATACCAAAAGGATCATTCATATCGGCACTATAATGAATCGGTACCGTTTGATTACCTGATCCAACAAATTGGGATTTCAGTGCAGCTTCCCCGCCTTGCCCAATCGCAACGACGGTAATAATAGAGCCTACACCGATAATAATCCCTAGCATCGTCAAAGCTGAGCGTAGTTTATGAGCTAAAATAGACGATAAGGCAATTTTCATACTATCTAGTAAACTCATACTGCACACCTTCTATCTTCTGTAACTTTCCCATCTCGCAGTACAATGCGACGGGAAGAATACGCTGCTACCTCTTCTTCATGCGTAACCATAACAATCGTCGTACCTTCTGCATTTAGCTTCGTGAAAATATCCATAACTTGTGCACCAGACTTCGTATCAAGTGCACCTGTCGGCTCATCGGCCATAATAAACGTTGGATTATTTGCAATCGATCTCGCAATCGCTACACGTTGCTTCTGTCCACCTGATAACTCACTAGGTAAATGATGGACTCTATCTGATAATCCAACTTTTCCAAGCGCTTCAAGGGCTCTCTGACGACGCTCTGCTTTCTTCACCCCACCGTAGATGAGCGGAAGTTCAACGTTTTCCACTGCGGAAAGACGCGGCAGCAAATTAAAGTGCTGGAACACAAAGCCGATATATTCATTACGAATTAAAGCTAGTTTTGACTCGTCTGCTGTTAAGATATTCACATCATTCAACATATATTCACCTTCTGTTGGACGATCTAAACAACCGATAATATTCATAAGCGTTGATTTACCAGAACCAGACGGTCCCATAATAGAAACGAACTCACCGCTTTGAATTGTTAAACTAATACCATGTAAAATCGGCACTGCCAATTTTCCTTGATAATATGTTTTAGCAATATTATTTAACGTAATCATTTCTCTTTCACTTCCATTCCGTCATGCACGTCGTCGGAAGGATTTTTAACCACCTTTTGCCCCACTGTTGTGCCTTCAACAATCTCTGTCCAGTCTCCATCAGTAGAACCTTTTTTCACATTTTGTTTACGAAGCTTTCCTTTCTCTTCAATATAAACAAATGCATCTTCGCCTTTTTCTACAATGCTCTTACTTGGAACAGCAATCATCGTCTTATTCTCTAAATTTACTTGCAGAGAAACGTGATAACCTGGAGATAAACCATCTTGGCTATCAAGACTTGCTTTATATGTATATTGAGACATATTTTGAGTTCCCTCACCAGCAGCTTGAGCCATCTCTGCACTCGTTGGGAATTCACTTACTTCCGTAATCTTACCTGTCCACTTCTTCTTATTATTTGCTTTCGCAGTTACAGTGAACGTTTGATCTTTTTGAATTTGTGACTTTTGAAGCTCTGTTAAAGTCCCTTGAACCTGGAACGGGTCTTTAGAAGCAACTTGTAAAAATGCTTTCCCTTGACCACCTAATGCCTGAGATGAACTTTGCGCTGCATCCTTATCTAACTTCTGTACAACACCAGTAAAATTACTATAAATCGTAAGTTCTTTCTGTTTTTTACTTAACTCTTCTTTTTGTAACTTCCCTTTTTCTTTCTCAAGGTCAGTTGTTTTCTGAGCCATTTCTAACTCGCTTACTTGCTCTTCCATCGGGTCTGTTACTTCTTTCTCAGCCCCACTATCTTTTACCTTCTTAATTTCTTTCTTCAATGAATCAATCTTCTTTTTCCCTTGATCGTAACGCATATCAGCCATCTTCTGATCAAGATCAGCTTGCTTCATTTGAAGATTAATTTCTTCATTATCATAAGAGAATAATTTCGTTCCCTTTTCTACCTCTTGTCCTTCTTTCACCGCAATATCTTTCACTTTTCCTTTAGTCGGATCCGCATAAAAACTTTCAATATTCCCTGGCTTCACCTGACCAGAAATTAACTTCGTATTATTAAGCTTACGCTCTGTCACTTTCTCAAAACTTACAGCATCTGTATTAGCCGTACCTTTCTTCTTACCTTGCATAACAAAAATATTAACTGCTGCTACAATAACAATTAGTGCAATAACTCCGATGATAATCCATTTCTTCTTCTTGTTTGGAGTACGAACCGTATTTGGTAACATATTCTCTCTCCTTTTATATCTTAATAGTTTAATAGATATTTAATTGTATAAAACTTTCGGGAAATTGCATCCCCACTTACATTGTTACACTCATTTTACAAAGTTTTACACAATCATTTATATTGTAACAAAAATACCAATGATTAGAAATATGACATTCTATCTTTTAAGATAGTTTTAAGGAAAGGTTTCCTTATATAAAAAAAAGCGATCCAAAATAATAATTGGATCGCTTTTCTGAATAAACTATTACGCCACTTTAGGACCTTTTCTCTCATGTCCACGTTGAACGATAAATAAGAATACTGTTGATAAAATACCGCCTGCTAATAGTAAGATGAAGCAGCCATCCCAGCCAGAACGATCAACAATAACACCAATTGCTGCGTTTGCTACAAGACTTCCGCCTACATAACCGAACAGACCACACATACCAACTGTTGTACCTACTGCAAATTTCGGTACTAATTCCATCGCACTTAAACCGATTAAAAACTGTGGTACGTAAATTAAACAACCGATAATAGAAACGGCAATACTTACAACAAGTACGCTAGATGCTTGCCAATATACAACCGTACCAACAACAACACCAGCCATACTCATAATACATAATGGCATACGTTTTCCTTTAAATAATTTATCACTTAAAAGACCAACGATTAATGAACTTGGAATTGCCATACCTTCAAAAATCGCGTATGCAGCATGTGCTTCATTTTTTGAAAAACCTTTAACTGTTGTTAAATAAAGCGGAACCCAGTTAATAACACCGAAACGAATTAAGTAAACAAATGCATTTGCAATACATAAATACCAAACGAACTTATTTGTCACTACATATTTCATTAAAATTTCTTTTGGTGACATCTTATTAGCATTATCTGCTTTTTCAAGATTTTCATAGTCATTACGATACTCATCAATTGGAGGAAGACCTTCAGATTCTGGTGTATCCTTCGCATTAATCCAAACAAGAACTGAAATTACCATTGCGATAATCGCTGGGAAAATAAACACGCCGCCTTGCCAATGATTTTCACCAAAAATACCTACACCAATTCCAACAAGTGGTGGCACTAGCATTCCACCAACGTTATGTGAAATATTCCAAATACCTGTTTTCGTACCACGTTCTTTCTTCGAGAACCATTTCGTCATAACGATACTACAAGGTGGTGCTCCCATTCCTTGTACAATACCATTTAGGACAAGTAATGTAACAATCATCCCAAATGAAGATGCAAAGCCGAAGCAAATATTTACAAGCCCTGATAAGAACAATCCGACTGCGATAAAACGCTGGGCGAAAGCTTTATCTGATAAATTCCCCATAAAGAACTTACTAAATCCATAAACAATCGCCATTACTGAACCTAGTAGTCCAATTTGAGCTGTACTAAAACCATATTCTTGCACTAAATACGTGCTTGATAACGTAAAGTTACTACGAACTAAATAATAAGCAGCATACCCAACTGAAATTCCCATTAGCACACGAATACGCAGTAATGTATATACTTTAGCGATCATATCCGCTGGTAACCTCTCAATTGCAGGTGCTGGCTTAAGCCATTTAAACATATTCTTTCGTCTCCTTTTCTCACTGCTGAGAGAGACGCTGTCTATTCCATATCTCGATTATTCCGCTATTTGATATATTTTGGTTTGCCCTTCTAACCGGCTGTCCTTCTATTTCTTTCTCATTCTTCGCAAACATCGTTGGTACGCCAAACGAAACTTTTTCTAAAATATGCCCCGCTTCTTCCGATAAACAATAATCAATAAATAAATCCGCAATAATACCACTCGGCGCACGCTTTAGTTTCGAAATCGCATTAACGGACAACCCTGTTTGCTCAGGTTCGTTACTTAAAATAGGAAAGCCTTGTTTTTGAAGCATTCTCTGATCTCCCGCAAAATTGATGCCTATCATATATTCACCGCTCGCAACCAGTTCTGCAGGCATATAACCATTCACCGTTACTTCACCAACTTGCCTTGCAAGATTCTTAACATACTCTTTCGCTTCTCTTTCACCTAAAGTATCAATAAGTGATTGAAACAAAGTATATGCTGTGCCGGAAACATTTGGATCAGGCATTGCAATCTTATCCGTATATACCGGATCTAATAAATCTTGCCACCTTGATGGATATGGAAGACCGAGCGGCGCTATTTCTTCATTCCACCGCTCTTTATTAATCGCGATTGCCAGTTTCTCCACTTCATAACCGTACCAATAACCATCTTTATCTTTAACAGTCTTTGAAATACGATTCGCATGCTGGGTCGTAACAGGAATAGAAAGGTTCTTTTGCTTCATCATTTGATGCGCATCTACTGTACCGCCAATAATAATATCCGCCTTCGGATTTCCAGCTTCCTCTTCTACTCTCCGAAGAAGTTCTTCTGTCGATAGACGAATAAATTCATATGTACACCCGCGTTGTTTACAAAATGACGAAAGCAAAGCTTCACCAACTTCCTCGCGGGCCGCTACATACGCAACGAGATGACGATCATCCAAAATAGGGAGACCACTTTTATTATATTTAATAGAGGTTGTATCTCGAGAGCAACTAGACATCGCTCCTCCGATTACTAGCAAAAAGAAGAAAAAGGCTATCTTTCTCATGACACACTCTCCTTTACAAGGAATTCTGCTAGGGAGCCCTTCATATACATGACATTCCCGTTATTATCACCGAGATATTGCACAACAAAGTACGATGGATACACAGAAATAGTTAGAATATCCTCCCGCTCATTCTTTACACGTTTGCCTGTTTTATAGGCAGTAATATAAGCAATCGGCTCATTCTGTGATTGTAATAATTTCTGAATTTCTCCGTAATCTGTAATTTGCCTTGCGTATCGAATAGAATCAAATATGTGTGTAAGATCTATAGTACGTATTACATCCCCTTGCCTCACTACAACTTCCTTTGCCTCCGCAAAGAAATTACTAATGCGCTCTGGTGTATAATACAGACTTAACAAATACGTTTGAAATGCTGAGATCATCGGATCCGTGCCATTCTTTCCGTATACATTAGTCTCGTACTGGAACAAGTCACCTACTGCAAAAGTACGTTTATGTCCATTCAAGTACGTTACTTCTCCAGTAAATACTTGTTCTTGATTCCTCGCTTCTCTCGGTTCTATTCGAATTCGGTCAAAGAATGAAACAATCGTATGCAAACGAACTTCATCCGTTACAACAATTTCTCCCCACTTCTCATGCCTTACTTTCACTTCAGTAGGAAGAGATTCATTCACTCTTTGTAAAACGGCTTGTTTGTCATCCACAATTGTGATTCGATTATATATTTGCTTCTCAATAACATAAAACAAAATAAGAGAAACGATCATACAAAAGACAAACATAAGAATTTGAAATGATAGCCTTTTCATTTCTGCCTACCTCCAAGATAAAAAAACGTTGTTTCGAAAATACCGCATAATTGTTTCATAAATGTATCATTTAACCGCTTTCAAGTTTTTTATGTCTTCCATCCGTCTCGGAAGTAAAAATGTAATGCATATTGTAGTTCCCATTTCTTCACTACTCTCAATTCGCATACTTCCGCCTTGCTTCTTCATAATCTCCTGACAAATGTATAAGCCATAGCCATTCCCGTAACTTGAAGGAAGCACCTTACCTTCCGGAGACTCATTCCATTCTGCAAGCACACCTTCATCCATACCAATACCATCATCATGAACAAAAACTTTCGCTTCCTGCTCATTTATAATTACATTCATACGAACTTGCGTAGCATCACTATATTTAATCGCATTATCAAGCACATTCAAGAAAATTTGCTTCGTCTTATCAAAATCCGCAACGACGTGTACTTCTGTTAACTCATTCATAACTTCAATTTCAAACTGCTGCAACCTAAGTTTCACAATCGAAACCGCTTCTTCTGCCAATTCTTTAATATTCACGACTGTAGGTGACACTTCAAACGTACTCTTCCCGTACTTTGAAGACTTAAGTAATTCCTCTACAAGTGATAATAGACGCTCACTTTCTACAGACACATAACGGAGGCTCTCCTGCACATCCTCCTTCGACTGCAACTTCGGAATTAAATCCACATAACCGATAATCGCTGTTAGCGGTGTTTTCAGCTCATGCGTAATGCGGTCCAAGAAATCTTTCTGTTTCTCTTTCTCTTCCTTCAGCTGCTTAATATGCAGCTCAATCCCATCAGCCATCGCATTAAAGGACGCTGAAAGCTGCGCAATTTCCACATACTCATTCAGCTCAATCTTACTTTCATAATCTCCATTCGCAAGCCGATATGCCATTTGCCTTAACTGATCAATTGGTTTATGAAGAGACTTCGCCAAACGAATCGCAAAGAAAATACCAGCAGCTACTAAACAAAGCGACGTCATTAAAAACGTCCAACTTACATTTGTTAAAACTTCCTTCTCATCCGTTAACTCATTTATAAAACGAATACTTCCAATGACATCGTTTCCATAATAAACCGGACTTGAAAACAAAAGAATTGGAGCTGGATCTCCCTCCTCGAAAACATACGATTTCTTTCCCTTCAAAGAACTCTCAATGTCAATATTCCGATGAAGTAACGCTCCTTTTTGTGTATCTGCAACAACATCCCCATTCTTCCCAATCATCTGCACCCGGACATCCATTCGCTTCGCTAAATACGAAGCAATTAAAAGCGAATTAGGACCTAATGTCTCCACTTCTGCTTCCTTCTCTAAATAATTCATCGTATAAATTTGCGCTTCCACACTTAACTTTTCTAAGGAATCCGCCGCATTATGATACACATTCTTCTCCAGTGCAATATAAACAACCGCATACAAAAGAACAAGAATTGGAATCAACAACCCAACTATTCCAAACACCATATTTCGTTTTAAAGACATATCATCACCTTTTAGCAATCAAGCTTATACCCCACACCATAAATTGTCTTAATATACTCCCCGCTCGCGCCGAGTTTCTTCCGAAGCCTTTGCACCATAATATCAACCGCTCTCGTATTTCCGATATACTCAAACCCCCATACCTTCTCTAATAGCTCATCCCTCATGAACACACGCTGCGGATTCGAAACAAACAACTGACATAAATTAAACTCTCGGTACGTTAACTGAATCTCCTGCCCACTCACATGAAGCTTTCGTTCCTTTGGACAAATAAGTAAATCACCAGCCCCAATCACCTCATGATTTAAAGGAACCTCCTTCTTCTTCACGCGCCGCGCCATATTCTTCACCCGAAGAATAAGCTCCGCATAATTAAAAGGCTTCGTCACATAATCATCAGCTCCAAGCTGAAGACCAAGTAACTTATCATTCATCTGACTCTTCGCTGTCAACATAAGCACCGGAATATCACGCTCCTTCTCTCTAAATAAACGTAACAACTCATACCCATCCGTATCAGGAAGCATCACATCTAAAATAAGTACATCCGGCTGCTCATTCCATCTCTCTAAAGCTTCTCTCCCATCAGCCGCCGTCAATACTTCATACCCTTCCATCTCTAACTGCATCCGAATCAAATTACGAATACTCGATTCATCATCTACTACAAGTATTTTCATCATTCTCCTCCTTCCATCCTGTATTATAGTACAGTTTAGTATAGCAAAAATAAAACAAAAAAAGAGAGGGTATTGTCGAACATATTTTGTCGACGATACCCTCTCTCATTTATTATTTAGCCACAAAATAATCCGTTACATATTGTGCCCAAACTTCATGTCCCTTAGCACTTGGGAAACCGAACTCTGTTTGTAAGTACGGTAAAATTGCTTTCGTTGTTGCATCAGGCCAAGCTCCCCAATGATCAACATATGTATAACCATTTTGCGTCGCAAATTGTTTTAAAGCTTCAATCGCTTTCGGATAATTCTTCGCACCATACACTGGGTTTGATGGTTGAATCATAATTGTAGCGCCTTTTGCACTAGTAGAAAGTGCTTGCACAAACTTCTGTGTACTCGCTACAGAATTTCCATTACCAGTTTTTCCGTTGTCGGTAATAAATGGTGGTTCAAATAAAATTACATCCGGATTGTCTTTCGCAATCTCTTTATCGCGTTTATTCGCAATTAATTCCTCTGTACTTTCACCCTTATATTCCTTTACCGTCACATCCCATAAACCTTTACCGTAAGAAGCCTCTAAATTAGCAGTGAACTTAGCTACCCAAGCATCTTTTTCAGATGAAGAAGCTTCATCACCAACAATAACAAGATTTACTGCCTTCTTATCCTGAGCAGCTTTCTTTAACTTCTCTTTCACTGCATCTGGCAAGTTCTTTGCGTATGCTTCATTAAAAGATGACTTTGCATCTTGTTTTTTCTCTTGTTTTTTCTCTTCCTTCTTCGCTCCGCTATCTTTCACTTCAGCCTTTGTTTTCGTTACTTCACTCGTTTGCCCTGTTGCATTCGCAATCTTCTTATTCCAATATAGTTTACCGCTCACAACCGAAGCAATAAACAATACAAAAATAAATAGGACAACTACTGCTTTCTTATTCATCGATTCACCTCATCTATTAATCTCACAATATATAATACTAATATAAATTCAAGCAAAAATAAACCCAACTCCTTCCAAGAGAGTTGGGTCCAATACATATTACTTAGTCAATTCAAGATGTGCTTTCAACTTATTCGTTAAATCTTGCTTTGCTGCATCTGGAACATAGTAGTACCAAATACCATCAGCGGCTTTGTGGCCGTCACCTGGGATTTGGATATCCTCACTGTTCTGCAAACAATTTTTATAATTCTTTTGCATATCAAACATTTGATCTTGCGTTAAGTTTGTCTTCACGTTCTTTTGAATCGCTGTAAGTACATCACCATAACTTGATAAAGAAGAGAAGCTTGCGCCTTTCTTAATAACAGCCTGCATCACTTGACGTTGACGCATTTGACGACCGAAATCGCCGCGAGGGTCTTCTTTACGCATACGTGTGTATGCTAAAGCTTGATCACCTGTTAAGTGAATATTTCCTTTTTCGAAGTGCTTTCCTTCTAGAGAGAACTCTAAATCATTATTAACATCTACACCGCCCACTGCATCAACGATATCTTTAAATCCTTCCATGTTTACTTCAACATAATAGTTAATAGGAATATTTAAGAATTTTTCTACAGTCGCTACAGACATATCTACGCCGCCAAATGCGTAAGCATGGTTAATTTTATCACTTTTTCCTTTTCCAACGATTTCTGTATATGTATCACGAGGGATACTTACTGTTTTCATTGAATTATTTTTAGGATTTAACGTGATGACCATTAAAGAATCTGAACGTCCTTTATCCTCGCCGCGCTCATCGGCTCCTAGTAACAGGATTGACACTGGTTCAGATTTAACGATTTTTTCTTCTTGTTTATTACCTTGATCACGTTTTAATGGTTTATGAACTTCATCTAATGTTTTTGAAACAGAGGAATATATATTATAAGCGTAAACTCCTCCTCCTATAATTAGTACCCCTATAATTCCTAATATCCAAAATAAGATTTTCTTTTTCATAGTTTTAACCTTCTTTCTTTAGGCACTGTTATCAAATTATTATGACGACAAAACACAAAATACATTATACATGTAATCGGATTTTAAAGCCAAACCATATTAATAACCTAAAAAATGAATTCAGTACCTTTCAACAAATCTCCTAGTTATTGATTTGCTCATATCCACTCTTATTTTCAGACTGCCATCTCCAAGAATCTGCGCACATCTCTTCTAATCCACGTGTTGCTTCCCATCCTAATTCACGCTTTGCTTTCGATGCATCCGCAAAGCATACTGCCACATCACCAGGGCGACGCTCCGAAATTTTATAAGGAACTTTCTTGCCTGAAACTTTTTCAAATGCTTCAACCATTTCCAACACACTATAACCAGTACCAGTCCCGAGGTTATAGGTATCTATTCCCTTTGCAGTAAGTACTTTCTCAAGCGCTTTTACGTGACCATTTGCTAAGTCTACAACATGAATATAATCACGGACACCCGTGCCATCTTTTGTTGGATAGTCATTTCCAAATACACTCAATTCCTTTAGCTTACCTACTGCTACTTGTGTTACATATGGCATTAAGTTATTTGGAATTCCGTTTGGATTTTCTCCAATACGTCCACTTTCATGCGCACCAAATGGGTTGAAATAACGAAGTAATGCGATACTCCATTCTGCATCCGCAAATGCTACATCACGCATAATTTGTTCAATCATTAATTTCGTTTGACCATATGGATTTGTTGCACTTAATGGAAACTCTTCCGTAATTGGTGATGTTTCTGGGATACCATATACGGTTGCAGATGAACTGAAGATCATCTTCTTCACATCATGCTTCTGCATCACTTCACATAGCACTAATGTGCTTGTAATGTTGTTATGATAATACGTTAACGGAATTGCTACTGATTCCCCTACAGCCTTAAAGCCTGCAAAGTGAATAACAGCTTCAATTATATTCTCTTCAAAAATCGTATCAAGTGCTTCTCGATTTAAAATATCTTCTTTATAAAATTTAAACTGTTTTCCTGTTATCTCTTTCACTCGATTTATAGACTCTACTGAGCTATTCGAAAGATTATCTACTACTATAATTTCGTAACCGTTTTTTAGTAATTCTACGCATGTATGACTACCAATATATCCTGCTCCACCTGTTACAAGTATTGCCATAATTACAAACCTCCCCTTTACTAAGAAGTGTCATTACACTAAACACATAGGAATTTTATTTTATAAAAAGCAAACTATATATCCACAAATGTAAATTGTAGCCTCTTATAATTAAAATTAACCTAGTTATTATTAATAAATAACTTGGTTAATAAAAATAATTCTTTTATTTAAAAACAAGCTATTCTTAAAGCTACTTATTTCTTCAAATTAGAATATATATTATAAAACAACCTTTTCTCGAACTATCGCTGGTCTTCCTACTGAATAGTAGTCTACATCAAATTTCTTTACATATTCTAAACCATGACAATTACGTCCATCAAAGATGATAGGTTTTTTCATTAATTCAATATATTTTTCAATAGGGAATGCTTTTATATCATCCCATTCGGTTACAATAAGCGTTACATCCGCATTTGTTACCGCCTCTTCAACAGAAGATACATACTGTACTTCGTTAGGTAATATTTTTCTTGCGTTTTCAATTGCAATTGGGTCATAGGCTACAACTTTCGCTCCCAATTCTACTAAATCACTTGCAATAACAATAGACGCGGCTTCTCTCATATCATCAGTATTTGGTTTAAAAGCTAATCCAAGCATAGCGATTTGCTTGCCTTTTATATCACCTAATATATCCTTCACCTTTTCAACTAGAGATGCTTGTTGGTTGTTATTCACTGTAATAACTGATTTTAACAAGTCAAAATCATGCTCTACATTACCAGCAATTTGTATTAAAGCATGTGTATCTTTCGGAAAACAAGAACCACCATATCCAATACCTGCTTTTAAAAATTGTGTACCGATTCTTTTATCTAATCCCATACCATTTGCCACATGCTCTACATCTGCACCTAATTTTTCGCAAATATTAGCAATTTCATTAATAAAGCTAATCTTTGTCGCTAAAAATGCATTTGCTGCATATTTAATCATTTCAGAACTCTTAATTGATGTTTTAAAAACTGGTACGTTAAATGGTCTGTTTACTTCTTCCATAATATTTGCAGTTTCTGCATCATCCGTGCCAATAACTATTCGATCTCCATAGAAACTATCTTGAATTGCCGAACCTTCCCTTAAAAATTCTGGATTCGATACCATGCTGATTTTTACATCTGCTTTTAAATTTTGATGTATTAAATTTTTCACATGATCATTCGTTCCAACCGGAACTGTACTTTTAATTACTACAATCGTATCCTTTGTAAGGTTGTGCGCAATATCTAATGCAACTTGTTCTATATATTTTAAATTAGCTGAGCCATCTGCTCGCTGTGGTGTACCTACCGCTATATAAATAATATCGGCCTTTTCAACTCCCTGGCGACAGTCTGTTGTAAATAAAAGTCTATTTTCTTTAATATTTTTACTCATTAATTCATCTAAACCAGGTTCATATATCGGTGAAATTCCTTCTTTCATTTTCGCAACTTTACTTTCATCAATATCAATACATGTTACGCGATGCCCAATATCCGATAAACACACTCCTGTTACTAGTCCTACATAACCTGTACCAAAAATAGCAATATTCATTTTATATCCTCCTTAGTTATTAACAAAAAAAAGCCTTTTTGAAAAAAAGACTTTTTAAAACTTATTTAACAAAGTGCTTTACAACTCCGTTTAACGCATAATTTCCAAAACACCAAGCAGATTTCAAAATACTCAATCCTTCGATTTCTCTATATAACTTCCAATTCATTTTAGCCATTTTGAATTTTTTACTAGAAATAGAGTTTTCAACTTTTCTATACTTAGATAAAACTTCATCTAAACCATAGGCATAATGGCCTTGTCTTAATATTTTCAGCCATGTTGCAGTATCCTGACGGGTTCTAATGTTAGGCATTTGTACTTTCCCCAACTTCTCAATATCCAACATAACCGTTAAACATCCAATTATTGTATTTTTTAATAATCCATTATAATTAATTTTCTCTGGCACATGCACAACCTTATCAGTGAGAGTACCATCTTGATTCATAATTTGATAACTAGTAAATGAAAAAGCTATATTATTATTCTGCATAAAAGCTAATTGCTTTTCTAGTTTTTCTGGTAGCCATAAATCATCACTGTCCAAGAATGCTATGTACTTTCCTTTTGCACAATTAATACCAGTATTCCTCGCTATCGCCGCTCCACCATTTTCTTCCAATTCGATTAACCGGATGCGATCGTCTTTTTTTATTTCTTCTTTTATTAATTCACAAGTATTATCTTTTGAAACATCATCTACAATAATCATTTCCCATTTTTTGTAAGTTTGAGATTGAACTGATTGAATTGTTTCTTTAATAAAGGAACTTGCGTTATAAGATGGGGTAACAATTGAAACAAGTGGTTGAAACTCTTTTTTAATCTCCCTTGAATTTACTTCCATTTTAATACTGCTCCTTTAAATCTATTTTGATATTACTGTTTAAAATCTAACAATTCTTTTAAACTTTTTCTAAATGAAGAAATGGGTTTTTCAGTTATAGAAAATTTTCTTAAGAGAAAGACAGTTAACATACATATAGCAGGTATAGTCCCTCTCATCCTCTTAAATAACGGCCCTTTCCCTATAAACGTCCTAGAACTAATTAACTTAGTTTCTGATGTTTTCTTTTTATGGAAAACAATAATTTGATTAATATAAGATACCTTGTATTTCTTTTGTAGCAGATCAGCCAATAATATATTCTCTTCCCCTGATGGATATTGCGCACCTAATCCAAATCGTTCATCAAAATTCAAATTTTCTTTTTTAACCTTATTCAGATTGATAAAGAATTCTATAGATGAGATTTTTAAAACCCCACGAAAGTCTAAAACATCTACTGAATTCTGTCGGTAGGCCTTATAATATTGCTCACTCTCTGGATCAAAAATTTGAAAACTTAGTGCCTCAACATCTCTATTTTCAAATTCTTTCACGACCAATTCAAGCGCATTTTCAGGATACCAACAGTCATCATCTGAAAAAGTTACAATCCCCCCTGTAATATGCTTTATCCCTTCATTTCTAGCAAAGGATAAACCTTTTCTATTTAATTTAATTTGCTTGTACTTAAAGTTACTTAGTGTAAGAATTTTTTCTAATTCATCATGATTACCTTGTGTAACAAAAACTACCTCAAACTCTTTGTATATTTGTTTATTCAAACTAACAATTAGTCTTTTGAACTCTTCTTCTCTCTCCCCTAATGTTGGAAGTATTAAGCTAATTTTATTGTTCACCAGCTACTGTACACCTCTACTTAATAATAGGTTTACCATTATTTTTATTATTGATTTTTTCCACATTTAAACACTTCCATAGTATAGCTAAATATAAAAAGAATGCTTCATTAATTATTACTGATAAAGTCATCATAAGAATAAAGTATCCCACTAATGTCGTAAGTAAATATGGATATTTTTTATACAAACTATTTTTTAATACTGTAAACATTATAAAAAGGCAAAAGATTGTATACAACGTGATACCAATTAATCCTGATTCCGTAAGAACTTCTAGAAAAGTATTATGCATATACATTTCTTTACCATAAAAATACAAATTATATTGTGGGAAGTTAAAAGCCCCGATCCCAAAAACTGGAGAATCTAACATATAACCTAATCCCCTTGACCATAAATCTAAGCGTCCACTTCCTCCATCACTTGTTGTAGAGTTTGCACGCTCAAGTATAATTGACAATAAATCGATGGAGAACCAATTTTCTACTATATAAAAAATAATAGGCGTTATTAATAACGCAATAAAGGATAACTTAAATAATACTTTGGGTTTACTTGTTAGCACATAAATAACCCCTACAAAAAATAGTGCTAAAAATGCTCCTCTTGAAAAAGTCAAAAGGCACGTGGTAACAGATAGCATTAATCCTATCTTGTTCTTCAAACCATCTAAATTATGGATATAAAAACATACAAAAAGCATATTATAAAAGACAAAAAGATTCGGATCACTTAAAAGTCCAACTAATCGGGGCGTATTACGATCCATTAATAAGCCATATACTTCAATTTGATTACCAACAAGATGAAAATTTAAACTCACAATTCCAATTAAGTATAAAATTATACTTATAAGATTAAATAAAATCCCTGCACTAGCTATACTTAATTGAATCTCGTTTATGGAGTAACCATCCAAAATAAACTTAAACATGAAATAACTTCCGAATATAATTATAACTCCCAGTATCATTCTGAAGCTGGCATTTGGAAATTTAGCAATTATCGCAGTACTACTATAATAAAAATAAAACAAAATCATTATTACTTCATATGTATATAATTTATGCATATAAAATCGATGTAAACTAAAAATCAGTACAAAAGCTATAAGAATCATATACGGTTTTAGCGAAAATCCAATATCTAAACTATATCTTCCTAGCATAACTGAAAAGACCAGTAAAAAAAGGAGAACCGTACTTCTTTTTTTATCAACTACTTTCATAATCAAACCTCTACATTTCTTTTCTTTTGAATATACTTCATTAATCTGGCTCTTAGTTCCTTATCTAGTAACACAATTAATGATACTACTGATAATAGATTGATTAGAGCTGCGGTTATAGGAAACGTATTTAAATAAAAAGCTGATGTTAATGTAAAAGCTATAAATACCGAAAAATAAGGTACCATAATTTTTATTATCAATTCTTTTTTATTAGGATTAAACACAATAAATCCTAATAACATAATTATTTCTATAGAAACTGCAGCAGTGGCACCACCTACCACTCCAAATTTAAGACTAAAAACATAATATAAAACTATTCCTAATAATACAGCTAAAAATTGTGTAATAGTACGTTTTGATTGAAGATTTCTTGTCGTTAAACCATCTGCTAAAGGAAAATTAAAACTTTGTAAAAATAACATAAGAGATAAAATTTTCAATCCAATTGCTGCTGCCCCCCACTCTTCACCAAATACAATTTCTACTATGATGTTAGATAAATGAAATAATGGAATACAAAGGCATATGCCCATTAAACCCATTATCTTTACTTGTAAAAAGTTTAATTCTTTATGTTTTATTAAATCTTTTGAATTATAATACCTAAATAAAACTGGATAAAAGGCCCCTGCAACTACCCCTGGAATCTGATATAATGCTGCTGGAATCCTATAAGCAACTGAAAAATTACCTAGTTCATTTAATGATACTGTTTTCTCTAATACTAATGGTCCCAGTTGAGGTAATATCATAATTAATAATCCACTAATAATAAATGCAGGTACTCCAGTTAATAAATTCTTATCAAATTCACTTGAAAAACGCAAAGAATTTTTAGTAAACAACATATATAACCCATATATTCCAGCTATAACATAAGAACATCCATATAAAAATGCAATACTATTAAGGTCAAACTTGCATAGCATTCCTAACACAACAAAGAAAACTGATAATACTGCTGATAACGTCCTAATTTTGGCAATTTGCTTCATTTCTTCTTTAAGTTGAAAATATACTACCGATATACTTTGCATAGATAAACCAATAACAGTTGGCAGTACTAGTAGAAACATTACTTTTGAAAGATTACCTTTACTATAAAGAAAATATATGATAACAGTTGATGCTAATAAAGTGATAATCAGTAACATCACCCTCATTTTAATATAAGTTGACATCACTATAGAATCATCTTTTTTTCCTTTTGAACCTTCTCTTAAAACAACATTACTTAATCCTACATCAGTAAAGTACCCCGCGACCATAGAAAAGGCAACCGCTACACTAAATGCACCGTATTCTTTTGCTCCCAAATAGCTTGCTAAGATAATTATTGAAAAAGCATTAACTGCTCTAGTAAATGCTGTACTAAAAAATAAGTAAAATATATTTTTTATAATTGAACTATTCAAGCATCTTCACCACAATCTTTGTTCTTTTTAAACCAATATAATACTTATTATCTGGCGCCGTCACCTGTAATAACAACTCTAACTGTTTTAATAATAATTTTAAAATCCAAGATTATACTTGCATGATTGATATAATAAACATCTAAGTTTAATTTTTCTTTCGGCGTAATTTCATAACCACCATTTACTTGTGCCCATCCAGTCAATCCTGGTTTGACTTCTAATCTTTTCTTAAATCCAGGTATATCTCTTTCAAATTTCTCCGTAAATATCGGTCTTTCTGGTCTCGGTCCTACAAGAGACATCTCACCCTTTAAAATATTAAATAATTGTGGTAACTCATCAATCCTCGTTTTACGAATAAATAATCCTATTTTTGTAACACGTGGATCATTCTTTTCTGCCCACTTTGCCCCATTTTTTTCTGCATCATTCCGCATGGAGCGTAATTTAATAACTCTAAATCTCTTCCCGTTCAATCCTAATCTTTCTTGTAGGTAAAAAGGAGACCCTGGAGATTCTAAAACAATAAGTATACTAAATATCAATATAACAGGCATCAATACAATTAATCCTACTAAAGAAAACATAAAATCTAATAAATACTTAATTCCTAAAAAGATTTTAGATTGATTACTTTCTACTTGAATAGTTTGAGCATCAGATGTAATTCGATACTCCCTCGCTATATTTTCACCAGTCTTCATATTCCCTCTCCCCTACAATTATTTGATTACTTCTTTATGTACTAGTTCATCCATATATTCCATGAGTTGTTCTTTCAATTCTTCATTTTGAAGTGCCATCTCAATCGTCGTCTTAATAAACCCAAACTTCTCTCCAACATCATAACGAGTTCCTTCAAAGTCATACGCAAACACTCGTTGAATTTCATTTAAACGCTGAATCGCATCTGTTAATTGAATTTCTCCACCTGCACCTGTTTGTTGATTCTCAAGAAACATAAAAATTTCTGGTGTTAATACGTAACGGCCCATAATTGCTAAATTCGATGGTGCCGTGCCTTCTTCTGGTTTCTCTACAAATTGACGTACTTGATAACGACGATTATTTTGTTCAACTGGATCAATGATGCCGTAACGATGTGTCTCATTTTCTGGTACTGTTTGTACACCGATTACAGATGATTGTGTACCTTCATATTGATCCATCAACTGACGTAAACAAGGTGTTTCAGCCTGTACAATATCATCACCCAGTAATACCGCGAATGGCTCGTTTCCAATAAATTTACGTGCGCACCATACTGCATGTCCTAACCCTTTTGGTTCTTTTTGTCTTATGTAATGAATGTTAATTTTTGAAGAAGCTTGTACTTTCTCAAGCATTTCGTGCTTCCCTTTTTCTAAAAGGTTTTGTTCTAACTCAAAAGAATGATCAAAATGATCTTCAATTGCACGTTTTCCTTTTCCAGTAACAATAATAATATCTTCAATCCCTGATTCTATCGCTTCTTCTACTATGTATTGAATTGTTGGTTTATCGACGATAGGTAACATTTCTTTCGGCATTGCTTTCGTTGCTGGTAAAAACCTTGTCCCAAGACCAGCAGCGGGTATAATTGCTTTTCTGACTTTTTTCAAATCTAGTCCCCCCAAAAGAACATTGTTTTATCTATATGTAGCAATAACAAAAACCCTACCTATAAAGTCATTTTTATAACTCCATAGGTAGAGTTTCTAATAGAAATAAATTTATGGGCATCCAACCCATCCTCACGCCATACTCCCGACGACAAGCGTCTAAGGTAGGTTCGAAATAAAAATTTCTACCCACAGCACGACCGAGTGCCCCCGTTGATAATGGTTAGGAGACATCACCCAAACTCTTCAATTAAAAAATACCAAACAATTTTTTACGACGAATTTGTTCTGGATCTTCTTTATAAATTGCTTTTCCGCTAATTAATAAATACGGATTCTCTTTTAAATCACTCATAACGTTCATTCCGAATTCTTTTCCGATTAATTCGTAACTTTCCGCTAGATGAAATCCTCTTGATGTTGTGTTATGTGCATCTGACGCGATCATATGCGTTAAATTATGTTCAACAAGTTGTAGTGAGAATTTTTTTATCTTTTTGCCGAACTTCCCCAGCAAACTTCCTGCCGTCACTTGTGTTAATGCACCCTTACTTACAAGGCTGTATAACTTATCTGGCCGCTCGATTAACTCGGCATTGCGTTCTGGATGAACGATAATTGGGATCATTCCTTTAACACGTAGTTCATATAATAGTTGCTCTGCATAGCGAGGTACGTGATTGGATGGAAACTCAATTAATATGTATTTATTCGTTTCGTTTAAAGTAACGATTTTACTAGCTTCATAGTCTTCTAATAAATCACCATATAACCTGACCTCTTGCCCTGGTAAAATTTTCAGTGGAATTTCATTTTGTTGTAGTTCATCATTTAGTTGTTTTACTTGATGAATAATTGAAGTACTTTCATTTGTATATTTCCCGTTTTGATGGTGTGGTGTTGCGACGATTGTATGTATTCCTTCTTGGACAGCCTTTTGTGCCATGGCCAGACTATCTGTTACTGTTTGTGCACCATCATCGATGCCAGGTAAAATGTGACAATGTAAATCAATCATTTGTTTCATCCTCTCAAAGGAAAAAAGGAGATATGTTCTTGCCATATCTCACTTTTTAATTAGTTCGCACCGTAGTAATAATATAAGCCTTGCTCACGTTCACGATCGTTTAGAACAACGCCTAACAATTTACCTTTTGCAGATTCTAATAATCCTTTTGCTTTTACCGCTGTTTCTTTTTCTGTCGATTCACTACGAACGACAAGAATAGATGCATCACATACATTCGCCATAATTTGTGCGTCTGTTACAGCTAAAATTGGCGGTAAATCAAAAATAACTAAATCGTACATACTATACGCTTGTGCAAGAAGCTCTTGCATCGATTTCGAACCTAATAATTCCGCTGGATTTGGCGGGATTGGGCCACATGCTAAAAAGTATAAATTATCTACATTTGTCGTTTGTACACACTTCTCTAAACGTTCACTATGTGTTAATACGTTCGTTAATCCGAAAATATTATCGACTTGGAACATTTGATGCATCGCCGGTTTACGCATATCCGCATCAATTAACAATACTTTCTTTCCTTGTTGAGCGAAAACAACTGCCATATTTGCTGTCGTTGTCGTTTTTCCTTCACTCGGGTTCGCAGATGTTACCATTAACGAATGTAAGTTTGTATCAACAGCTGCAAATTCAATATTCGTTCGAATATTACGATATTGTTCTGAAATTGGTGATTTCGGTTGTTGATGAGCAATTAATTGACGACGTTGACGATGATTTTTGTTCTTTTTAAATAAACTATTAAGAGCCAATTGTTTGCCCCCTCACTTTTCTTGATGATGAAGCATGTGATTTCACGTTCGTTGTTTCTTCATCCATACGCGCGACAATACCTAACACTGGTAATCCAAGTAAGTTTTCTACGTCTTCTTCTTTTTTCACTGTGTTGTCTAAGTATTCTAGTAAGAATGCAAGACCAACTGCAGCCATTAAGCCGACAAAGAAAGCAATTACTACGTTTAACATCGGACGTGGTTTAATTGGAGACTGATTTTCTCCAACTTCTGCTTTCGATAATACCGTTACGTTATCGACATTCATAATTTTTGCAACCTCACCTTTAAATACATCTGCTGTTGCATTTGCAATATCACGAGCTAACTTCGGATCTTTATCCTCCGCTGTAACAGAAATGACCTGTGAGTCTTTTTCGTTTGCAACATTAATCTTTTCTGTTAAAGCTTGTGCAGTCATATTTAAGTGTAATTTTTCATTCACTTGGTCTAAGACTACTGGACTTTTAATAATGACCTTATATGTATTCGTTAATTGAATATTTGTTTGAATTTCACCAGCTTGAATCATTGCACCCTCTTGCTTTTTCTGGTTAACAAGAATTTGCGTTGAAGATTGGTAGATTGGTGTCATGAAGAAGAAGCTAATGATAGCACTTACTATAGCTGCACCAAAGGCGATTACGAGGATCATTGCTAAACGTTTTTTTAAGATATAAAATAACTCTTTTAAACTAATTGTTTCTTCCATAAGTTCCTCCAACTTTCTAAAATTTGCACATAAGAAAAATTATAACATATAATCTTACATTTTTTTATTTTAGTAATATCGATGTACGATTGTTATTTGAAAACATATATAATCTTACAAAATAATCTTAAATATGACAACACATTCCATAGAATTTCCAAAATTTCTATTATATCATTTTTTTTATATAATTAAATATATAATTTTAAAATAATTCAAAAAAGCTGGTAAAAACACTTACCAGCTTTAAAAATTACTATTTTACACATTATTTTCTAATAATAACCATATTGTTCTTGTTCTTCTTTTTTATCATTTAAAACGACGCCAAGTAGTTTTCCAGATGCTTTATCTAATATTTGTTTCGCCTTTATCAGTTTATCTTTTTCTGTTTTTTCACTACGAGCTACTAATACAACTCCATCGCATTTGTTTGCAAGTATTTGCGCGTCTGTAACCGCCAGCACAGGAGGCGTATCGATTAGAATGACGTCGAACATCTTATATGCCTCTAAAAGCATTTCGTCCATTTTACGGTATCCTAGTAGTTCTGCAGGGTTTGGCGGAATTGGGCCTGCTGGCATGACATATACATTATCTATATCTGTTTTTTGAATACATTGCATAAACGAAGCCTGTCCTGATAATAAATTTGTTAAACCATTTGGATTGTGAACCGCAAATAAGTTTTGTAATGTCGGCTTACGTAAGTCCGCCCCAATTAACAATACTTTTTTCCCTTGTTGACCGAAAACAACTGCTAGATTGGAAATAGTCGTTGTTTTCCCGTCTCCTGGATCTGCTGAAGTGACAATAATAGAACGAATATGGTTATCTACAGATGTAAATTCAATGTTCGTACGAATGTTACGGTATTGTTCTGTAATACGTGATTTAGGCTCTTTATGTGTAATTAATTGTCGTAATGGTTTTCTTTTCTTTCTTCCGAACATGTTCTAGTCTCCTTTTTCAAAATGCGACTTTTTCCCTTTTTCTCTTTTATGCTCGATATGCTACGCCTATTTTTCATTAACTTCTACCGTTAAATTTCCCCATTACTTTCCTCTACAGTTCATCATAACGAATCATAATAACCTTTGTCCTATCTCATAACCTCTATAATGTGACAACGACATCTCTATTTTTGTCGCACTATCATTTATCTTAATTTCAAGATATTTACATCGATATTATATACAAACTTCCATTCATTTACAATAAATTTTCTGATTACTTTGTATTTTTATATTTAGAACAAAAAATATAGGTAATTAAAAAAATCCTTCTGTAATATGCAGAAGGATTTTTAAATTACTCTCTATTCTTTTTTATCACCAATTGCAAATGTAATTTCAGCTTCGCATGCAACTTCACCATCCACTGTTGCGATTGCTTTTCCTTTTCCGATTGGTCCACGTACGCGTGTCATTTCTACTTCTAAACGAAGTTGATCACCTGGGCGTACTTGTTTTTTGAAGCGGCAGTTGTCGATGCCTGCGAAGAAAGCAAGTCTCCCGCGGTTTTCTTCTTTCTTTAATACAGCAACTGCCCCAACTTGTGCTAATGCTTCTACAATAAGTACACCAGGCATAACTGCATAATCTGGAAAGTGTCCATTAAAGAACTCCTCGTTTGCAGATACATTTTTAATTCCAACCGCTCTTTTCCCCTCATCCACTTCTAATATTTTATCAACAAGTAAAAATGGATAACGGTGTGGAATGATTTCTTTAATTTGTTCTATATTTAGCATGTAACAATCGCCCCTTTCACAATATTGGTCTTACCACTTGGACATATTGTTATTATCCCATTTTGTTTATTATTTGTCATTATAAAGTGAAACTTTAATCAGTGGGGGGGCCATCCCCCACTGATTATTAGTTGAACCAATCGGGCTTTTACGGGCAGTTGATCTCCCACCTAACTCCCTTGCATTCGCCGAATTTTGAGGTGGGAGTCTTACTGCCCGTTAATGCGGGGTAAAGTAACACTTTACTCTCTATTATAAAAAAATGCATACACTCTATTCCATTAAAATAGTTGCACTTCCCGGCAACTGACACGGAGGTAGAAAAGAGTGTATGCCCAAATTAGGGAAAGGCAATATGTATTTGAACATTTTTTGCCTTAATGTCGTATTCCGAATCATTATATTACATACGTTTTCAAATAAGAAAACATTAAATTTAACTGTATATACGGATATATCACCTCATTTCTTTATTTTCCTCTATTATTCTTCCGTTTTCGTAAAAAATTAGAATTAAAAAAATAAAAAAAAAGAACTAAGGTTTTCCCTTAGCTCTTTCTCACTTTATTTCAATGCACGACGTGGTAATTTATCGATATTCTCTAACATAATACCTGTACCAATAGCAACACATTGCATTGGGTTTTCAGCGATTAATACTGGTACCTTTAATTCTTCTGCTAGAAGCATGTCGATACCGTGTAATAAAGCTCCACCGCCTGTTAGAATAACACCGCGGTCAATAATGTCCGCAGATAGTTCTGGTGGTGTGCGCTCTAGTACGCCTTTTGCAGCTTGTACAATGATAGCTGCGTCTTCTTTTAGTGCTTCTGTAATCTCTTCAGAGCATACTGTAATTGTACGTGGTAAACCTGTTACCATGTCACGTCCGCGAATTTCAAGCTCTTCACTACGTGCACCTGGGAATACTGTACCAACTTTAATTTTAATATTTTCTGAAGTACGTTCTCCAATTAATAGCTTATACTTACGTTTAACGTAGTTTAAGATTTCCATATCAAACTTATCGCCAGCCATTTTGATAGAGGAAGAGGTAACAATATCACCCATAGAAAGTACGGCAATATCTGTTGTACCTCCACCAATATCAACAACCATGTTTCCGCTTGGCTGGAAGATTTCCATACCAGCACCAACTGCGGCTACTTTTGGTTCTTCTTCTAAAAATACTGTTTTACCACCTGAACGTTCAGCAGCCTCACGAATTGCTTTTTGTTCTACAGATGTGATATTTGTTGGACAGCAAATTAAAATACGAGGTTTTGAAAAGAAGCTCTTCACGTCCAATTTGTTAATGAAATACTTTAACATTGCTTCTGTAATTTCGAAATCTGCGATTACACCATCTTTAAGTGGACGAATTGCTACAATATTACCAGGTGTACGTCCCACCATACTTCTTGCTTCTTCACCTACTGCTAATACTTTTCCACTATTACGATCAATTGCCACAACAGATGGCTCATTTAATACAATACCCTTACCTTTAACATGAATTAATACGTTAGCCGTACCTAGGTCAATTCCGATATCTCGCGCAAACATTCCCGTCATTTCCTCCTCGATATTCAAAATCAGGTTACACCCGAATTCTTTTACACCTAATTTCTGATTTTATCATAAATTTAACAGAAACGTAATATTCGCAAAAAGAATTCTTCTGAAAAATATTACCGAATTCACAAGGAATGTTTGCTATTTTAGATTTATTGGCGCACAGGGTTTTCTGTATCTTCTTTTCGGTACTTTTGCTTTGTTGCTTCTCCACCTCTTAAATGACGAATAGACTTATGATAATCAAGAATTTCTTTCACTTCATTTGCCAGCTCTGGATTAATTTCTGGCAAACGTTCTGTTAAATCTTTATGGACTGTACTCTTTGATACCCCAAACTCCTTTGCGATTACACGCACTGTCTTTCTTGTCTCCACGATATACTTGCCAATCTTGATAGTTCTCTCTTTGATGTAATCGTGCACACCACTCGCCTCCCTAAATTGGATGTGAGAAGTGTGAAATGAGACTCGCTGCATACGACTATGAAGTAAATGTGAGTGCTGTTTGTAAGCGTTAAACATTCTTGGATTTATAATGAAATGATTCACGATTTCTCACCTCAAACACTCTCTTTGCATTGGTTTATACCATTGTATTGCCCGCACTACTGATATATGCTACATGTTCACTATTTTTGCGGACTAAGTTAAGAAAAATTACATTTTTTTGTGAGAAATACGTTAACGATGACAATTATGGCGAAAAAAAGTGACACCTCTTTATAAAAGGTGTCACTCTTCTCTTTCATATTCTTCTAACAACTGATGGTGGGGGACTTCTTTCTTACCGGCAATATAATAATATAAAGCGAATAAAACAAACAATAAAATGATAGCAATCGACAGAACAGATAAAAATGACACAGTATCCCCTCCCTTTTGTAATATATATTCGAGAATCTCGTCATTTTTCCTTGTTATTGCAACTTTTTTCTCGAAATTGATTATTTTTATATAAAAATAAAAAAATCAGCTCTCCTAATGAGAACTGATTTTTTCGCTTTATTATTCTTGTGAAGAAGAACCGTTAGATGATTCTGTAGAACCATTCGTTGATTTTTCTTCTTTTTGAGATTTGTCATCTTGTTTGCCGTTCGTCTCTTTATCACTAGTCGAACCGCTTGTTGATTTCTCTTCTTTTTGAGATTTCTCATCTTGTTTACCGTTCGTCTCTTTATCACTAGTCGAACCGCTTGTCGATTTCTCTTCTTTTTGAGATTTATCTTCTGTTTTACTTTCTGGTTTCGTGCTTGTTGACTTTTCTTCTTTTTGAGATTTGTCATCAGCTTTTTTACCAGAAGCATTTGTCGCCTTTGCAGCACCTGCATCAGCTTTAATTTCTGCTACTGATTTATTTAAATAACGCTCAGGGTTCACAGCCACATTGTCTTTACGTACTTCAAAGTGAACGTAAGAACCTGCATCTTTATTCATTGCATTTAGACCTGATTTTCCTAACACTTCACCTTGCGCGACTCTTGCACCTTTTTCTACTTTCACACTGCCTAAGCTTTGATAAGATGCTGCTACACCATTTCCACTATCTACTGTTACAACATAACCAAGAAGTGAATCTTTTTCAGCTTTCGTTACTGTACCACTTAAAGCAGCTGTAACATCAAATTCTTTTCCGTTTTTCGCAGCAATGTCAATTCCTTTATTCGGGGAATATGTGTTGTTATAAAAGACAAGTGCTTTTTCTTGTTCCGCCTCTGATGCTGCATCTTCATAGAATTTCTTCTGTACTACTACTTCTGCATTTACTGCAGCTGGCATTTTCACTACTTCTGAAGATTTTGTTACTGGTACTGCCGGATCTTCCGTTTGTGTATACGGTGTTGCTTGATCTTGGTTCGGAGCTTTCTTTGGATTAGCTCCCTGGAACCATAGCGCAACCATTAAGATTACCGCTGCACAAGCAATGTATAGTGCCGGAAACACCCATCTTTTTTGAAATAAATGTACTACTTTTTGCGACTTTTTACTATTTCTTCCTCGCATTCCATCATCACCTCAGCAATCATTTTGAACAATATTCACTCATCCTATACAACCTATAACTAATTACTTTTCGACAAAATCTGTAAAAATATGTATAGGAATTGCAAAATTTCCGAGGAAATGATAGAAAAAGGAAAAAACTGAGCACTTTTGGCTCAGTTTTTAGTCTAATTGTTTCTTTTTATATACGATTAAACATACAATAAGCGAAATGATAAGCCAAACTGCAATATTTAATACATGCCCACCAATACTACTAAATCCTGCCCCACCTACTAAGCTGTTAATTGCTTTTACAATATGAGATGTTGGAAGATATTCAATCATCGTCTTAATTGTTTTATTTTCAACTAGTGACTCAAATTGTACAGCTAAATACATCGTCATTAAAATAGGCATTCCAATTAATGATGTTTGTGGTACAGAAGATGCAAGTAATCCGATCATTGTTCCAAGCACGATAAATAAAATAGTTCCACATAGGAATATCAATCCTACCAATGGAAGATTGATATTTAACTGATCTAAAATGAATAAATTTGCAATACAAATGACCATCGTCAGACCCGCTGTTAATAAACTCTTTCCAAGAAGAACTTCAACAGATGATGCTGGTGATAACATTAACACACGTAGTGTATGTTTTTCTTTTTCTTCTGCGATTACCATAGATTGAACAAAGCCTGCGACAAATAGGAAGGCCGTTATAGTAGTAGTGCCTAACATTTCCTTTCCCGCTCCAAATCTGCTAAATAAAAATGAAAATATAATTGGTAAAAATGCCATTAACAACACTTGTGAATTCGTCTTAAAATCTTGTACTTCTTTTCTAAAAATAGCTGATACACGTCTCATTGAAAATGTCATTATAATCCCCTCCCAGTAACTTCAATAAAGATATCACCTAAAGTTGGTTCGTGTGAATGAATGGATAGTAATTCTCCTTTGTTCATCCATTCTGAAATACGTTTTGCACCTAATTCGTCTTTTTTCACTGTTTCTTTTTGTTTATCTTTTAACACAACTTGTATTTGATCTTTCGCGTATTTTAATCGCAAGTTTTCTGGTGTATCAAGCACTACAATTTCTCCGCCGCATAGAAAGGCAATACGGTTACAAAGCGTTTCTGCTTCATCCATGTTGTGCGTCGTTAAGAAAATCGTTGTTCCTTCTTTATTTAAGTCTTTTAAGATTTTATGAATGTTTTGTACGTTTACTGGATCAAGTGCAGATGTTGGTTCATCTAAGAAGAGGATATCTGGTTTGTGAAGAATCGCTCTCGCTAGTGTGACACGCTGCTTCATTCCTTTTGATAATTTTTTCACTTGTGTTTTTTTATCATCCAATAAGTTCACTTGTGCTAACACTTCATCAATTCGTTCTTTTTTGCAATCGTATAAGTCACAAAATAATAGTAAGTTATCATAAATGCTAAGTCTTTCGTATAAGCCGCTATTGTCTGTTAAAATGCCGATTCGTTTGTAATCGATGCTGCTTGGTCCTGTAATGTCTTTCCCCAACACTCGTACCGTTCCAATACTATGAAGCAATTGAGAAGTTAAAATCTTTACTGTTGTCGTTTTCCCAGATCCACTCGGTCCGAGGAATCCAAAGATTTCTCCTTGCTTCACCTCAATATTTACATTTCGAAGGGCCGTTTTTCCATCGAAACTTTTCATTACATCTTTCATTTCAATTGCCAATGTCATTTCGTCATCCCCTTTGTTTTTCTTTTATAGATGAAAGTCGCTTTAGCGCTTTTCGTTTGTTTGTTTCGCTTTTCTTGACTCAATCATATGAAAAACAAAGGGTTTACGCAGTAAAATACCAGTAAAAGGAGTATTTTTACTGTTGAATGAATCGTATTTTGAGCTTATCGGAGCATTTTTATATCCCAATTACACCCTTTAACTCATCCATTCTTCCTTTTGAAAGCGGGATTGAACTTTTTCTTTCGTCATCCAAAATTAAACTAAAACTATTACGTGTCCACGTAATGACTTCTCGTACTCTTTGTAAATTAACGAGGTACGAGCGATGACATCTGAAGAACCCGAATCCTGTTAATCTCACTTCTAGTTCACTTAATGTTAATGCACATACGAAATCACCTTCGCGCACATGAATATGTGTCACTCCATTTTGTGTTTCAATGAAATGGATTTCCATCGGATCCAGTAAAATGATTTTATCATTCACTTTCGCTGGTATCCTTTCTAATTTCATTTGCGGAATCATTTGAATGACCTTTTCTTCGTCAACTTCTTTCACTTCTTCTTGCTCAATTTCTACCTTTTTCACACCATTGTTATTTAATATGTATACATCTTCTGTTAGCGAGAGCGCATCTGATAAAAAAGATGACGTAATAAAAATCGCCTTTCCTTGCTCCTTCATTTTCATAATCGCTTTTCGAATAATAATCGTACTCTCTGTATCTACATTTTGCTCCGGCTCTTCCAAAATAACTAAATCTGGATTATGAATCATAACTCGCCCGATATGAAGGCGACGTTTCTCTGAAAATGATAGTTTTTCTATTTTAACGTTCAACTTATCTAGGAGACCGACATATTGTACTACTTCTTCCATACTCATGTTAGATTCATAAAGCCCTAATATAAACTTGAAGTACTCCCTCACCTTCAAACGATCGTATGCTTCATCTTTCAAAAAACAAAAGCCGATGCGGGAATAATTCTTCTTTCCAATCGCTGTGCCTTCAAATAGTACATTGCCAGTTGAAGCTGCTTCTTCACCGATAATGATGCGGTGCAACACTTTAGCTGTATGATTATTGCATTGCAAAACAACACATTGTCCTTTTTCAACCTCCAGTTCAATTGCCGGTAACTGGTTCGTCTTCCCTACCTGTTTCAACTCCAGTAGCGCCATTCTGTCTCCCCCAAATGTTTTTCCCTAATTATACCAAATGATTAATGGAAGATTATGATATTTTAAACAAAAAAGAAGTAGGTATCAGGAAACCCCTGACACCTACTTCTTCACCATCAATTTTCCTTCATAATCATTCATCGTCTTTATTTCAATGCCTTTATAGTAATGAGCGACTATCTCTGTATATTTCTTACCTTCCGCTGCCATACCATTCGCACCGTACTGGCTCATACCGACGCCGTGACCGAATCCTTTCGTTGTAACGGTGATGTTATCCCCTTCTTGTTTCCACGTAAAGTCTGAGGAGCGTAAATCTAACTTTTCACGAACTTGTTTTCCTGTTAATGTTTTCCCTTGGAACTCTACATCCTTTACTCGCTTTCCTTCCGTAAGGTCTTTAATATTACCAACCTTTCCGTTTGCTAGTACTTTCACACCGAGACGTTTTTGAAAATCAGCTACTGTGAATTTTTGCTCACTCGTAAATTTTGGAGAGGCTTGATCCCACGGACTATCTACGCTTTTCAAGTACGGATAATCATTTCCCCAATAATCAGCTGCATTTTCTGTTCGTCCGTTACTCGTTGAGAAGAAGGATGCTGAAATTGGTTTTCCATCATACGTTAAAACTTGTCCTGCGGTTTTCGAAACGGCTTCCTCAATTTTCTTTAAATTATTTTCGTAGTTATTACCCCATTGTTTCTTTAATTCCTCTTTGCTTTTGTACACTTGATCTTTCACTGTATCTGTCACGTCCGCATTGTTTTTCTTACCTCCGCTTAGCATACGCTGCACTACAAATGTTCTTGCTGCTAATGCCTGCGCCTTTAGCGCCTCTATTTCAAAGCTGGCATTCATCTCAGAAGCTACTACACCGGCCACATACTCCTCCATAGGTAATGTTTCTACCTTCTTCTGCTGATCACGATATACAGCAACTTGAACCGCTGTATCCACTTTCCCTGGAGCTGGTATACTTTCTATCGCTGGAGGAGTTTTAGAAGCTGCTTCTTCCCCTACTTTTGCTTTCGCAAACGGAATAACAAGAGCAGCAGGTACAATGATAACGAGCGCTATTAAGAGCGCTACTGTAATGAAAAGTGGCTTTGAAAATTTCATCCTATTCCCCCAATATAAAGTTGGATTCCTTTCATTCTTATGGAAATACGGGATCTTTTAGAACATACTTGGGGGTATCGATATAAAGTGAAACTATAATCAGTGGGGTTTTACTGACCGCAAATAGTGGAATAAAACAAAAATTTTCTAAATATTTTCACTGAGACGTGCATAAGTATGGAATTTATTGACTATAACAGTAATAACCCAAAAAAAATAGCCCCTATGTCAAAAGACATAGAGACTACTTCAATTAAGCGTGAAGATCAGAAACTTCTTGTTCTTTCACTTCTTCTACTTTTTCGTTTACACGTTCAATAGTTGCACCTAATGCAGCTAATTTCTTATGGAAGTCTACATAACCGCGGTCAAGATGTTTTAACTCTGTTACACGAGTATAACCTTCTGATACTAAACCAGCTAAGATTAATGCTGCTGCAGCACGTAAATCAGTTGCGCCAACTTCAGCTCCTTGCAAGCTACTTGGACCGTTCATAATTACAGAACGACCTTCGATTTTAATATCAGCATTCATACGACGGAATTCTTCAACGTGCATAAAGCGGTTTTCGAATACCGTTTCTGTAATCATACTTGTTCCATCAGCATGTAGTAATAATGCCATCATTTGTGATTGCATGTCTGTTGGGAAACCTGGATGAGGCATAGTTTTAATATCAACCGCTTTTAACTTATCTGGGCCGATAACACGTACACCTTCATTTTCCTCAATAATTTTAACACCCATTTCTTCCATTTTCGCTGTAATTGAGCGTAAATGTTCAGGCACAGCATTTTCAATTAAGATGTCTCCACCTGTAATTGCCGCTGCAACCATGAATGTTCCTGCTTCAATACGGTCAGGAATAATAGGGTGGTTTGCACCATATAATTTTTCAACGCCTTCAATACGAATCGTTCCAGTTCCAGCTCCGCGTACTTTCGCTCCCATTGCATTTAAGAAGTTAGCTAAGTCAACGATTTCTGGCTCTTTCGCTGCGTTTTCAAGGACTGTTGTCCCTTTTGCTAATGTAGCTGCAGACATAATGTTTTCTGTCGCGCCTACGCTTGGGAAGTCTAAATAAATTTTAGCTCCTTTTAGTTCGCCCTCTACGTGTGCCTCAACAAATCCGTTACCAACTTTTACTTTCGCTCCCATTGCTTCGAAGCCTTTTAAATGTTGGTCAATTGGACGTGAACCAATTGCACATCCACCAGGAAGTGCAATACGAGCACGACCGTTACGTGCTAATAATGGTCCCATTACTTGAACAGATGCACGCATCTTACGTACATACTCAAATGGTGCTTCAATGTTTAATTCTTTAGAAGAATCGATTGTTACTTGGTTATTTTCAAATACGACTTCAGCATTTAAATGACGTAATACCTCGTTAATTGTGTATACATCAGATAATACTGGTACTTCAGATAGTACATTTTTTCCGTCACTCGCTAATAGGGCTGCAGCGATTATAGGTAATACAGCATTTTTTGCGCCCTCAACACGCACTGTGCCGCTTAACCGCTTTCCGCCACGGACGATGATCTTTTCCAAATTATTCCCCTCCGTGTCCTTTTTTCAGTATCTATTCACTCAATACTCAGAAGTTATGATCGGTGTGCCAACCACAATTGTATCTTTGTTGTTTGTAGAACGTATTGCTATTTGCACATTTATTTTCTCTCTATTTGTTGAAAGAGCGTCATTCCACTTTTTATTATATGCGGAGACTGATACAAATGCTCTTTCTTCTATCTGTTCGATCGCTCTTGCTGAAAGATCTTTCAAAACCTGATTGGTTTTATTTTGCAAAACACCTTCAATCTTATCATTCAGTACACCTTGAACACAAGTGTAAATTATAGGTTTTTCACTAAAAATTTTATCCATGTTCTGAACGTACTTCGGGTCCCATTTCGCCCCGCTCACTTCAAAAATAATAAAAGTGTTTTCTTTAGTATTTTCCTTACTCCAAGTTACTACTATTCGTTCTTCATGTGAAGAAGATTTTTTATAGGATGTAGCCTTATATCCATCTGGAGATTGTTCTAATTCCCAACTTTCGATGTTTGCCTCTTCCTTCACATCATTTAACAGTTTTTGAAACGTATGTATATTAGAAATTGTTTTCGTTTCTCGCGCTAACCATGACCACCGCTCTACTTTTGCATCGTTCTTCTCTAAAGCTGCAATCATGCTCTCCATTTTCTGTTCATCGCTTATAGGTTTCATCTCTTTATATCCAACCAAAAATAAAACAACACTTACGATAACAATAAGAATGGCTTTAAACTTCAATTTCATCCCCTCCTATCCCCATTGTTAACGGAGATATGAGGTTCTATACACTTACTTTACTAAATACGTTAAACTCTTTGAATAGCCTAAATAATCAAGGAAAAAGTTACTTACAGATGTCCCAATTGCAATTGTAATTAGGATAAGTAATACCCTCGTCTGCATCACTTTTCCAGACTTCATTAAGCGCTCAATGTGAATACCTTGTAAGGCCCACCACGTAATGGTAATAAACAATAAATGCGAAACAATGGCAATCAGTGCTTGTTGCCCTAAAAGATGTGCCAAAAAATCGACCCCTTTTTTTGCTTGGCTACTACTTACGCAAAATGTAAAAAACGATACCATAAATAAGTAGGAGCCACACTTTTTCAAACGCAAATAAGCATCTTACATCGTGATTTTCTCTCGGAAAACATATGCCTATAGACGTTTTCATTTGCTGTCACTCCAAAATAAAAAGCGTAGAGTACGGACTCTACACCTTTTATTTCCACTATTGTACCACGTTCCCCAAGAAGAAGAAATCCTTCATTAATGGAAAATGTTCATAAAAGAAATTGTAACCAATCATCGGCATAATTCCTAGTATTACAATTGAAATTGCGCAAAGACTCATGACAATCTTTATATTTAACGGTAACTGAAGCTTTTCTTCTGCCCCTTCTGTGCGGAAAAACATTTGCTGTAATATCCGGAAGTAATATACGAATGAAATAACTGTTGTCCCCATCATAATAGAAGCTAATACGTAATGAGCAGGCTCAACATGAAGTGCCCCTAAAAAGATGTTAATTTTTCCGATGAAACCTGCTGTCCCCGGTATTCCAGCTAATGATAAAATAAAGATCGTCATCACTATAGCTGTAAATGGGGATCGCTTGTATAACCCTGTAAAAATAGTCATATTTCCCTTATCGTTTTGTAAGATTAATCCGTGGATGATTGCAAATGCTCCTATATTCATAAGCATATATGCAAGCATATAAAACCACATACTATCCATCGTAAACTGCGATAGTGCTACAAGAGGGACTAGCAAATACCCAGCATGCGCGATACCTGAATAGGCAAATAGACGTTTTACGTTGTATTGCTTTAATGCTACTACGTTCCCAACAATCATCGTAATACTAGCTAGTACCGCAATGTATATACTCATACGCCCGTACAAAGATTGTGCGTCTCCTTGGATTGCCACACCTGCAAACACCATAAGAAACAAACGCGTAATGAGTAGAAAACCAGCAATTTTAGAAATCGTTCCGAGAAAAGCAGTGACAGGTGTAGCCGCTCCCTCATACACATCTGGTGCCCACATATGAAATGGCACTGTTGCAATTTTAAATGAGAGTCCAACGAGCAGTAGTAGAAATGCGAGAGCTAACAATAACTGAATGCCCCCAGCCAATCCTTGCGTAAATACCTTTTGCATTTCCACTATGTTGGTCGACCCTGTAATACCGTATAAATAACTCATTCCAAAGAGTGTAATTGCTGTTCCAATTCCTCCGTTAATGACATATTTCATTGCAGCCTCATTCGATGCGCGGTTTCTTTTTCGGATTCCTACTAAAATATAGGAAGAAAGCGAAAGCAACTCTAAACCAACGAACAATGTGATGAAATCAACGCTAGAAGCCATGAACATCGCTCCAAGAAGCGCCATTAAAAACAAATAATAGTATTCTCCTTTATCTTGAATAGGCTCCTTCTTGTCATCGCTTATTGCCATACATAAAACGAGAGCTGCTCCGCCTAATAACAACGTTTTAAATCCTTTTGAAAATCCATCTAGTACAAACGATCCATTTAAAATATCTCCTGCCGGTTCGCTATATAGCGTCATTAATGACACTATCGCTAACAAGGCAGCGGCAATTGCACCAATCGCTACGTACCTATGGTTCAGCTTAAAAAACAAATCACATATGGAAAGAAGGATGGCTGCCCCGAGAATAATGAATTCTGGTACCATAAGATGCCATGATAAACTAAGTAACGTGTTCATATCCATCCTACTTCACCCCCAATGTTTTCAATGTAGTTTGAAGTGGATCCCCTAGTAGTTCCGGCATTACCCCAATTGCAATAATACAAACGATAAGCACTATAACAGGAACGTACTCCCATCCGTGTATATCAAATTTCGCTTCCCATTCTTTCTTACCAAATATCACTTGAAGTGTCGCTCTTAATACGTATACAGCGGTTAAAATAATTCCAATTACACCGACAGCGGCGATAACAGGTTTCCCTTGGAATAAACCGAGAAAGGCAAGGAATTCGCTAATAAATCCGGACATCCCTGGCATTCCAAGCGATGCCATACCGCCCGCTAGGAAGAAACCGCTAAGCACCGGAACACTTTTGGCAAGTCCACCAAGTGCTGTAATATCCGAAGTCCCGAAACGCTCTTCAATAATGCCAAGCAAGAAGAAGAGTAAGGCCGCAATTAAACCGTGAGACACAACTTGGAACAATGCCCCTTGTGTACCTGGTGCATTTAACGCCGCAAGCCCCATTAATACAATACCCATATGCGAAATACTAGAGTAAGCAAGTACCTTTCTAAAGTCCGTTTGGATGAGTGCTAGAAAGGCCCCATACAATAAATTAATTACCCCTAAAATCGCAATTAGCGTTGCAAAATCACGAAAATATTCTGGGAATAATCCTTTCCCGAAGCGAACAACACCGTACGCGCCAATCTTCAGCAAAACCCCCGCGTGAAGCATAACTACAGCAGGATGCGCTTCTATGTGTACATTGACCATCCAGCGATGCAAAGGGAAAACAGGGAGTTTAATCGCAAAAGCAATCATTATGGCAAGAAACAAGCCGAACTGTACGCTACTTGAGACGGCCATTTCTCTCCCAGCACCTACACTCGTTAATATTTCTTTAAGCTCCGCAATATTTGTTGTACCTGTTTTCGCAAATAAAACCGAGAAAACGATAAGTAAAATAGCTGATCCAATACCGTTATATATTAAATAACTATATGCAGCCTTTTCACTCGACAATTTCCCCCACTTGCCAATTAATAAAAACATTGGTGGCAACGTAATCTCAAAGAACATGAAGAACAACATTAAATTTTGAGCAGCGAAGACACCGAGCATACCTATTTCTAACATGAGTAACAGCATGTAGAATGCTTTCAAATTTCTTTTAATAGAAAATGCCGCAATTGCTGCAAGCATCGCTAGAAGGGCTGTGAGCACCATCATTACAAGCGATAAACCATCAATGCCGAGCTCGTAATAAATTGAAAACCACCTTTTGTCCACTGCTGTGAAATCCCCAAATTGAATCCATTTCACCTTTTCATCAAATATCGATAAGCTCTTTCCTGAAGCGTATGTACAAGCAAGGACGATAGCAATTCCAAATGGAAGCGCCGTTCCGAATAAACCAAGCGCCTGCACTGTACGCGATTCTCGTTTCGGCGTTAATAAAAGCAAGAGAATTCCTAAAAGCGGGGAAAAAATGAAGAACGTTAATAGCAATCCATTCACCGTAAATCCCCTCCCGTATATAACAAAATAATTAGGAGCACTGCGAGCGAAACTGCTGTTACAGTTCCATACACTTGTACATTCCCGTTTTGAAGCCGCGATCCTAGTCCACTCATACCTTTAACGAGTCCAGCAATTAAAACTGCGATTCCTTCTACAACGTATACCTCAAATAAGCGAAGCACATGAGCGATTCCTTTCGTAATAGGAAGTACTGCCGCATTGTATAGTTCATCCACATAATATTTTTCTTTCAAAAGGTTATAAAAAGACGTCCCTTCTCCGCCGGCCCAATCTCTAGAGATAGATTTCTTGCCATATATGAAATATGCGAGGGCAATTCCCGCAAATGAAACGAGCGTCGCAACAACCATAATCCAAACAGGTCCATGCACTTCCTTCACCTGGAATCCTATATCTTTCGTAAGCCAATCCCCAAGAAACGTCCCGAACCACGGTGTATTTATATAACCTGCCACTACCGCAAGAACACCAAGGACAATCATCGGATACGTCATGGTGCGAGGCGATTCATGCACCTCTTCCTTCGTCTTCGTTTCCCCCGTAAAGACAAGAAAATATAGACGGAACATATAAAATGCTGTTAGAAATGCCGCAATTACTGCTAAAACGAATAGAAAGTAATTGCCATTCATCCAAGCCGCCGCTAAAATTTCATCTTTACTAAAAAATCCGGAAAGAAGAGGAACACCACTAATTGCAAGTGTGCCTATTAAAAATAGTGCACCGGTTACTTTCATCTTTTTCTGTAAACCGCCCATTTTATTAATGTTTTGCGTATGGACTGCATGAATTACACTTCCTGCTGCCAGGAACAATAATGCTTTAAAAAAGGCGTGTGTCGTTAAGTGAAAGATACCAGCTACATAACCAGCCGAGCCGAGCGCAAGCATCATATACCCGAGCTGACTAACTGTAGAATAAGCAAGAACCCTCTTAATATCTGTTTGCACTAGACCGATAGAGGCCGCAAAGATTGCGGTGAAAGCCCCAACGATTGCCACAGTTTGCATCGCTACCGCACTTGCTGAAAATAGCGGGAACATCGTCGCTACTAAATATACGCCGGCTGCAACCATCGTTGCCGCGTGAATAAGCGCCGAAACAGGCGTCGGTCCTTCCATTGCATCTGGCAACCATGTATGAAGCGGGAACTGACCCGATTTCCCCATCGCACCGATAAAAATTAATATCGCCGTTATTGTAATCATAGAAGGAGAGAGGTCGCCCGTATGAATCGCTTTAAAAATCGCGTCATATTCAAAACTACCTGCGTGCCAAAAAATTAATATCATCCCAATAAATAGCCCAACATCCCCAATGCGTGTCATAATAAAAGCCTTTTTCGCAGCAGCCTTCGCTTCTTCTTTAAAGAAATAAAAACCGATAAGTAAAAACGAACCAAGGCCGACTAACTCCCAAAATATATAAAGCTGTAATAAATTCGTCGATATAACTAGCCCAAGCATCGCAAAGGTAAAGAGCCCTAAATATGCATAAAAGGTTGGTAATCTGGTGTCACCTTTCATATAACCTTTTGAGTACACATGTACAAGAAAACTCACAAGTGTAACGATAAACAACATTAAAGCCCCTAATGCGGTAACTTCAAAACCAAATGATATGTCTATATCTCCTACCCTAAGCCATACCCACTTATGCTTCACTGCCTCGGATGAAAATCGTTCTATTAGTACCACTACCGCGGATATAAAGGAGAGAAAGGTAAAGAAAATACCTAGTACACTACTTCCCTCTCTAATTTTCTTCCCGAACACAATAAGTAACAAAAACGAAACAAGCGGGAAAAGCGGTATGAGCCATGCATAATCGATCATTGTTTCCTTCCCCCTTTTCGGTCACAATGCTATCCTTTGAGCGTATCCATCTCATCTACATGAACTGTCGGGCGATTACGGTACAAAGCAATCAAAATTGCAAGACCTACCGCTGCCTCCGCTGCCGCTACAGACATCGTAAACAGCGAAAAAATTTGTCCTGTTAAATTCGGAAACAAGCCTAATTTACTAAACGCTACTAGATTTAAATTGGCGGCGTTTAACATCAATTCGATACAAACTAGTACAATTACTGTATTTCGCTTTGTTAAAGCTCCAAATAAGCCGATGCAAAACAAAATAATCGCAAGTGTTAAATACGCAGAAGCCGGAACGCTACTCATGGGAATCCTCCTCTCCCTCATCCTTCTTCGCAAGGATAATCGCTCCTACAAGTGCTACAAGTAAAATAACTGAGGTTAATTCGAATGGAATAATATATTTTGAATAGAGAAGTGTACCGATTTGAAGTGTGTTATTTTCATGGAGAGGTAAACTTCCTTGTGTGCTTTGATTTGAAAAATCGATACTATTAACAGCGAAATACATAACTGCTCCAAATGCTACAACCGCAAAGAAGATAATCCATTTTCGAAGAGTAAGGCGCGATTCATTTTCCGCGTTATGTTTCGTTAACATAATGCCAAAAATCATAATAATAGTGATTGCACCAGAGTAAAGTAAAATTTGTGCCACTCCGATAAATTCGGCTGATAAGAGAAAGTACAAACCCGCAATGCTAAGGAACGTAAGTACAAGGGCCAGCATCATATGCATTACTTTCGTTAAATTCAGCATAAGAACGCCGCCGATAATCGCAGACAAGGATAATATAAAGAAAGCTACAAACTCGCCGTTCATGCTTTATTCTCCTTCCTGATGTTCTCGTCGTTCTCGTCAAGCCACTGCAGATTTTTAAATAAATCATCACGTGAATACTCTGCAAGTTCAAAGTTATTTGTCATTACAATCGCCTCTGTCGGACAAACTTCTGTACATAAATCGCAAAGAATACAAATTTCAAAATTAATATCATACGTGTCGATAATTTTCCCTTTTTTCGTAGGATCAGGATGTTTTTTTCCTGTTAATTGAATGCAATCTGTCGGACAAATGTTGGAACACTGATTACAAACAATACATTTCTCTGGATAAAACTTTTGAATACCTCGAAATCGGTCTGGTAATGGCAACGGTTGATTTGGATAATCATACGTCACCTTTTTCTTACTCAAATTACTAAGCGTATATTTTAACCCTTTAAATAGTCCTTTCATCTCTTACTGGCACCCCCTTTATAGATTAGAAGAATAGCTCCTTAATCAATGCCGTTAAGAAAATATTTGCAAGTGCGATTGGTAATAATACTTTCCAACCAAACTCCATTAACTGGTCACCTCTTATGCGCGGGAACGTAACGCGGAACCAAATCAATAGAAAGACCACACTGCTGAATTTCAAAGCAAACCATACGGCTCCTGGAATAAACCCAAGGAACATAACTGGATTCCAGCCTCCTAAAAAGAGTACTGTAATTAAAGATGACATCCCGAAGAAATACACATACTCTGAAAGCATGAAAAACGCCCAGCGAAAACCTGAGTATTCCGTATGGTATCCTGAAACAAGTTCTGACTCCGCTTCGGGTAAATCAAACGGTGTCCTATTTAACTCTGCAACTGCAGCGATTAAGAAAATGACGAAACCGATTGGCTGTGCGAAAATGTACCATACCTTTTCCTGCGCCGCTACAATTTCATTCAAGTTAAGACTACCAGCTAACAAAACGACGCCAATTACACTCATCACAAGTGGAATCTCATAAGAAATCATTTGCGCTGCCGCACGCATCCCTCCTAAAAGGGAATATTTATTATTTGATGCCCATCCCCCAGTTACGACGCCGATCGTCGTAATCCCAGAAACAGCAATGTAATACAGTAACCCTACGCCAATATCCGCGAACTGAAATTTATCAGTAAATGGGATAACCGCAAGTACCATAAATGCTGGTGCGAATGCAATAACAGGTGCTAATATAAACAACGGTTTATCAGCAGCTTTCGGAATGCTATCTTCTTTTAATAATAGTTTCAAAACATCAGCTACCGTTTGGAGTAAACCGAACCGGCCCCCAACTTGGTTTGGTCCAATCCGCCCTTGCATAAATCCCATCACTTTCCGTTCTGCCAAAATACCGTATGTAACGAAGCCAAGGACTGCAAATAATAGAAGCACCGCTAATCCGAAAAAAATGAAGAAATTCGTCCAGCTTGAAGGTGATTGTAAGAGCGTCTCAATCATTAGCCGTCAACCTCCCCAAGTACAATATCAACCCCACCTAAAATCGTAATTAAATTGGCGATGTTTTCACCTTTCAATAACTTCGGTAAGATTTGCAAATTATAAAAAGACGGTCTACGAAATTTCAAGCGGTACGGCTCTTTCTTTCCATCACTAGCAATATAACAGCCAATCTCTCCCCGCGGTGACTCTATACGGACGAACGCTTCTCCCTTAGGTGCTTTAATAATTTTCGGCACTTTCGCCAGCACAGCGCCGTCTTTCGGGAACTGTTCGGCTGCTTGCTCAATAATTTTCAATGACTCCTCAATTTCCTCCATCCGGCAAACGTAGCGATCCCAAGCATCTCCCGAGATCCCAACAGGAATATCAAAGTCAAAACGATCATAAATAGAATACGGCTCATCTTTGCGAAGATCCCAGTGGACTCCCGTGCACCGCAAATTTGCGCCACTTAAAGAATACGAGATCGCCTCTTCCGCGCTATATACGCCAACGCCTTTCACACGATTTAAGAAAATTTCATTTCCGCTAACGAGGTCGTGATACCCTTCCAACTGCTCTCTCATATACGGAACAAACTCTTTCACCTTTTCAATCCAGCCGTCTGGTGCATCCCACTTCACGCCGCCGACTCTCATATAGTTGAAAGTAAGCCTTGCACCGCACAATTCACTTAATAAATTTATAATCATCTCTCGTTCACGAAAGGCATATAAAAATGGACTAACCGCTCCTATATCAAGCAGGTTCGTTCCCCACCAGACGAGATGGCTCGCAACTCTCCCAAGCTCCATCGCAAGCACCCGTAAATATTCAGCACGCTCTGGAATCTCAAGATCCATCATCGTCTCTACAGCGTGGCAAAGGACGTAATTATTCGTCATTGCTGATAAATAGTCCATTCGATCTGTATACGGGATAATTTGTGTATATTGCAAGCTCTCAGCTATCTTTTCTGTTCCGCGATGCAAATATCCGATAACCGGTGTAGCCTCTTTAATAATTTCTCCGTCAATCTTAATCACAAGCCGAAACACACCATGTGTACTCGGATGCTGCGGCCCTACATTTAAGAGCATCTCTTCCGTACGGATCACAAGCTACACCTCCACATCATACGGTTCATAATCCTTCCTAAGCGGATACCCCACCCAATCATCCGGCATTAAAATGCGGGATAAATTAGGATGACCTTCAAATACAATACCGAGCAAATCATACGTTTCACGCTCCGGCCAATCTGCCCCTTTCCAAAGCGGCGTCACCGATTTTACTTGCGGCGCTTCCCTATCGAGCTTTACCTTCACTGCTACTGACTGTTTCTTTCCATATGAAAATAAATGAACGTATACTTCCATATGTGTCACAAAATCTGTCGCATGTAGCTCTGACATATAATCAAAAGCAAGCCCCTCATGGAATCGCATTAATTCCATCACTTCATAATATTTCGAAGGCTCCGCCACAAGAGTTGGAACATCTTTTGAAAGCTTATTAATATAGGAATCTACTAATGCATATCCTCCTACCCTCTCCTTAACAACCTCCACATAGCGATTTAAATATGGTTGGTTAACTGATGGTTCTTCCTGCTGCGGTTCGTCTTCTATCTTATTTACAGATCCCTTTGCCCTTGCCGCAGCAGCGGCTTTCGCTTTCGCGGCTGCAATTGCCTTTGCTTTCCCATCTCCAGAATCCCCCTCACCTTGTGAGGCTTTCTGCTTCGCTAACGCTGCTGCTTTTGCTTTTGCAGCTGCTACGGCCTTCGCTTTAGCTTTTTCTTCGTCCGTTACTTCTTCTGATCCTTCTCGCTTTTGCTTCGCTAATACCGCTGCTTTTGCTTTTGCGGCTGCTGCGGCCTTCTCGCTTTTGCTTCGCTAATGCCGCTGCTTTTGCTTTTGCAGCTGCTGCGGCCTTTGCCTTCGCTTTGGCTTTTTCTTCGTCCGTTACTTCTTCTGATCCTTCTCGCTTTTGCTTCGCTAATACCGCTGCTTTTGCTTTTGCAGCTGCTGCAGCCTCCACCTTCGCTTCTTCTACATTAATCTCCTTATCTTTTGGTAGCGCTTTCTCTTTTTCTCGATGTTCTCCTTCAAGTTTAGACATTTCCGCCCCATGTTTCGCAGCAAGACGTTTTCGCGCTTCCTCTTTCGCATGACGGGCTGCTTCTCTTTTCATACTTTCTAAGTCTTTATTTAGATCACTCATTTATTCGTCACCTGCTTCCCGGTCCTCGCCTCGTAACGAATTTTTTCTTTTAATTTATTAATTCCATAAATTAAAGCAGCAGGATTTGGAGGGCATCCAGGAATATACACATCAACTGGTACAATTTGATCTACACCTTTCACAACAGCATACGAATTCACATACGGACCACCGGCCGTTGCACAAGATCCCATCGCAATTACCCACTTCGGTTCAGGCATTTGATCATATAGGCGCCGAACAATAGGTGCCATTTTCTTCGTTACCGTTCCTGACACAATCATGACGTCCGATTGTCTTGGTGAAGTCCGAAAAAATGACCCAAATCGATCTAAATCGTAATGTGATGAGCCTACTCCCATCATTTCAATCGCACAGCATGCCAGTCCAAATGTCATCGGCCATAAAGAGTTGCTCCGCGCCCATCCCTTCAACTGTTCCAATGTAGAAAAAAAGATATTCCTTTCTAATTCCGCTCGCTCCTGTGGGTGTAATTCCTCAAAATTTATAACCATTGTAACACCTTCTTTTTCCAAGCATACGCTAATCCAACTAGCAACATCACAACAAAAATGAGCATTTCAATCAGTGCAAATAAACCAAGCTTGTCATATGCAACAGCCCATGGGTATAAAAATAAAGTTTCTACATCAAAGATGACGAACAATAAAGCGAAAATGTAATAACGAGCATGAAACCGAATATTTGCATCATGAAAAGGCTCAATTCCACTCTCATACGTCGTCGCTTTCGCTGCACTCGGTTTGTTTGGACGCAGCATTTTCCCTAATGTAAGAGCCACTACCGGCAGCAATATACCTAATAGCAAGAAAATCAAAACGATCATATAACTATTTTCATATACACTTGCCATTGTGAAACCCTCCCCCCTGAATTAAGAACAAGTTCACATAGTAAACAATATGTCTTACTTGCATTATTTATTATTTTTAAATTTTTCTAAATAATGCAACTATTTAATTCATTATAGCAAACTTCAAATTCCTATGTCGATATATTGGGAACAGAAACAACAATTAATACTTGCTGAGCAAATCTATTTTTACAACTCATTATAAATGTGTAAAATAAATATAGAAATTCTATATGTTTTCAAGCAATCATAAAAAACATAAACTACAAAAAGGTGGTTCTTATGTATATACAGTGGGTGATATAAATGAAAAAACAAACACATGTAAGTATTCTTATAAGCATTTCATTATTGTATATAGCTATTCATTACGTATCAATGTCCGTTTTATATGAGTACGCACTCCCATTTCAAATATTAACTGGAATAAGTACCATATTAATTGATATTACAATTTGCAGTTATATATTTTATTTTTCAAATATAAAACAAGGGTTATCTCGTTTGTTTTGGATAACATTAACTATCGGATCCTTCTCTTATTTCATCGGCGATATAGTAGTTGCTTATCAACGCTTAATTCTGCATGACTACTATACATTCGTTGATCCATCAGACTTTTTTTACTTATTATTTTTAATTAGCTTTGCATTTGCCTTTCTATATGAAATTATTTATGGCCGAGATTTATTGGAACAGCTTTTTACGATATGTGATATTTGTATTATTGTTACTGCTCAATTTACTTTAAGCTACTATTTACTTATTGAAAGAACCATTCATATTTTTACAACATCATATATCGACATGTTTGTTCAACTCACGTATCCAATGGCTGATCTACTCTTTCTTTTAATAGGAATCAACCTTTTATTCAGACCATTATCCTTACTACCAAAGCAAGTTGGTGCTCTTCTTGGCAGTGCTTTAATTTTGTATGCTACTACGGATTCTATTTATGCTTATATAAAATACTTCCAGCCTGAGCACTCTATGTTCACAGTTGCTCCATTATATCAAGTAACCTTATTATTGGTAGCAATCGCTTGTATACTTCACACAAAAGACCCCGAAAAACAAGAGCAAATATTACTAACGCCTCAATTTGGTGAATCAATCCGATTATCATTACCGTATATTTCTGTCGTGATGCTTATTGTTTTTATATTGGTCGAAAATGTTTTTGCACCTATCGTAGTAATTGGACTTATGGTAACTTTCGCCTTCGTTCTCATACGCCATACGTTAGTTCGAAGACAAAATAAAATATTATTGCTAGCACAAATGCAATTCAGTTTAGAACTCGAGAAACAAATCGAACTACGTACAGAAGATTTAGTAGAACAAAAAAATGAGTTATATCATAACCAACAAATGTTTAAATCTTTATATGAGCATCATCCAGATCCAATTTTCACATTAGATTTGTACGGTAATTTTCTCAATGTGAACAACGCTGGAACTACTTTACTCGGTTATCAAACGAATGAATTATTAAACCAACCATACTATTCACTTATGTATGAACAAGATTTGGAAGAAATCATTACTGCCTTTCATCACGTGAAAAAAGGGAAATCTATTTCTTTAGAAATACGGGCATATCATAAAAATAGAGATATTTACTACTTACATGTTACAGCTGTTCCCATCTTTTTAAAGGAACATATTTCTGGGGCCTATTTAATGATTAAAGATATTACAGAAAGCAAGCAGCAACAAGAGCAAATTAATTTCCTAGCATATCACGATACTTTAACGGAACTTGCGAATCGCCGTTCATTTCATCAACAGTTAGAAAAGGCAATTGCACGAGCAAAAATATCAAAAAGACCTTTTGCTGTTATGTTTCTCGATTTAGACCGTTTTAAAGTTATTAACGATACTCTCGGTCACCGGGTAGGAGATCTTCTTTTAATTGCTGTAGCAAAAAGACTAGAACGAATATCGACGTCAAATATGAAACTTGCTCGGTTAGCTGGGGATGAATTCACAATTCTTATAGAAGATTATAAAGAAGATAGAGATGTACAAAAAATAGCTGATATGATTGTACTATCTATGAATGAGCCATTCGAAATTGAAAATCAACATTTACAAATCTCGCCAAGTATCGGGATTGCAATATACCCAGAAGCAGGCGAAGATCCGTTATCTATTTTACAACATGCTGATATGGCCATGTACGAAACCAAAAATAAAGGAAAGAATGGTAGCTCACTTTATACGAAAGAGTTATATAAAAAAATGGAGCGAAAAGCTCGAATTGAAAAAGATTTACCACTTGCTTTAGTAAATAAAGAATTCTTTCTCGTCTATCAACCACAAGTTGACATTACAACGAATAAAATCATCGGTGCCGAAGCTTTAATCCGTTGGAAACATCCACTATTAGGTGACATTTCACCATGTGAGTTCATTCCAATTGTGGAAGAGACTCCGCAGGTCATCCCACTTGGGCATTGGGTGCTACGAGAGTCTTGTCGTCAACTAAAAATATGGCAAAGTTTTGGATACACAAACTTAAAAATGAGTGTCAATTTATCAGCGAAAGAATTTCAACAAAATCAATTAATCGAAAATATTTCACAAATACTAAAGGACGTTAAAATTGACCCGAAAGATGTAACACTTGAACTAACAGAACGAATTGCGATGATTGATGAAAAAGAAACATTATCGAGACTAAAGCAATTAAAAGAATATGGTATTCAAACGTCCATTGATGACTTCGGTACCGGCTACTCTTCTCTTGCTTATTTATCAATTTTCCCTATCGATACATTAAAAGTACCAAAAGAATTTACACAACTAGCCGATCATCGGCCTGAAGAAAGAGCCATCGTTTCCACTATCCTTTCCCTTGCAAATACTTTAAATCTCTCTGTCGTTGCTGAAGGAATTGAAACAGAAAAACAGCTTAAGTTTCTGCAAAAAAACAACTGTAAATACATGCAAGGTTACTATTTCAGTAAACCTCTAACAAGTAAACAGTTTATAAAATTCCTACAAAAAACACCCAGTATGAACCAATAGTTCACACTGGGTGTTTTTTAAAGTGTCGGAATTCTTTTTTCGTAATATTCTTCTGCAATCTCTTCGTAAAAAGCTGCTGTCGTTGTATAAAAATATGGAATCAGCCATAAAAATCCAATCCCTAATGTAATACAACTTAATATAAACCAACCAATAAAACTTAAACATAAAATGAAATACTCCATCTTATGTCCAGCCATCATACGACGACTTTCTGTAATAGCTTGATTTATTGAATACTCAGGATGATCATTTATAATAAAATACGTCATCGCATAAGAAAATGATTTAATAATGCCCGGAATAATAAATAGTAAGCACCATAAGAAAATATAAATGTTTACTACTATATATAATAAAAATGACTTTATAAACTTACTTCCTTCCGTAAACCATCTGAATATATGCCCAATACGCGCTTCTTTTTCACGAATTATATATAGTGCTAAACAATAACCACCTAGCGTTAATGGACCTACCATCAATATTGTAATAACATCTACTGAAAGTGAGTTATCTACTTCTTTCCAATCCCAAACCTGAGAGAAAATGAAATCAACACTAAAACTAAAAGCTGAAATAAGAATCGAAATAAGTAATGTTGCCCCAACAGCTAAGCCCCATTTTCCTTCTAGTGAATCTAGTGCTTCTCCTTTTAAATCACTAATCATAATTAGCCTCCAATACGTAATAATTCTATTAGTATAGCATGTTCCTACTGCAATTCACCTTTTGCAATATAGCGATAAAAATGTGCTGTCGTTGTACCTACATATGGACTAAGCCAAAGAACTCCTATTCCAAGAGTAAGAATTGCTAAAATAGCCCATCCTATGAAGCTAAGCCATAAAAGAAATAAATCTAGTTTATGCCCCTTCATAAAGTTCTTACTTTCTTTCATCGCCTGTGAAACGCTATAATCTGGATTTTCAACCATAACATAATACGTCATCGCATAAGAAAAATACATCACAATCATTACAACAATCGAAATAGCTAATAGTACAAAGAAAGCAATTGTTAACGATACATTCCCTTCCTCACCAAAAAACGCGAATACACCTAGTAACAACATCGGAATCCACGTACCTGTATATAACAAAATCGCAAGCATAGCCCACATTGTTTTCATCATTCTTTTAAAGCCACGAAATCCTTCAAATAAATAATCTACTCTAGCATCTTCTCGTTTACTAATTTGTAGCAACACATTCGTATAACCGTATGATGTAATACCATAAGATGCATTACTCAAAATGATTATTATGCAATAAAAAATTCCAAATGTAATACCTGCCCCGACTGATATCGCTTCCTCTTCAATTGAACCCGCTAAACCAACAACTAAGAAAAATATAATAATTCCTGGAATTAAAAGTATAAGCATTGCAGCCATTGAAACAACATAACTTAAAATAATATGTAAAATCGTTGATCCAACACCTAGTCCCCATTTTCCCTTTAAAGAGTACAATGCTTCTCGTTTCATTTCACCGATCATTTGTTCATCTCCTTTATGAAATATAAATTGTTATATATTTTCTACTTATACAAACAACAATATAATTATACCAATTTTGTAAGTTTATTCTATCTATTAAATTGAGTTTCAGTTTCGACATTTAAATAAAACACATCTATGCATAACAAAAAACGAACCTGCAGTTCTTTTTATTTCTTGATTTTCACTTGGCATCGGGCAAAAAAAGGCTCTGACGGCTAAATGCTCTCTCCTACCTAAAGAGAGGCATTTTTTCCCCTTTTTATTTATATCCATAACAAAAAATCCGTAAAGGCAAGAGCCCTTACGGATTTTTTTTACTTCATATCTGAAACGTTTAAACGGTTCACAGCACGCTGCAAAGCCATTTCTGCACGTCTAAAGTCAACATGCGCTTGTTTATCTTGCATACGTTGCTCAGCGCGACGTTTCGATTCATTTGCACGATGGATATCGATATGGTTTGCTTCTTCAGCAGATGATGATAACACAGTTACTTTATCTGGACGAACTTCGATAAAGCCACCGCTTACTGCTACATAATCAGTGTGCCCACCATTTTTCAGACGGACCGCACTAATTTTTAAAGGTGCAACAGTTGGAATGTGACCTGGTAAGATCCCCATTTCCCCACTCTCTGCTTTTACGCTTACCATTTCTACTTCTTTTTCGTAAACCGGTCCATCAGGAGTTACAATACTGACTGGAAATGTCTTCATAATTCGTCCCTCCTAAGGCCTTACGCCATCATTTTCTTCGCGTTTTCAATAACTTCTTCAATGCTACCAACAAGACGGAACGCATCTTCTGGAAGGTCATCATATTTTCCTTCTAGAATTTCTTTGAAACCACTAACTGTATTTTTTACAGGTACGTAAGAACCTTTTTGACCTGTAAACTGTTCAGCTACGTGGAAGTTTTGTGATAAGAAGAATTGAATACGACGAGCACGATGTACAACTAACTTATCTTCTTCAGATAACTCATCCATACCTAAGATAGCGATGATATCTTGAAGCTCTTTATAACGCTGTAAAGTTTGCTGTACTTGACGAGCTACTCCATAATGCTCTTCTCCTACGATTTCTGGAGAAAGCGCACGAGATGTAGATGCTAATGGATCTACGGCTGGGTAAATACCCATTTGTGTTAAACGACGCTCTAAGTTTGTTGTTGCATCTAAGTGAGCGAACGTTGTAGCTGGTGCTGGATCCGTATAGTCATCGGCTGGTACGTATACCGCTTGGATAGACGTGATAGATCCTTTATTTGTAGATGTAATACGCTCTTGTAATTGACCCATTTCTGTTGCAAGTGTTGGCTGGTAACCTACCGCAGATGGCATACGACCAAGAAGGGCAGATACTTCAGAACCCGCTTGCGTGAAACGGAAGATGTTATCGATGAACAATAGTACGTCTTGTCCTTGCTCATCACGGAAATGTTCAGCCATTGTTAAACCTGTTAATGCAACACGTTGACGTGCTCCAGGTGGCTCGTTCATTTGTCCGAATACCATCGCAGTTTTCTTAATTACGCCAGAATCGCTCATTTCGTGGTATAAGTCGTTACCTTCACGAGTACGCTCACCTACACCAGCGAATACAGAGATACCACCGTGCTCTTGTGCGATGTTGTTAATTAATTCCTGAATTAATACTGTTTTACCTACACCGGCACCACCGAATAGACCGATCTTACCACCCTTAATGTAAGGAGCAAGTAAGTCTACTACTTTAATACCAGTTTCAAGAATTTCTACTTTAGTAGATAACTCTTCGAACGCAGGCGCTTGACGGTGAATTGGATCACGACGTACATCCGCAGGAACATCACCATCTAAGTCAATTGCATCACCTAATACGTTAAATACACGACCAAGTGTTACATCACCAACTGGTACAGAGATTGCTTTACCAGTATCTTCTACTTCTGTGCCACGAACAAGTCCATCTGTGGAAGACATTGCAACTGTACGAACTGTGTCATCACCTAAATGAAGTGCAACTTCAAATGTTAAGTTAATGCTTGCTCCGTTTTCGTTGCTTTGTTTTACCGTAAGGGCGTTGTAGATTTCTGGTAGCTTTCCGCCATCAAACTTAACGTCTACAACCGGACCCATGATTTGCGTAACGCGCCCTTTATTCATCGGGTTCCCTCCTAGCTTTCTTTTAATTAGCCAGCTTTCTAAGAGAAGTCGGCTTTTAATTTTTATTAGTTTATAGCTTACGCGACTCTCCTGTTCTGGACGAACCGCTTCCGCTTTTTATTGAATCTAGTTCCGGTGGCTAGAAGGGTCGGTCATTTCACCCCTTCCTACGAGGCAAAGAACGCCTCTTTGTCAGGAGTTCCAATGCCCTCCCCTTCTGAGCAAGCCACCTACGCTTTTTAATACTATTCTAACGCTGCTACTCCACCAACGATTTCCGTAATTTCTTGCGTAATCGCTGCTTGACGCGCACGGTTGAATGAAAGTGTAAGTGAATCGATAACTTCCATTGCGTTGTCTGTAGCACTCTTCATTGCTGTCATACGCGCCGCGTGCTCACTTGCTTTACCGTCTAGTAATGCACCGTACACTAAGCTTTCTGCGTATTGTGGCAATAATACTTTTAAAATTTCTTCTTCAGAAGGTTCGAATTCATAAGCTGTCGTCGGTTTATCAGACGCCACATCCGTAAGCGGTAAAATTTTATTTTCCGTTACTTCTTGTGAAATTTTACTTACATAATGATTGTAGTAAATATACAGCTCATCATAAGCACCATCTGCGAACATCGCAATTGCTCGAGAAGCAATATCTTTAATATCAGTAAATGATGGGTGGTCAGATAATCCAACTACTTCATCAATAATGTTAAAGCCGCGACGTTTTAAATAATCACGTCCTAGTCGTCCAAGCACAATAATTGAATATTGGTTTGAATCCATATTATGACGTTCACGAATTACGTTACTTACTGTACGTAATACGTTACTGTTATAACCACCTGCTAGTCCGCGATCAGATGTAATAACGATGTACCCTGTACGCTTTACAGGACGCGCATTTAGCATTGGATGATTAATCCCTTTACTTCCTTGCGCAATGCTCGCTACTACTTCTTGAATCTTTTCCATATACGGAACGAAAGATTTAGCATTTTGTTCTGCACGGTTTAACTTAGATGCAGATACCATCTCCATCGCTTTCGTAATTTGACTCGTTTTCTTTGTCGAGTTAATCTTCGCTTTTATATCGCGTAAAGATGCCACAGGTTTTCACCACCTTTTTTCCGGAAGTTGGCACGATTAGTAAGAATCCTCTTCCTAATCTACGTTGCAAGATATTCTTGCTCATGATTGAAGGAAAAGAATAGGTGCACCTACTCTTTTCCTTTACATAACCGTCAGCAATCTCAAAGTTTGAGATGCCTTTATATTATCTAGCTCCAGCGGCTTGAATGCTCGGTGACTTCACTTCTTCCTACGAGGCAAAGACCGCCTCTTCGTCAGAAGCTCCATCCCCCTCACATTCAGAACGAGCCGCTTCCGCTTTTATTTATTATTCAGAAGCTACGAATACTTTTTTAAATCCGTTAATTGCTGCTGCAAATTTGTCGTCATCCGCAAGTTTCTTAGTTGTGCGAATTTCGCTTAATAAGTCAGTTGCATTTGAATCTAACCAAGCATGGAATTCTTCTTCGAAACGAGTGATATCTACTACTGGGATATCATCTAGGAATCCACGTGTTAAAGCGTAAAGAATGATAACTTGTTTCTCTACACGTAACGGTTTGTGTAATCCTTGTTTTAATACCTCAACTGTACGAGCACCACGGTTTAATTTCGCTTGTGTTGCTTTATCAAGGTCAGAACCGAACTGAGCGAACGCTTCTAACTCACGATAAGATGCAAGGTCAAGACGAAGTGTACCTGATACTTTACTCATCGCTTTAATCTGAGCTGATCCACCTACACGAGATACAGAAGTACCCGCATCGATTGCTGGACGTACGCCAGAGAAGAATAGGTCAGATTGTAAGAAGATTTGTCCATCCGTAATAGAAATTACGTTTGTTGGGATGTAAGCTGATACGTCCCCTGCTTGTGTTTCGATGAAAGGTAGTGCAGTTAAAGAACCGCCGCCTCTTGCATCACTTAATTTTGCTGCACGCTCTAATAAGCGAGAATGTAAGTAGAATACATCCCCTGGATATGCTTCACGACCTGGAGGACGACGTAATAGTAATGAAAGCTCACGGTAAGCCGCTGCTTGTTTTGATAAGTCATCATATACTACTAATACGTGTTTACCATTGTACATGAACTCTTCACCCATTGTTACACCAGCGTAAGGAGCTAGGTATAATAATGGAGCTGGTTGAGAAGCTGATGCAGTTACAACGATTGTGTAATCTAGTGCACCGTGCTTACGTAGTGTTTCTACTACGTTACGTACTGTTGATTCTTTTTGTCCGATAGCTACATAGATACAAATCATATCTTCATCTTTTTGGTTAATGATCGTATCAAGTGCAACTGCTGTTTTACCTGTTTGGCGGTCACCGATGATTAACTCACGTTGACCACGGCCAATTGGTACAAGAGCATCGATCGCTTTAATACCTGTTTGAAGTGGTTCATGAACAGATTTACGATCCATTACACCTGGTGCTGGACTTTCGATTGGACGAGTGTTTGTTGTATTGATTGGGCCTAAACCATCAACTGGTTGACCTAATGGGTTTACAACACGACCGATTAGTTCTTTTCCTACTGGTACTTGCATGATGCGACCAGTACGACGAACTTCGTCACCTTCACGGATTTCTGTGTAAGGTCCTAAAATAATGATACCTACGTTGTTTTCCTCTAAGTTTTGTGCTAGTCCCATAACGCCATTAGAGAACTCTACAAGTTCACCAGCCATAACGTTATCAAGACCATGAGCACGCGCAATACCGTCACCAACTTGGATAACTGTACCAACATCACTAACTTCGATTTCAGACTGATAGTTCTCGATTTGTTGCTTTATCAGTGCGCTAATTTCTTCAGCTCTGATGCTCATGTGCTTCACCCCTATCTATTCTTCATTAATTCACGCTGAATACGTGCTAATTTTCCTTGTAAGCTTCCGTCGTAAATGCGATTTCCAATACGTACTTTAATGCCGCCTAGTAAATCTTCATCCACAACATTTTTCACGCGAATTGCATCTTTTCCTGTTTTTTTTGCAAATGCTTCTGCAATGTTAAGTTTTTCTTCTTCCGATAGAAGACGAATAGAATATACAGTTGCATCCGCTACGTTACGTTCTTCATTAGCAAGAACAACATATTCATTTGCAATTTCAGGTAGGATATCAATACGCTTGTTATCAATTAAAATATATAACGTATTTAAAATAGATTCAGAAACAGATGCGAATACGTTTGCAAGAAACGTTTTCTTCTGCTCTTTTGAAATGTTCGGTTGCGTTAAAAAGCTATGTAGTTCTCCGTTCTTTGTAAAAACGTTTTGTACAAGGCGTAATTCCTCTTCAAACATTTCTAATACGTGTTTTTCTTTTGCAATTTTGAAAAGAGCGACAGCATAACGTTTTGCTACAATCCCATTGCTCATCGCGCTTCTCCTACTTCTTTAATATAATCGCGAATTAACTTCACTTGATCTTCTTCTTTTAATTCTTTTTCAATTACTTTAGAAGCAATATGAACAGATAAAGAAGCAACTTGTTCTTGTAAAGCAGCAATCGCTTGCTCTTTTTCGCGTTGAATTTCTTGTACAGCAGATGTTTTAATTGATTCTGCTTCTTCTTTCGCAGCAGCAACAATAACATCCTTTTGATCTACAGCTTGTTTCTTCGCTCTTTCGATTAACTCTTGTGCTTCAACACGCGATTGTTTTAACATTTCACGTTGTTCTTCTACTAATTTCTTCGCTTCAGCATTACTTCTTTCTGCAGCGTCGATTTCATTAGTAACATGCTCTTCACGTTCTTTCATAATTCCCATTAAAGGACCCCACGCGAATTTGCGTAGCATTACTAATAGAAGTAAGAAAATGAACAATGTATAAGCAATCGTTCCAAATGGAATGGAAGCCCCTAATAATAAAGTTGGCACAAGGATTCACTCCCTTCAAAATATCTAAATTGATCATATGAAAAAAAAAGACATACGTTTCGTTCATAAAGCAATGGCGAAGAAAGTTCGGAAAAACACTCTTCGCCATCTATGTAAGGGGAGTCTCCCTTATTTGTTCATTACGATGAAAGCAATAACTACACCGATAATTGGAAGTGCCTCAACTAATGCAACCCCGATGAACATAATTGTTTGAAGTGCGCCTTTTAATTCTGGTTGACGAGCAACACCTTCGATTGTACGTGATACGATAAGACCGTTACCAATACCTGCACCTAATGCTGATAAACCAATTGCAATTGCAGCTGCGATTACACCTAAACTCATTTAATTTGTCCTCCTTTGTATTATAAAAAAATAAATTTTTTCTTACTTAAATTATATTAATGGTCATGGCTTACTTTATGAGCCATATAAACCATCGTTAACATTACGAAAATAAATGACTGGATTGAACCAACGAATACGCTGAATCCCATCCATGCTAACATCGGTACAAGTGCACCTAATGCTCCTAAGAATGATGCCCCGCCTAACTTAGCAAGTAATCCTAATAAGATTTCACCTGCGTAAATGTTACCAAATAAACGAAGACCTAACGTTAATGTGTTAGCAAACTCCTCAATAACCTTTAATGGGAATAAGAATTTCATAGGTTGGAAATAACCTTTAACATATTCTTTCGTACCCTTCATCTTAATTCCATAATAATGGGTGAGGGTAACTACCATCACGGCTAATGTTAATGCAACTGCTGGATCAGACGTTGGTGATCTCCACCATGCAATATGTTCGCCAGCCTCAACTGTTGAATACATGAATGGTAAACCAAGGAAGTTCGATACGATGATAAACATGATAAGCGTAACGCCAAGCGTTAAGAAACGTCCACCTGTTTTCCAATCCATCGTACTATTGATAATCCCTTTCACGAAGTCAAACACCCATTCCATGAAATTTTGCATCCCGGTTGGGCGAAGCGCTAAGCTGCGAGTTCCGATAACAGCGATTAAGAAAACAATAACTGCTGCTACAGTAACCATCATAACTGATGACAAATCGAACGTTAAACCTAGAAATTCAACTAATTTACCGTGTTCCACTAGTAATTCACCTCTCTTCCCTGCTCGTATACTCTAAATAAAGAAAATCTATGATCATGACAAGGTATCCTGTCAGCAATCCTACACCTAAGCCCCACATCGCAATTAACTCTTGATATTTGGCTGCAAATAAAATTAATAACCCAATCGTGGCGAATCTTGAATATGTACTTACCGCTGTCGCCTTAAACTTCACGTTTTCTCCATTTGTTACGCGATCTAATAGCTTGTCTGTTCTACGTGCAATGATGCGCAAACTAAGAAAACTGAAAATCGTTCCGATAATCAGCCCAAGAAATACATCCTTGTAAGAGGTAATTCCCCATCCTAGCACTAGAAGCGCAAGCAAGTAGTACATATATTTCTTTTGTCGTTGGACAAGTCCATGTACGTCTATCATCATTGCTCTCCCGAATAGTAATGTTGAATGAGTCGAATCATTGCGTATACCCCTGTTCCTAACCCGAGTAATAACCCTATAATAAGAAACAACGGAAACGTTCCAACCTTATTATCAATCCATTGCCCACCAAAGATTCCGATAAGAATAGAACCAACTAACTGAGCAAGTATTCCTGACATTAAAGCATACGCTTTTATATGGCTGCGATCGTTTTTTTGCAAGGATTCATCCCTCCAATATGTAACCCTCATTCACGATGTGTTAATAATAACTCATTTTTCTGCATAAATTCTATACAAAATAAAAAGTTTACATTTTCGTCACGGAATAGATGCATTTTTGTCACTGAAAGCCCTACCATCTATCCCCGTTGTTAGCATACAATAGGGTATTAACAGTGTCAACGAGAAATCGTAAAAAATCAAAAAATTTGAGTATTAGGCATTTCCTCCCAAAAATGAAAACGTTCCCCTTCTAAATACTGGCTAGAGATATGCAATTTCTAACAGTTTTCTCTTTATAATAGAAGAAAATGTTCACAAGTTTGTCACTATTATATTTTTAAGATATAGCGCTTTTCTTCCATAATATAGTGTCCCCGAGACGTAAGACTTCTATATTATATGTGATGTGTATATAACTTATGTTGTATATACCCTGTATATTTATCTCCCCCTCCCCCGTGCGCTGAGGGCAAAAAAAAAACGAGCGGGGAATCCCCCTCTCGTCTGTTGTCTTACTTTGTTCCGAATAAACGGTCACCAGCATCACCAAGACCTGGAACTACATAACCATGGTCATTTAACTTCTCATCTAATGCCGCTACATAAATATCAACATCAGGATGCTCTTCCTGCACTACTTTTACTCCTTCTGGAGCAGCTACGATACACATTAATTTAATTTGCTTTGCACCGCGCTTTTTCAGAGAATTAATTGCTTCAGCCGCAGAACCACCTGTTGCTAGCATCGGATCTAGTACGATAAAGTCACGCTCTTCTACATCCGTTGGAAGTTTCACATAGTATTCTACCGGTTGCAATGTTTCAGGGTCACGGTATAAACCAACGTGTCCTACTTTTGCTGCTGGAATTAATTTCAGAATTCCATCAACCATTCCTAAACCTGCACGTAAAATCGGAATTAAACCAAGTTTTTTACCAGCGATCACTTTTGTTGTCGCTTTGCTTACAGGCGTTTCAATTTCAATGTCTTCAAGTGGAAGGTCACGAGTAATCTCGAAAGCCATTAAGCTTGCTACTTCGTCCACTAATTCACGAAAATCTTTCGTACCTGTATTCTTATCGCGAATATATGTAATCTTATGTTGAATTAACGGGTGATCAAATACATACAGTTTTCCCATGTGAATCTCTCCTTTAGATGATATTCATGCGTTTACACGCTTCTTTACACTATTTACGATTGTAAAGAAAACGCTACTAATATTCAAGGGCAAATTTGGCAAAATCATGATTTTGCGATGAATCTATCTAGTATCTTTACCAATTATGGGAGCTGTATCCTTCATTATATCGCCAAAATTTATTCATCATTTGTATACATACTTTAAAAATAATATATGTCCACAAAAAAGACTGCCAAAACAATTACGTTTCAGCAGTCTTTTTCAATCTATTATAGATCTGTATACATTGGGAATTTGCTCGTTAACGCTTCTACACGCTTACTTGCTTCTTCTAATGCAACTTCATTCTCATGATTTTTTAATGTATAAGCAATAAGTGCCGCAATTTCATCCATTTCTTCTAAACCGAAACCACGAGATGTTACAGCTGCTGTACCGATACGTACGCCGCTTGTTACAAATGGGCTTGCTGTTTCAAATGGAATTGTATTTTTGTTCACTGTAATACCAACTTCATCTAATACGTGCTCTGCTACTTTACCTGTAATTTCTAAGTTACGAACATCAATCAAGATTAAATGATTGTCTGTTCCACCAGAAACAAGTGTAAGTCCTTCTTTTTGAAGACCTTCAGCTAAGCGGTTCGCATTATTAATGATATGTTGTGCATATGTTTTAAACTCATCTTGTAGTGTCTCACCAAATGCAACAGCTTTTGCAGCAATTACGTGCATAAGTGGGCCACCTTGAATACCAGGGAAGATTGATTTATCAATTTGTTTTGCAAATTGCTCTTCACATAAAATCATACCGCCACGTGGACCACGTAATGTTTTATGTGTTGTCGTTGTAACGAAATGTGCATGTGGTACTGGGTTTGGATGTAAACCAGCAGCTACTAAACCAGCGATATGTGCCATATCAACCATAAAGTATGCACCCACTTCATCTGCAATCTCACGGAATCGTTTGAAATCGATAACACGAGGATATGCACTTGCACCTGCAACGATTAATTTTGGTTTATGTTCTTTCGCTTTTGCTAATACATCATCGTAATTAATACGGTGAGATTCAGCATCCACGCCATATTCTACGAAATTATATTGTACTCCACTGAAGTTAACAGGGCTTCCGTGTGTTAAGTGACCACCATGAGATAAATTCATACCAAGTACTGTATCGCCTTGCTCTAAAATCGTAAAGTATACTGCCATGTTCGCTTGTGCACCAGAATGTGGTTGAACATTTACATGCTCTGCGCCAAAAATTTCTTTCGCGCGATCACGTGCGATATCTTCTACTACGTCTACGTGTTCACAACCACCATAGTAACGTTTTCCAGGATATCCTTCAGCATACTTATTCGTTAAAACAGAACCTTGCGCCTCCATTACTGCTTCACTTACGAAGTTTTCCGAAGCAATTAACTCGATCTTTGAACGCTGTCTTCCTAGTTCTGCCTCAATTGCAGCAAATACCTTTTCATCTTGACGTTTTAAATGATTCACCAAAATCCCCCTTTTCTGAACGAATTACATCAATTCCCAATAGTTTTTTCTCATTTATTCAGAAAAAACGAAAATTCAGGTTGTAATTCTTTCGAACCTTCATGTTTTCAACTACATTCTAACATGACTTTCTATATCATAAAAGAAAAAAAAAGACCAAAATTGGTCTTTTCTTTCTTCTATTATAAAGTCAGACCACATACCTTTTACCTTTCGATATACAGCTGTTATAAGACTTTATAATTTTTCATGTTTAACGGCAAGGAATAGCTTCTTCATTTGCCGCATAAACGGCACGTGCTCCACCTATTAGTTTCCCACGTGTTTTCGCCATCGTTACATGCGCACTTCCTATTTCCTTCACACTTGTACGAACCGGTACAGCTACATGCTTTAAATGCATACCGATAAATGTATCGCCGATATCCATTCCTGCATCTGCTTTAATAAACTCAATTACTACCGGATCTTTAAAATTGTGATACGCATACGTCGCTAATGCACCACCTGCTGATCTAACAGGCGTAACTGTTACAATTTCAAATTGATATTTCATCGCTACATCTCTCTCAACTACTAAAGCACGATTTAAATGCTCACAACATTGAAATGCCAATTCAATACCTGTTCTCTCTTGAAATTGTTTTAACTCAGAAAAAATCGCCTCTGCCACTTCCATCGTTCCTGATGTTCCAATTCTTTCACCTAGCACTTCGCTCGTGCTACACCCCACTACAAAAATTTGACCACTTTGCAGCGTGGCTTGTTCTTGGAAATCAGAAAGCGACATTTGTAGCTGTTCTCTTACCTTTACGATTTCTGTCATTACGCCTCTTCCTTTCACAGGTTGGTTCACCAAATTATATTTCATACTACTTATAGTTAGAATCTATTACTTTGTTTCGTAAGTTTTAATTTTTCCTACTCGGTTTTCGTGACGGCCACCTTCATAGTCAGTTGTTAGCCAAATTTTCGCGATATCACGCGCTAGACCAGCTCCAATTACACGCTCGCCCATCGCTAACATGTTAGTGTCATTATGCTCTCTCGTCGCTTTCGCACTGAAAGTATCATGAACTAATGCACAACGAATACCATTTACTTTGTTTGCTGCGATTGACATACCAATGCCTGTCCCGCAAACTAAAATACCACGATCCACTTCACCATTCGCGACCATTTCTGCTGCTGGAAACGCAAAATCAGGGTAATCAACAGAACCAGCTTCACATTCACAACCTAAATCAATATATTCAATATTTAACTCTTCTAATAAACTTACAAGTTCTTTACGGATATTCATACCGCCGTGATCAGATGCTACTACTACTTTCATTTTTACCCCTCCGAAGTTTCAATCAATTATCTTCATTTCACACTCGCTACCTTAATGGAACAAAGTGATCTCCAATATCGTATTATACACGAAACATCAACCTTCTGAATGTTTTTTCAGTAAAGTTTGTACAAGTTTTTCCATCTCTTCTAACGTTTCTTTATAAATAGAAAGCGATCCGCCAAATGGATCTGAAATATCCTTACTTACACCCTCAGCTAATCCATATAATGTATCCAATTTCTTTTCCACGCTCGGATAATACCCAAGTACAATTTGCTTATGGTTTTCCGTCATTGTTACTACAATATCCGCCCAATCAACCAAAGTATCGTTTACCTGCTGCGCGGCATGATCGATTACAATTCCTTTTTCAGCTAAAGCTTCCTTTGCATGTATCGACACATCGCTTCCAGGATAGGCGAAAACACCAGCAGATTGCACTTCAAATTTACCTTCTCCATAATGACGAAGCAAAGCCTCAGCCATCGGACTACGGCATGTATTTCCAGTGCAAACAAATAACACCCGTTTCATCTAAACCCACCCCTTTTTTTCTGTTTCCTACATTTATCCCGATTGGTGAAGGCTAATAATCAGCGGGGGATGAACACCCTCCACTCATTAAAGTTTCACTTTATCATAGCGTACATTAGAATAGAACAAAAGGAATGTGAATATACGAAAGGCGCATTTCTCTTATATTTTTTCTAAGAAAAATGCGCCTTATCCACATATATGAAACCCTATTTCCAAGTGCCCAAAGTATTTTACCATACATAATGAACACACTACGAAACAAAATAAGGAATCCATTTCATATGAAACGGATTCCTTCTATCAAATAATTATTTCATTGTAACTTTCATTACTTCTGTTGAACCTTTTGTAGCTGTTACACCTACAGTTGTCTTAATAGACTCAGCTGCATCAGTGTTTGTAATAACGATTGGAGTAATTGTGCTTTTCGCTTTTTCACGAATTAATTCTAAGTCGAATGAGATTAATTTATCTCCAGCTTTTACAGCTTGTCCTTCAGAAACGTGAGCTTCGAAACCTTCACCTTCCATTTTTACAGTTTCTAATCCAACGTGGATTAAAATTTCTGTACCGTTTTTCGCTTTAATTCCAATAGCATGTTTCGTGTGGAATAATTGTACGATTTCACCATCAACTGGAGATACAACTACACCTTCAGTAGGATCGATCGCAACACCGTCACCCATCATACGACCAGCGAATACTGGATCTGGTACTTCTTCAATATTTTTCACTGCTCCAGTTAATGGAGCTACGATTGTTTCTTCATTTGTTTTTGAACCAAAACCGAATAATTTTTTAAACATAGGATAGTCCTCCTTATAATTTACCTAAAAGTTTATAGGGCAATCTCTATTCAAGATCGAAATACACGTAAGACTTCATACTTCGAATGTTATACTGTAAAAACTCTTTCGAAATAAATCATGTCATTACTACTAGACTCTTATTGTAGCGCTTCACAAAATTCCAGTCAATTCTGATTGTCTGAATAACAATGAGAATTTAACTTCTACTTATATTTTCTCTTTTTTTCACTTACTTGTCTAGAGGTCTTTACTACATTTTATTTTTTGTTGTTAATTTGTAAAATTCCTTTCAAATTTTTGTTAAAATCTACTTAACTAAAGTAAGTAACTATTTTATTATTACTTACATAAGATAAGTTAATAACTTTTAGGAGGTTTTTTAAAATGATGGATATCGGTCTTCTTATTATTCGTCTTATTATAGGAATTACATTCATGGGTCATGGTGCTCAAAAATTATTTGGTTGGTTCGGCGGTTACGGCTTAAAGGGAACTGGCGGCTGGATGGAGTCAATCGGCTTACGTCCTGGTGTATTTATGGCATTTATGGCTGGCGCAACTGAACTATTAGGTGGTTTCTTATTCGCAGCAGGTATTTTCACTGTATTTGGTTCTTTATTTATCGTAGGAACAATGTTAGTAGCAATTTTCACAGTTCACGGAAAAAATGGTTACTGGGTAACACAAAACGGATTCGAATATAATTTAATGTTAATCGCTGTCGCTATCGGTGTAGCTTTAATTGGACCTGGCGCTTACGTTTTACTTTAATATTTATCTCTATTTCAAGATATTTACCAAAAAAGAGATTACTTCAGTACAATCGAGGTAATCTCTTTTTTTTACATCATCAAAAAAATATTATTTTCAGCAGGAGATTCCCATTGATATCTTGTAAAGGAACAATAAGTATTCATATTTAGAAAGGGGATTACAACATGTTATCCATTAATCCAAACGAACAAACCGAAAAAGATAATTACAAATTACTAACAGGAAGTATCATTCCACGTCCTGTTGCATTCGTTACTTCTGTAACTAAAGATGGCGTATTGAACGGTGCGCCATATAGTTATTTCAATATCGTCGCTGCCAATCCACCACTTATCTCAGTTTCAGTACAACGCAAAGGAGGAAAACCGAAAGACACTTCCAGAAACGCAATAGAAAAAGGGGAATTTGTCGTACATATTTCTGATGAATCTTACGTAGAAGCGATCAACGAAACAGCAGCGAACCTACCTCCTAATGAAAGTGAAATCGAATTAGCAAAACTAACACCGATTGACAGTGATGTCATTTCAGTACCAGGGGTTAAAGAAGCAAACATTCGAATGGAGTGCATATTAGAACGCGCTATCCCACTCGGCGGAACCGAAGACTCGCCAGCTTGTGACCTACTAATCGGCCGCGTCGTTCGCTTTCACGTCGCTGAACACTTATACGAAAACGGTCGAATTCACGCCGAAGAACTAAAACCAATAAGCCGCCTAGCAGGACACAACTACGCAAAACTAGGAGAACAATTTGAATTAGTGAGGCCTATCTAAAAGTGGAGGCGACTCGTTCAGCTCTGACCAGCTAAGGTTCTTTCGTCCTAAAGGCGCTTTTTGCCTTTCGGGCGGAAGGTTCTTAGATGCGAAGAGCTAGTCGCCGGAACTGGATATCACACCCTAAAGGCGGAAGCGGCTCGCTCAGAATGAGAGGGGGATGGAGCTTCTGACGTAGAGGCGCTTTTTGCCTCGCAGGAAGACGCGAAGCCACCGACCATTCTAGCCGCTGGAGCTGGATACATTTAAAAGCGGAACCGACTGCCCAGGCCCGGTGGCTAAGGTTCTTCCTCACAGAAGATGCTTTTTATCTTCTCGTGGGGAAGGTTCTTAGCTGGCCACTGGAACTGGATATATCCCCTAAAAGCGCAAGGGGCCCGTTCACTTCCATCACCTAAACATAACCCCCGCTGAAAGCGGGGAATTTTTTATCGTAATTCTTCGTTCTTCTCCTCTAATGACGGGAATTTCTCTTTTTTAGATCTACTAAGCTTTATTACAAAGAAATATAAGGAAAGTAACGTAATAAGGAAAACAATTAAAAACGGATACGGAGAATAAAAAGTACGCGCCGCCTCCGATTTTCCTGCAACAAACTTCAATGACTCAATATCTAAAAACTCAGCAAACATTTGTACACCGAGCATACTGAACCAAAAAACAAAAAAACTAATAATAATACCAAAAACTTGCTTTAATCTCGTCATTCATCTCATCCTTTCTATATTTGTAATTTTTTAGTGTGATCAATATAGTACAAACGAAACTATGCACAGAAAGGAACTATCTCACCATTCACGAATTAACTTAATCCAACCTAACATCGAAATTTGCAAAATAACACCCAATATTATAAGTCTTCTTAGCCATCGAGGAAAGAAGGTTAAAAGCTTAACATACCATTCCAATAGCTTGTTCATAATTCCCTCCTACATAAAATTATATAGGAAAAAGGAGATACAATCCAAACCCAACAAGAATAATACCACCTACTATTTCACCGTATGTGCCAAGTATATTTTTGGCATGGCTACCAAGCAATAAACCCATCCAAGCCAGTAGCATACTTATTAGTCCGAACAATAATATCGTAATAATTGTCTCTGCTCCGTAAATTCCAAGACTAAGACCTACTGAAAAACTATCTATACTGACACCAAATGCAAATACAAATAAACTAATTCCAATTGGAGCAGTTCTAGTCTCTTCCCCTTCTAAAATAGACGAATATACGATATAGAACCCTAGCCCAATTAATAAAATAGCTCCTGCAAAATTTGCGACATCCCCATACCTCTCTGATAGAAAACGTCCTAGTACCATTCCGATAAATGGCATAATAATATGAAATATCCCAATCGTCATACCTATATAAAGGATTTGTCTTAACTTTAATGTTACCATCCCCATACCGAGGCTCACTGAAAATGCATCCATCCCCAGGGCAAATGCCATAATTATTAAAGGTATTAATTGTTCAAGTGTCATTCATATCCCCCCTCGGACGTGCTACTTCACAATATGCTTATCCGAGGAGAAATATTCTGTTTGCTAAAGGTACATTATCATTCAATAATAATCTGATGTCCCGCAGCTTTTGTTAAACGATTCATAATTGCATTTCCTATGCCTTCATTCGGGAATGATTCACTAAAAATAACATCTACTTCACTTGCATCAAACGTTCTAAGCACATCATATAACTTAGTCGCAACGCTGGCTAAATCGCTTCGTACACCACAAGACAATACAACATCTGCACTATACACATGCTGATACTCTTCTGTCGTTAATACACCTACTTTAAATCCTTCTTTCTTTTTCTCATCCACAATACGTTGAATAAACTCACGGGACCCTTCAACAATACTAAGTGGCGCTTTCGGTGCATAATGTGTATATTTCATTCCAGGTGATTTTGGCTTTTCTTTCTCATCCTTTAAAGCTGGATCTAAAGAAACATTTCCTATCACGGCCTCTAATTGCTCCTTCGTAATCCCACCTGGACGTAAAATCGTCGGAACCTCGCTCGTACAATCAATTACAGTTGATTCAACGCCTACTCCTGTTGCCCCGCCATCAACAATACCAGCAATTTTCCCATTTAAATCTTCATACACATGAGAAGCTAACGTTGGGCTTGGGCGTCCTGAACGATTCGCACTCGGTGCCGCAACAGGCACGTTTGCCTCTTCAATAAGGGCGAGCGCTACTGGATGATCCGGCATCCTCACTCCGACTGTATTAAGTCCTGCCGTAACCCTCTCTGAAATCCCTTTTTTTCTCGGTAAAATGATTGTTAATGGTCCTGGCCAAAAATGCTCCATTAACTTTTCTGCAACCGGCGGAATTTCTCTTACGATACCATCTAACTGAGATTTTGTTCCTATGTGGACAATCAGTGGATTATCGCTCGGTCTCCCTTTCGCTTCAAAAATTTTCGCTATCGCTTCATCATCCATTGCGTTTGCTCCTAACCCATATACCGTTTCCGTTGGGAAGGCCACCGCTTCATTTTCTCTTAATAATCTCGCTGCTTCTTTTAATTGTGGATAATATTTTTTTCTTTCCACAACATTATCCACAACCCACATATTTGTATGCATTTTTTCCCACGTCCTTTTCTACCATGAAATACTTGTCTATTTTTAGTTTACTATGAGATTTATCCAAAAGACAAACAAGGTTTATCCACAAAATGTGGATAAACCTTGTTAATCCGTGGATAACTTTGTGAATAGCTGACAATTTAGTATTATTGCATTTAGCTCTTTTATATTTTTACAAAAGTGTTCTAACTGTCGAATTTCCTCTGGCACTTCCTCTTTCTCTATAATGACAAAGTTAAAAAACTGAAAGATGGTCACAGATTGTGGATGATTTGTGAGTAAGTACAATTGTCGAATATCTTTTTCTTTCATATACTGCAAAAACATCTCGAAAAAATATAAGAAAGTCTGTTTATCCACATTGGGTGTGAATAAACAAGAACGGATAAGTGCATTTTCTCCACTTTGTTCATATCCAATTACCGCTCGTATTTCTCCCGCCTCTTCCAAGATCATAAATTGTGCGTACAACTCATTTATTTTATCATCTTTTTTATTAGCTTGTCCGAAAAAAGAATGTAATCTTTCTACATCTGCTTTCGTAGCAAAATACACGTTCTTCATAATAAATCCCTCCTCATTGATATATATGAGGAAGGATTTATTAATAGCACTATTTAGAGAATAAAGATGTAAAAGCTTCGACGATAAATAATTTAACCTCTGGTTTCTCTTCCTCTTCTACTGTTACATACTCATTTTGCTTTTCTTGTTTTTGCTCCACAGGTTTCTCCACTTTTTCCACAGTTTTTGTTTCTACTTTTTTTACAGGCTGTTCTTCTACTTGTGTTTCGTGTTTTACTACTTTCTTTTCCTGTGCTGTTACTTTTTCAGCTTTTTCCGGCTTTACTACTTTCTTTTCTTTCACCTTATCCTCTTTCTTCTCCGGTACATCCACTACTTCCTCATCTAATTGTCTCACTTGCTCCTCTTCAGGAGATTCAGCTTTCACAACATGTTCTTCTTTCCTTACAGCTGTACCACTTGAAAAATCTAAGAAACACATCGGTGGAAATAATACACACCACCAGTTTGCACCTTCACCTTTTCCAATTGTAATAAGTACCGCTTCATATTCTCCTGCCGGATAAATAAAATTCCCATATACCTTTGTAGGAAACTTCACATTCTTACCGAATTTCACTTGAAACGCCTCTTTACTTCCTTCTCTTTTCAGTGTATTTGCCACTGTCTTTTCAATTTCAGGAATATGATTTTGAATTACTTTTCGAGCTTCTTCAAATGACGTTAAATCCGCTACCCATCCATCAATTTGCGCTTTTACTTCATCGCGTACTTTACGCTTTAACGCCTGATCTTTATCGGAATCACTATTAGCTAAAATACGTAATCGAACGGCCTCTTTCGGAATAACAGTAGGCCCTTTTGCATCAGCTTTCATATATCCAAACTGCACAAGTAACTGTGCACCAATTAATAATAAAAGAAAGTAAGCAATAACTTGTTTTTTCATTTCCTCCACCGTCCCCTCTAGAAACAGTGTGGACAGACTTTCATCTTTCTAAACTATTAAATTCAAAATCTATATAAAAAACCGATAGAAAAGCATTTTTTTAATTGGCGAGAGGAACTGGCTATGTATAGGTAATAAGGTGCGTATTTTCGCTGAAATAATTCCCCTTACCAAAATTCTAAATAAAATGTATGGCTGAGTAGTTGCGAATTTTTCATACAAAAAATAGAGTAAGGCTTATGCCTTACTCCATCTCTGCAAATACCATGCGATCTTTTCCATTAATATCAAATACAACTTCAACTTGAGCGCGCGGGAAAGTTTGCTGTAATAATGCTTTCACATCTTCACCTTGCCCTACACCAATTTCAAACGCCACAATCGCCTTGTTCTGTAATACATTCGGCAATTCCTCCATAAAACGACGATAGAAATCTAGTCCATCTTCCCCACCAACAAGCGCACGCTTCGGCTCATGCTCCTTCACAACAGTAGAAAGACCACGCCAATCTTCCTCTGGTATGTACGGAGGATTGGAAACAACAACATCTAACTTCTGACCTGTTTCATAAAACGGAGACAGTAAATCGCCGTGATAGAATGTTACATCCGCCCCTAAAGTTTTTGCATTTTCTTTTGCAACTTCAATCGACTCCTGTGCGATATCTACTGTATACACATGAAGATTTTTATTTTCTAAAGCGAGCGTAATAGAAATCGCTCCACTACCTGTTCCAATATCCGCTATGTGAAGCTCCTCATTACCGAAATGGCGCTCAATTCTCTCTAGTACTCCAACTATAAGTTCCTCTGTTTCCGGTCTTGGTATCAATACCTCTTCATTTACAAAGAATGATCGGCCATAAAACATTTCATAACCGAGCATATATTGGATCGGAATACCTTCTACATGCTTGCGGATAAATTCTGCAAAACTTTCCTCTTGTTCCGCAGTTATTTCTTCACGCATATTCATGAGCATTCCGGTTCTGTTCGTCTTTAATACATGACAAAGGACAATTTCTCCCGCATTTTCATCTCGTCCATTTTCCTGTAAAAAAGAAGAAGCCCATTTCAGGGCTTCATAGACACGCATTACTCAGCTGCCTCCATCTTTTGCGCCTGATCTTCCATCACTAAGGCATTGATGAAATCATCTAACTTACCTTGTAGGATTTGATCTAGCTTTTGAATCGTTAAACCGATTCGATGGTCTGTAACACGGTTTTGCGGGAAGTTATACGTACGAATACGCTCTGAACGATCTCCCGTACCAACAGCTTGTTTACGGTTTTGATCATACTCAGCTTGCGCTTCTTGTCTAAATTTATCATAAACACGTGCGCGTAATACTTTCATCGCTTTTTCTTTATTCTTAATTTGTGATTTCTCATCCTGACAAGATACAACTACACCAGTCGGTAAATGCGTTAAACGTACCGCTGACATCGTTGTATTAACGCTTTGTCCACCAGGACCACTAGAAGCAAACGTATCAACACGAACATCTTTTTCATGAATATTAATTTCTACTTCTTCTGCCTCTGGTAGTACAGCTACAGTTGCTGTAGATGTATGAATACGTCCGCCAGATTCCGTTTCAGGAACACGTTGTACACGGTGAGCACCATTCTCGAATTTCAGCTTCGCGAAAGCACCTTTACCGTTAATCATAAAGATAATCTCTTTATATCCGCCTAACTCTGTATAGCTCGCTTCGATAATTTCAGTTTTCCAACCTTGCACCTCAGCATAACGGCTATACATACGATATAAATCGCCAGCAAATAAAGCTGCCTCGTCACCACCAGCAGCGCCACGAACCTCAACGATAACGTTTTTATCATCATTAGGGTCTTTTGGAACAAGTAAAATTTTCAGACGTTCTGATAATGTTTTCTCTTGTCCTTCTAATTCAGAAACCTCTTCTTTTACCATATCACGCATATCAGCGTCTAACTTATCTTCTAACATTGCTTTTGCATCTCGTAATTGCTCACGAACATCTTTATACTCACGGTACACCTCTACCGTGTCCTGAATATCAGATTGCTCTTTTGAATACTCACGAAGCTTATTTGTATCGCTAATAACCTCTGGGTCACTTAACAACTCATTCAACTTCTCATAACGATCTTCTACAGCTTGCAAACGATCTAACACACCATTCACCTCTACATCCTAGTATCTAATACAAATAGTATATGGTACTTAATCAAAAAAACGCAAATTATATTTAAAAGCGTAAGCGGCTTGCTCAGGATCGCAGGACATTGGAACTCTCGACCTTGAAGCGCTTTTTGCTTCGAGCGAGAGAGTGAAATGGCCGGAGATTCTAGCCGCTGAAGCTAGATAATATTTAAAGCGCAAGCGGCTCGCTCAGAATGGGAGGAGGTTGGAGCTTCTGACAGAGAGGCGCTCTTTGCCTCGCAGGAAGAAGCGAAACCACCGACCATTCTAGCCGCTGGAGCTAGATAATATTTAAAAGCGCAAGCGGCTCGCTCAGCTCTGACTGGCTAAGGTTCTCTCGCACAAAAGGTGCTTTTCACCTTGAGTAGCGGCGGTTCTTAGACACGAAGAGCTTGCCACCAATCTTCATCTATTTTCGAAAAAAACCCGCTCTACATAGCGAGTTTCACTTATCTTTGTTTTGTAGGTACTGCATGACAATGACGACAACGTGGTTCATACGATTCTGAAGCCCCAACTAAAATAATTGGATCATCAAATGCCGCTGGTTCTCCATCGATTAAACGTTGCGTACGACTTGCAGGAGATCCACATTCAGAACAAACTGCCTGCAATTTAGTTACATGTTCAGCAATCGCCATCAGCTGAGGAACTTGTCCAAATGGTAGACCACGGAAATCTTGGTCTAATCCAGCTACAATGACACGATAGCCACGATTTGCCAATACTTGCACCACTTCCACAATGTCCCCATCAAAAAATTGTACCTCATCGATTGCAATAACATCCATTTCTTCTGTTACATGGTTAAATATATCTTTTGAAGCTGAAACAGGAACTGCTTTAACCTTTAATCCATTATGTGATACAACATCTTCTTCACTATAACGATTATCAATACATGGTTTAAATACAATCGCATGTTGTTTCGCAAATTGTGTACGGCGTATACGGCGGATGAGCTCTTCTGATTTCCCAGAAAACATACTCCCGCAAATCACTTCAATCCAACCATTTTGATTCATTAAGTACATTGAGCTCTCCTTTCATCTACTTTCCTAATCCAAAGTAGGGTAAAGGTTTAATATTTTCGCAAAAAAAACAGACAAGCGAATACATACACTTGCCTGTTTTATGTTCTTTATTACTTGATGCCGTATTTCTTATTGAAGCGGTCAACACGTCCGTCTGCAGTAGCAAACTTCTGACGTCCAGTGTAGAATGGGTGAGAATCAGAACTGATCTCAATTTTTAGTAATGGATAAGTGTTACCATCTTCCCACTCAACAGTTTCGCTAGAGCCTTTTGTAGACCCGCTTAAGAATTTGAAGCCAGTGTTCGTGTCCATAAATACAACTTTATTGTAATTTGGATGGATTCCTGCTTTCATTCTTTTCATCTCCTTCCGCCCTGAATCATTTTCGAAACAGAGTTTTTCATCTTCAGCTGCTTAAACAACTATATTGATGAAACACATATGATGAAATTATAACAAGGCTAACTCCATTTTGCAACTACCTGTTTTTGTCTTTTTAAAATTAAAAGTGGAGGCGGCTCGCTCAGCTCTGACTGGCTAAGGTTCTCTCGCACAAAAGGTGCTTTTTACCTTGAGTAGCGGAGGTTCTTAGACACGAAGAGCTAGCCGCCAGAACTGGATATCAATTAAAAGCGCAAGCGGCTCGTTCAGAATCGCAGGACACTTCAAGCTCTCAATCCAAATATGATTTCCATCTTAAAAAACAAATTTTTTCCATATATTACTCTCTCTAATATTCCCTTAAAAACATAAAAAACTCGCTTACTACGAAATAAGCGAGTCCCCATCTTTTCCCTTTACTTAGTGGTTACATACCTTTTTGAGTCTGCAACAATGTTTTGTAAAAATTCTTCATTTGTCTTTGTTTGACGAAGTTTACGTAAGAAGCCTTCAACAAAGTCTGGTGTATCACGCATTGTTTTACGAATACCCCACAGCTTGTCTAAATGTTCTTTCGGAATTAATAGGTCTTCTTTACGCGTACCAGAGCGACGAATATCAATCGCTGGGAAGATACGGCGCTCAGCTAATGAGCGATCTAAGTGAAGTTCCATATTTCCAGTTCCTTTAAACTCCTCGTAAATTACATCATCCATACGAGACCCTGTATCAACAAGCGCTGTTGCTAAAATCGTTAGGCTACCGCCCTCTTCGATATTACGCGCAGCCCCAAAGAAACGCTTCGGTCTATGAAAAGCAGCAGGATCAATACCACCCGATAAGGTTCTACCACTTGGCGGAATAACAAGGTTGTAAGCACGCGCTAAACGGGTAATACTATCCATTAAAATGACAACGTCCCTTTTATGTTCTACAAGACGCATTGCACGCTCTAATACAAGCTCCGCTACTTTAATATGATTCTCTGGCACTTCATCAAAAGTAGAACTTACAACATCACCTTTAACAGAACGTTCAATATCTGTTACTTCCTCTGGACGCTCATCAATTAAAAGTACAATTAATTCTGCTTCCGGATGATTTGTTGTGACACTGTGTGCAATTTCTTTTAACAGACTTGTTTTACCAGCCTTTGGAGGCGCAACAATTAAACCACGTTGTCCAAATCCAACTGGTGCGATTAAATCCATGATGCGTGTCGGTAACTTTTTCGTTTCCGTCTCCAATTTCATTTGGCGATCTGGGTATAACGGTGTTAATGCAGGGAAATGTACACGCTCTTTTGCTGAGTCTGGATCATCTCCATTTACAGCTTCAACTTGTAACAATCCAAAATAGCGCTCATTTTCTTTCGGAGGTCGTACTTTACCAGAAACCTTATCTCCATTACGTAAATCGAAACGACGAATTTGCGAAGCCGAGATATAAATATCTTCTGAGCTTGGAGAATAATTGATAGGACGTAAGAATCCAAATCCTTCTGATTGAATAATTTCTAATACGCCTTCCATGAAAAAGAAACCTTCTTTTTCTGCTCGAGCTTTTAAGATAGAGAAGATTAGCTCTTTTTTCGTTAACTTGCTGTAATACGAAATCTTAAATTCCTTCGCAAGCTCGTATAACTCTTTTAATTTCATGTTTTCTAATGCTGCAATTGACAAATTCATTCAGACACCACACTTTAACTTTATTCTCTTTTCACATGGGTAAAGGGAAAAATACGGAAGGCAAATAAATAATAATGAAAGGCAATAAGTTCAAGTAGGATAATATTCACTATTGTAACCCTTTTATCTAGTTTTAATCAATACGTTGAAACACAAATACAAGAAGCGAAGACAAGAAAATTTGTCTTCGCCTTTTCATATTTCTTTCTTTTTTCTACTCACCTGATTTTAAGGCAGAATAGATAAGGCATTTCTGCTTTTATTTAATCCAGCTTCAGCAGCTAGAATGGTCGGTGGTTTCGCTTCTTCCTGCGAGGCAAAAAGCGCCTCTTCGTCAGGAGCTCCATCCCCCTCCCATTCTGAACGAGCCGCTTACGCTTTTTACTTAATCCAGTTCCAGCGGCTAGAATCTCCGGTCATTTCACTCTCTCACTCGAAGCAAAAAACGCTTCAAGGTCGAGAGTTCCAATGCCCTGCGATTCTAAACGAGCCGCTTACGCTTTTTATTTAATAACCAAATTCGGTTTTTTATTTAAGCTATGGCGGCCGTCTACGAAACGTACTGTGCCTGATTTTGCACGCATAACAAGGGATTGTGTTGTTCCGACGCTACCTTTAAATTGAACGCCTCGTAATAGTTCTCCGTCTGTTACACCTGTTGCTGCAAAGATTGCATCGTCACCTTTTACTAAGTCTTCCATACGAAGGATACGATTGATATCTTCAATACCCATTCTTTTACAACGAGCTAGTTCAGCTTCGTTTTGAGGTAAGAGCTTCCCGTGAATTTCTCCACCTAAGCATTTTAATGCGACCGCAGCTAATACACCTTCAGGTGCTCCACCAGAACCGAATAGAATATCTACACCAGTACGGTCAAATGCTGTATTGATTGCTCCAGCTACATCTCCATCGTTAATTAATTTAATACGAGCACCAGCTTTACGAATTTCTTCGATAATTGCTTGATGACGTGGACGGTTTAAAACTGTCGCTACAACATCTTCGATATCTTTATTTTTCGCTTTCGCAACTGCACGTAAGTTGTCGATAATAGGTGCGTCAATATCAACTGCACCAACTGCTTCTGGACCAACCGCTATTTTATCCATGTACATGTCAGGAGCATGTAACAAATTGCCGTGATCTGCAATTGCAATAACAGCAAGCGCATTCCAGCCGCCAGCCGCTACGATATTTGTCCCTTCTAAAGGATCAACTGCAACGTCTACGCGTGGTCCATATCCTGTACCCAATTTTTCTCCGATATATAGCATTGGCGCTTCATCCATTTCACCTTCGCCAATTACAACTGTACCTTTCATCGGAATTGTATCAAATACATCACGCATAGCTGATGTTGCTGCACCATCTGCCTCATCTTTTTTTCCGCGCCCCATCCAACGCGCTGATGATAATGCTGCAGCCTCTGTTACACGTACTAACTCCATAGATAAACTTCTTTCCACGATAATCCCTCTCCTTTAAGTCTTTATATTTCTGCCGTATTTTGTGAACCTTGTTTTTCTATAAAGTATACTTCCGTTAGTAGTGATTCTTCGCTCCCCATTAACGGAAGTATCACCACCTTATCCCGATTGGTGAGGGTTAATAATCGGCGTGGGATACCCCATACTGATTAAAGTTTCACTTTATGCATTCTTCATTTCTTCAATTTCTTGCTTTGTCATTTGTTCTCGCCAAATGTTTGCACCAAGCCCTTTAAGCTTGTCTACTATATTTTCGTAACCTCGATCAATATGATCAAGTCCCGTTACTTCTGTAATGCCATCTGCCATTAAACCCGCAATAACAAGGGACGCACCAGCTCGTAGGTCACTCGCTTTCACCTTCGCACCTTGCAATAAAACCGGTCCAGTCACAATTGCTGAACGGCCTTCTACTTTAATTTGCGCGTTCATACGGCGCAATTCATCAATATGCTTGAAACGTGCGCTGTAAATTGTATCAGTTACAACTCCTGTTCCATGCGCTTTTGTTAAAAGCGTTGTAAACGGCTGTTGTAAATCCGTTGGAAACCCTGGATATACAAGCGTTTTTACATCAACTACTTTTAACCTTCTATTGCCGTTCACTGTAATTTGGTCATCGTTCGTTTCAATTTGAACACCAGCTTCTCTTAGCTTCGCAGTAACGGATTCTAAATGCTGAGGAATAACATTATCAACTGTTACTTCTCCTCCTGACGCAGCCCCTAAAATCATATACGTACCAGCTTCAATACGGTCTGGAATAATAGTGTGGTGACAACCGTGCAGTGAATCCACACCATCAATTCGGATTACGTCTGTACCAGCACCTTTAATACGTGCTCCCATACTCGTTAACAATGTAGCTACATCAATAATCTCTGGTTCTTTCGCTGCATTTTCAATAACAGTTCTACCTTTCGCTCGTACAGCCGCTAGCATAATATTAATCGTAGCTCCTACACTAACAACATCTAAATAAATACGTGCCCCACGTAGTTCGTCTGCTCTTAAATAAATGGCACCTTGTTCATTTGTAACATATGCCCCTAACGCTTCAAACCCTTTAATATGCTGATCAATCGGTCGTGGCCCTAAATGACATCCACCTGGAAGCCCAATAACAGCTTTTTTAAAACGGCCAAGCATTGCACCCATTAAATAATAAGAGGCGCGCAATTTTTTCACTTTTCCATTTGGTAAAGGCATCGCAACCATGTTAGAAGGATCGACTACCATCTCTTCTTCCTGCCCATAAGTTACTTTCCCTCCAATTTCCTCTAGTAAGTCTCCTAACATTTTCACGTCCGAAATATTAGGAACACCGCCAATAGTTACTGGAGTATCTGCTAAAATTGTCGCTGGAATTAGTGCAACAGCACTGTTCTTTGCACCACTCACACGAATCGTTCCATTTAAAGCTCTTCCGCCTTCAATTAGCAACTTTTCCATATTGAGCTCCCTTCTTGTGAATGTATTTATCTTCTACTTCTTTATAAGAAGTAGAAGATTCCCCCTTAAGAATCTCAATCACTCTTTCCATCCTGAAACTCAATAAGTAGAAAACCATCACCTGTAGCTCCCCTGCTGTACAAATAGATGAAGATTAACTATTCATCGAATCAAATTACTCAATTCAGATACTTACCACATTTATTAATAGGACTATGCACATTATTTTCTATATTTGCAAACCAAAAATTCACTTTATAAAATCTTTAGACTTGTTCGCGCTTTCATTATACAACGAAAGGAAACCGTCTAAAAGACTAGACGGTTTCCAAAACGGAATTTTATTCTTACGCTTTACCGTTAGAACCGAACTCACGCATTTTACCAGCAACAGTTGCTTTGATAGCGTCGCGGCCAGGTCCAATATATTTACGAGGATCGTAAACTTCTTGGTCTTTGTTTAATGCTTCACGAACAGCTTTTGTAAACTCAATTTGGTTCTCAGTGTTTACGTTAATTTTTGAAGTACCTAGAGAAATAGCTTTTACGATATCAGCAGTTGGGATACCAGTACCACCGTGTAATACTAAAGGTACGCCAGTGAAGTCACGAACTTGTTCCATTTCAGCGAATCCTAAGTTAGGCTCACCTTTGTAAGGACCGTGTACAGAACCTAAAGCTGGCGCTAGGCAATCGATACCTGTTGCTTCAACAAGGTGCTTACACTCTGCTGGATCAGCGTAAATTACGCCTTCAGCGATGATGTCGTCTTCTTGTCCGCCAACTGTTCCAAGCTCAGCTTCAACAGATACGTTACGAGCGTGTGCGTATTCTACCACTTTTTTAGTAGTTTCAACGTTTTCATCGAATGGGTGGTGAGAAGCGTCGATCATTACAGATGTGAAACCTGCATCAATTGCTTCTTTACATTTTTCGAAGCTTGAACCATGGTCAAGGTGAATCGCTACAGGAACAGAAATGTTCATTTCTTCGATTAAAGCTTTAACCATAGCTACAACTGTTTTGAAACCAGTCATATGACGAGCTGCACCCTCAGATACACCTAAGATTACAGGAGATTTTTCTTCTTCCGCAGCAGCTAAGATAGCTTGAGTCCACTCTAAGTTGTTCATGTTGAATTGACCAACTGCGTATTTTCCTTCTAGTGCTGTGTTTAGCATTTCTTTCATAGAAACTAAAGGCATGGTGAATCCTCCTAAAAAACGTTTTTTGTATCCGATAAATTCTTATCGCTGGTAGTATGACCAGAATAAGGTAAAATATGTATATTTACATACCGGACTTCTTTCTACACTCAATAGGATAACAACTTGTACTCAAAAACTCAACTGTATTCACCTGCTCAATAGTCCATGTAAACGCTTTTTTCCATATTTTTTATAAAAAATTCATTTTTTACGCCTCTACAGCAAGCTGATCTCTCACTGCTTGACGAATCTCATCAATATCAAACGGTTTAGCAAAGTGCATTAAAGCTCCTAAATCTTTCGCTTCTTGAATCATATCCAATTCTCCATAAGCAGTCATTAAAATCACTTTAATACTCTCATCAATTTCTTTTACATGTTTTAAAATCTCTATACCATCCATACCTGGGATTTTCATATCTAACACTACTAAATCCGGATTATCTTTTTTCACGATATCTAAAGCTTGAAATCCATTCGCTGCTTGGAACGTCTGATAACCTTCTTTTTGGAACACTTCATGCAATAAAACACGAATGCCATATTGATCATCAACGATTAAAATTTTCCCTTCCATAACTCCCAACCTTTCTGTGTAAGTACAAGATTTAAAGCTTCTTATATCTTATCGGTTTATTTTCGCTACTCTTTGCCAAATCCCTTCCTATTCTTTCTTATTTTACCGTTTCCTATTTTGTTATGCCACCCTACTATTTCCCCTTTCCAAAAAAAATAAGCTATAATGAGAACCAGCTAACACGAAAGAAAGGAGCAACAACATGTTAAAAATTTTCTCGACTCAATTAAGTGGATATTTCTCCCGAATTTTTCAAAAAGAGGAAATGAATATAGAAGATAGCGCTCGTCTACTTGCCCAGGCGTTAGTTGGCGATGGCTTCATTTACTTGCATGGTACAAACGAAATGGAAGGTATTGTTTCAGAAGCATTATTTGGCGCCGAACCAATGAAACAAGCAAAACGTTTAATAGAAAACGGTGAACCGGCGGCAGTGACTTCTGCGGACCGCGTACTTCTTATTAGTCGTTTTTCGACAGATGAAGAAATTATAAAAACCGCGAAAAAACTTCATGAAGAAGGCCAATCTATCGTTGCAATCTCGGCTATTCAAGAAGGTGTTGAATCACTGGAACAATATACAGATGTACATATTGATACAAAGCTGTTAAAAGGTCTTATTCCAGATGATGAAGGTAACCGCTATGGGTTCCCAAGTTTAATTATAGCTTTATTTGCTTATCACGGATTGAAATTTACAATTGATGAAATGTTAAACGAATATTAAAAAAAGCGCCCTATTTCAGGCGCTTTTTTTTATTACTTGCTCTCTTTATTCGTAATAGAAGCACTTACGAAGTCATGGAACAATGGTTGTGGACGGTTTGGACGAGATACAAGTTCTGGATGGAACTGTGCTGCCACGAACCAAGGGTGATCTTGTAATTCAATAATTTCCACTAGACGACCGTCTGGGCTTGTACCAGAGAATACAAATCCTGCTTTTTCCATATCTGGACGGAATTGATTGTTGAACTCATAACGATGACGATGACGCTCATATACAACCGGCTCATTGTAAGCATTGTAAGCATTTGTTTCTTCAGCAAGCTTACATGGATATAGACCAAGACGAAGTGTACCACCTAAATCTTCTACATCTTTTTGTTCTGGTAATAAATCGATAATTGCATAAGGTGTGTCAGGATTAATTTCAGAAGAGTTAGCTCCTTCTAATCCTAATACGTTACGTGCAAATTCGATTGATGCAAGTTGCATACCTAGGCAAATTCCTAAGAATGGAACTTTGTTTTCACGAGCATATTGAATTGCAACGATTTTACCTTCTACACCACGATCGCCGAAGCCACCTGGTACAAGGATACCATCTGTGTCGCCAACTAATTCTTTTACGTTCTCTGCTGTTACGTGCTCAGCATTTACCCATTTCACTTCTACATCTGTGTCGAATGAATAACCTGCATGACGAAGCGCTTCTACAACAGAAATGTATGCATCTTGAAGCTCTACGTATTTACCAACAAGAGCGATTTTTGTTTTCTTAGAAAGGTTACGTACTTTATTAACTAGCGCAGTCCAATCTGTCATATCTGCAGCTGGATTGTCTAACTTCAAGTGATCACAAACGATTTGGTCCATGTTTTGTTCTTGAAGAGATAATGGAACCGCATATAAAGTATCTGCATCGCGTGCTTCGATAACTGCTTTTGTATCGATGTCACAGAATAATGCAAGCTTGTCTTTCATGTCCTGAGAAACAGGTAGTTCTGTACGAACAACGATAATATTTGGTTGAATACCTAAGCTGCGAAGCTCTTTAACGCTATGTTGCGTTGGTTTTGTTTTCATTTCACCCGCTGCTTTTAAGTACGGGATTAACGTACAGTGAATGTACATTACATTGTCACGACCGATGTCGCTCTTAATTTGACGAATTGCTTCTAAGAATGGTAAAGACTCGATATCACCAACAGTTCCACCGATTTCTGTAATAACAACGTCGGCATTTGTTTCGCGACCAGAACGATATACACGTTCTTTAATTTCGTTAGTAATGTGAGGAATAACTTGAACTGTTCCTCCTAAATATTCACCACGACGCTCTTTTTGAAGAACTGAAGAGTAAATTTTACCTGTTGTTACGTTGCTGTATTTGTTTAAGTTGATGTCGATAAAACGCTCATAGTGACCTAGGTCTAAGTCCGTTTCTGCACCATCATCTGTTACGAATACCTCACCGTGTTGGTAGGGGCTCATAGTCCCTGGGTCTACGTTAATGTATGGATCAAACTTTTGAATAGTTACGTTTAAACCACGATTCTTTAAAAGTCTTCCAAGAGATGCTGCTGTAATACCTTTACCTAAAGACGATACTACACCGCCTGTTACAAAAATATACTTAGTCATGAAAATACTCCCTTCTACTTCGTTGTTATATAATCACCGTTGCAAAGCGCAACGTATGTAGATAACACTGTATCTATCTTATTGTTAGGCTCTTTTTATTTTCTAAACAAAAAACAAAAAAGAAAATTGCTCCCCTCATCACATAAAGTAATAAGTAGGGAGCAATTTTCTTTTATATTTACACTTTAAAAGTATTATCGTCTTTTTTTAAAGAGCCCAAAAATGATTCTACATGGACGATAATGAAAAGTCAAGAACTACCGCTCTTCCTCTTCTTCTTCTTCAGTTTCATCATACTCAAGTTCTTCTTCTGCGAAGTCTTCATTATCTTCTTCTAAATCATCAAGATCATCATCTTCATCGTCTGCGTCTTCGTCTTCAAGAACTTTGTCCAAATCTACTACATCTTCTTCTACTTCTTCTGCTTCTTCTTCTTCTACATCATCTTCTTCAATGTAGTCGTCAAAACCGTCTTCTTCAACTTTGCGTTTCTTCTTCGGTTTTGGCTGAGGCAGAATTTCTTCATCAATTTGCTCATATGGGTACCAGCTACGTAGCCCCCAACGATTTTCTCCTAAATTAATGAAACGTCCATCGATGTTTAAATCTGTATAAAATTGTGCGAGTTTCGTATTAACTTGCCCTTGAGATAGTCCCAGCACTTGAGCGATTTCTTGAACCAACTCGTTGAATGTCGTTGCTTGTCTTTTATTCCCTAAAACACTATGTACAACTTCAATCATTGAACATTCTTTTAGCTCTTCTGGTGAATATTGCTTAAAACCCACTTATGCGGCACTTCCTTTCTTCAAATATAAGCTTATATATAACGGTCTGCTTAAAAAAATCCATACTATTCATTATAAACAAAAGTCGCACAAATATGCTACAAAAAAAACGGGAAACTTTTATCCCGCTATTTACGGGCAATAAAATTATAATTTGTCCATTCTTTATTTCGGAGACATATGTGCTCCTTGCAGTACATACCTAATTTGCATTTCTGTATATTCTTCGAGAGTATACAGTTTTTGCAGGGCCCAACGTCTAAATCCCCACATTTGTCCTTGTATGAAAATATTATGTGCAAGAAGCTGTATTTCCTTTTTATTTAGTGTAAATGTCCCATTTTCCGTACACTGCTCTAAAATATCCTCAAACATCCCGACCATTTGAAACTCTTTTTCTAATACATATGGGAGTGATTCTTTCGGTAAAAAACGTACCTCTTGATACATAATTAATACTTCTTCTTGCAATTCATCCATCACTTTAAAATAATTCATTATCGCTATCTTTAAGCTTTCTATACTTCCCTTCTCTGTACACACTACTTCCTCTAACCGCTCTTTTACATGTTCATAAATACTATCACAAACTAAATATAATACATCATCTTTTGTGCGAATATACTCATAAAGTGTTCCGATACTAAATCCAGCCGCTTTCGCAATTTCTCTCGTTGTTGTACGTGGGAATCCTTTTTGCTTAAACAGCTGCACCGCACCTTTAATCATTTGTTCACGTCTTAACGCAACTAATTTTTCATCTTTCACTGACGCATGTACATTATGTTTAACCATCCCTTCACCTCTCTCTATTATTTTTGGAAGTAAAAAGCGTAGGAAAATACCTACGCTTTTGTTCCTACTTCGTTAACATACGAGAAATTACAAGCCTTTGAATCTCTTGTGTTCCCTCATATATTTGTGTAATCTTTGCATCGCGCATATAACGCTCTACTGGATAATCTTTCGTATAACCATAACCACCAAATACTTGTACCGCTTCAGTCGTTACCTTCATCGCTGTATCACCTGCAAATACTTTTGACATCGCTGACTCTTTCCCATACGGAAGCCCTTCAGATTCAAGCCAAGCCGCTTGATATGTTAAAAGACGCGCTGCCTCTACATCCGTTGCCATATCCGCAAGTTTAAAGCCAATTCCTTGTTGCGCCGCAATTGGCTTCCCAAACTGATGACGTTCTCTTGCATATTCTACAGAAGCATCTAAAGCGGATTGTGCAATACCGACTGCTTGTGCCGCAATACCATTACGGCCACCATCTAATGTCTGCATCGCAACTTTAAATCCTTGGCCCTCTTCCCCTAGTAAATTCTCTACAGGAATACGGCAGTCTTCAAATATAATTTCAGTTGTTGGCGAAGAACGAATTCCTAGCTTGCTTTCCTTCTTCCCAACCGAAAATCCTAGCGTATCACTCTCCACAATAAATGCACTCGTGCCGCGCTGCTTCGAATCAGGATCTGTTAATGCAAAAACAACATAAATATCAGCAATACCGCCATTTGTAATAAAAATTTTCGAACCATTTAAAATGTAATGGTCTCCATCTCGTTTTGCAGTCGTCCTCATTCCACCAGCATCTGATCCAGAGCTTGGTTCTGTTAAGCCATATGCACCAATTTTCTTCCCTTCAGCCATTGGGCGCAAAAACTTTTGTTTTTGCTCTTCCGTTCCAAATCTAAAAATTGGCCATCCAGCAAGTGAAGTATGTGCAGACAACGTTACACCTGTAGAAGCACAAACGCGGGATAATTCTTCAACGGCAATTACATACGCCAAGTAATCGCTTCCAATTCCGCCGTATTCTTCAGGCCACGGAATACCGGTTAAACCAAGCTCTGCCATTTGATCGAATAAAGCGCGATCAAATCGCTCTTCCTCATCACGCTCTGCTGCTGTCGGTGCTACTTCATTCCTTGCAAAATCCCGAACCATTTTTCTTATCATTTCATGTTCTTCTGATAATTTAAAATGCATTCCCGTCTCCCCCTCTGCCTTTTTATAAAGCTCGACTAATTACAAGCTTTTGTATTTCGCTCGTTCCTTCATATATTTGCGTGATCTTCGCATCACGGAAAAATCTTTCTACTGGATAATCTTTCGTATAACCGTAACCGCCAAATACTTGCACCGCTTCAATCGCAACTTCAACGGCCGTCTTAGAAGCAAATAATTTCGCAATAGAAGCTTCTTTACCGCATGGTAACCCTTGTGCTCTTAGCGATGCCGCTCTGTATACAAGTAATCGCGCTGCTTCTACGCTAGTCGCCATATCTGCAAGTTTGAATCCGATTCCTTGCTGCGCCGCAATTGGCTTGCCGAATTGCTCGCGCTCTTTCGCATAATCAATCGCACATGCAAGCGCCGCTTCCGCGATTCCTAATGCCTGCGCTCCGATCCCAATTCGCCCAACATCTAAATTCGCCATTGCCACCTTAAATCCTTGTCCTTCTTCACCAAGTAAATTCTCGGCCGGCACTTTCATATCTTCAAACGTAAGTTGCACTGTACGAGAACCAAGAAGACCCATCTTATGCTCATCTTTTCCAATGATTAAGCCTGGTGTATCTTTCTCTACTATAAATGCTGAAATCCCGCTTTTCCCCGCATCTGGATTTGTAGACGCGAAGACGATATATGTACTTGCTTCACCACCATTTGTAATAAAGACTTTCGATCCATTAATGATGTAGTGATCGTCTTTCTTTACAGCTCTTGATTTCAAACTACCTGCATCTGATCCTGCATTCGGTTCTGTTAGAGCAAATGCGCCTAAATATTCACCAGTCGCCAATTTAGAAACATATTTCTGCTTCTGTTCTTCTGTTCCGAAGTATAAAATCGGATTCATTCCAACTGACGTATGTACAGCTAAAATTACACCAACCGTTGCACTTACCTTTGAAATTTCCTCAATTGCTAGAATGTAAGAAATAAAATCCATTTCTGCCCCGCCATATTTTGCAGGCGCTGGAATACCCATTAGTCCAAGCTCACCCATCTTTTGCAAAATCTCTTTCGGGAACACCCCTTGTTCCATACTAGAAACAAAGGGAGCTATTTCCTTCTGTGCAAAATCTCGAACCATTTTCCTCATCATTTGTTGCTCTTCAGTAAAGTGAAAATTCATGTACTTCGCCTCCGTTTGCTATATATCTTTTTAACAATCTGGTAAGACCACTACTTCAATAAAGGGAGGCCTTTATTCGTAAACGTAGAAACCACGACCCGTTTTACGTCCTAACCATCCTGCATTCACATACTTACGTAATAATGGACATGGGCGATATTTACTATCTCCTAATCCTTCATGCAACACTTCCATAATGTATAAACAAGTATCTAAACCGATAAAGTCAGCTAACGTAAGAGGTCCCATCGGATGATTCATACCGAGTTTCATTACTTCATCAATCGCTTCTTTCGTCGCTACTCCTTCGTATAACGTATAAATCGCTTCGTTAATCATCGGTAATAAAATACGGTTCGATACAAACCCTGGGAAATCATTTACTTCAACTGGCACTTTCCCGATTTTTTTCGTAATATCCTCAATCGTTTCGTACACTGCATCATCTGTAGCTAAACCACGAATAATTTCAACGAGTTTCATAACTGGAACTGGATTCATAAAGTGCATGCCGATTACTTTCTCAGGACGTTTCGTTACCGCTGCAATTTCCGTAATTGGTAACGATGACGTATTCGTCGCTAAAATTGCGTGTTCTGGAGCGATTTCATCTAAATTCGCAAAAATTTTCTTTTTAATATCCATTTTTTCAACAGCTGCTTCAATAATAAGATCAGCTTCTTTGACACTATTTAAATCGAGCGTCCATGTAAGACGATTTAAAGTCGCATCTTTCTCTTCTTCCTTCATACGGCCTTTTTCTACTTGGCGGGCTAAATTTTTTGAAATAACAGCTAGCCCTCTATCTAATTGCTCTTGCTTTAAATCTTGCACTTTCACATCATAGCCTGCCATTGCACACACTTGTGCGATACCTGAACCCATTTGCCCTGCACCAATTACAACAATCTTTTGTACACTCATTTTTTCTTCCCCCTTAATTGTTAATAAACTATATATCTTCTAATCTTAATTAGTGAACTTCAATCATCACTGCATCACCTTGACCGCCACCGCTACAAATAGAAGCAATTCCAATTCCGCCGCCGCGCTGCTTCAGTGCATGGATAAGTGTAACGATAATACGTGCTCCGCTCGCTCCAATTGGATGCCCCATTGCTACAGCACCGCCATTTACATTCAATTTTTCCGGATCGATCCCTGCGATTTCTGTACTTGCAATTGCTACAGCCGCAAATGCCTCATTGATTTCAAATAGATCTATGTCTTCAATTGTCTTACCTGTCTTTTTCAGCAATTCATTAATTGCATAACCTGGCGTTCTTGGGAAATCCTTCGATTCTACCGCAATCGCCGTATGCGCCAAAATTGTCGCTAATGGTTTTCTTCCTTCTTGCTTCGCTCTGTCCTCGCTCATTAATACAAGTGCAGCACCGCCATCATTTAGTCCCGGAGCATTACCTGCTGTCACCGCTGACGTCTTATCAAATACAGGCTTTAATTTCGCTAATTTTTCAATCGTTGTATCCGCGCGTGGTGCCTCATCCTTAGCCACGACGATAGGATCGCCTTTTCTTTGCTGAATTGTTACTGGTACAATCTCCTCTTCAAAACGCCCTTCTTTATGTGCCGAAACCGCACGTTGATGGCTACGATATGCCCATTCATCTTGTGCTTCGCGAGAGATTCCATCTTCCTTCGCAACTTCTCCGCCATAAACACCCATGTGTATACCTGAAAATGCGCATGTTAAACCGTCTGCAACGTTTAAATCAATAACTTCGTTGTTACCCATTCTGTATCCCCATCTTGCCCCTCGTAAAATGTAAGGGCTGTTACTCATCGATTCCATTCCACCAGCTACAATCAGTGATTGATCACCAGTACGAATAATTTGATCTGCTAACGTAACTGCGCGAAGCCCTGATGCACAAACTTTATTTATTGTTTCTGTCTGCACTTCCCAAGGAATGCCGGCCGCTCTTGCTGCTTGGCGTGATGGAATTTGTCCTTGCCCTCCTTGGATAACCGTTCCAAATATAACTTCTTCAACATCACTAGCGGAAACATTCGCTCTTTCAAGCGCTGCCTTAATTGCGATTCCTCCAAGCTCTGTTGCTTTCACGTCTTTTAAAGTTCCTCCAAATTTTCCAACCGGTGTTCTTGCAGCACTTAAAATAACTGTTTTACTCATGTTTCTTTCCCCCATTTCTTTTTTTAGCACCGAGCGCTCGCTCGGTATCCTTGCGCCTAGAAGAGGTGCAATTATTGCACCTCTTTCTAAATTTGAATGCATTCCTACAAACTACATTGCTTCTTTCTTCTGTCCGATAACTGAGCGTTCTAAAATCTCTGTTACGTCCAAAGTTTGAACTGTTTCTTCAACTTCTTTTGCTTTCGTGCCGTCACTAATCATCGTTAAGCAATACGGGCATCCTGTACCGATAATTGACGGCTGTACAGCTAGCGCTTGTTCTGTACGAGCAACGTTAATACGAGAACCTGTCGTTTCTTCCATCCACATTAGGCCGCCACCCGCACCACAGCACATTCCCGTTTCACGGTTACGCGCCATTTCTACAAGGTTTACACCTGGAATTGCTTTTAGAATATCGCGCGGCGCTTCGTATACTTCGTTGTATCTTCCTAAGTAACAGGAATCATGGTACGTAACTGTCTCTTCAATAGAATGGACAGGTTTTAAACGACCTTCCTTCACCCACTGGGCTAGTAATTCTGTATGATGATAGACTTCTGCTTGTAAGCCAAAGTCCGGGTACTCATTTTTAAAAGTGTTATAAGCATGAGGGTCAATCGTAACGATTTTCTTCACTCCTGCTTTTTCAAATTCTTCAATATTTTTAGTCGCCATTTCCTGGAATACAAATTCATTTCCAAGGCGGCGCGGTGTATCACCAGAGTTCTTTTCCTTATTACCAAGAATTGCGAATGAAATGCCTGCTTCGTTCATTAGCTTCGCAAATGATATCGCAATCTTCTGACTGCGATTGTCATACGAACCCATTGATCCAACCCAGAATAAGTATTCAAACTCTTCGCCAGCTTTTGATTTCTCCTTTACAGTTGGAACTGTTACTTCATCGTCACCTTGGCGCCATGTTTCACGCTCTTTACGGTTCAGTCCCCACGGATTACCTTGACGCTCAATGTTTGTCATTGCACGCTGCGCTTCCGCGTCCATTTTTCCTTCTGTTAAAACGAGATAGCGGCGTAAATCAATAATTTTGTCAACATGCTCATTCATAACTGGGCACTGGTCCTCACAGTTACGGCACGTTGTACATGCCCAAATCTCTTCTTCTGTAATAACGTCTCCGATTAAACTTGGGTCGTACGCTAGCGCTGTAGCCGCTGATTCTTGTTGTCCTTTTCCAGCTGCCATCATCGCTAACTGATTTCCTTGTGTATTATTAAAAGCAACAACTGGAACCCACGGTGCTTTTGATGTTACCGCTGCGCCTTTATCAGTTAAATGATCACGAAGTTTTAAAATTAAATCCATCGGTGATAACATTTTCCCTGTTCCTGTTGCCGGACACATATTTGTACAACGACCACATTCGACGCAGGAATATAAGTCGATAAGTTGATTTTGTCTAAAGTCTTCAATTTTACCAACACCGAATGTTTCTTGTGTTTCATCTTCAAAATCAATTTTTTCAAGTTTTCCCGGATTTGAAAGACGACCAAAAAACACGTTAACTGGTCCAGCAATTAAATGCGCATGTTTTGATTGTGGAACATAAACTAAAAACGTTAACAAAATTAGTAAATGCACCCACCAAGAGAAATAGAACACTGAAATGGCTACGGTTTCATTTAATCCCGAGAAAACGTAAGCGATTGCAGAAGCGATCGGTTCACTCCATGAAAGCTCCTCGCCGTGCCATATAATTCCCATTCCATTACCAAGTAGCACAGAAATCATTAAGCCACCAATAAAGATAAGAACAAGGCCTGATTTAAAATTACGTTTCAAACGAACAAGCTTTTCAATATAGCGTCTATGAAAAGCCCAAAAGACTGCAATTAAAATAACGAGTGTGACAATTTCCTGGAAGAATGTAAATGCAGGGTATAGTGGTCCAAGTGGAAGATGCGATCCTGGTGCAAGTCCTTTCCAAACGAAGTCAATTGCTCCAAATTGGACAAGAATAAATCCGTAAAAGAACATAACGTGAATGATGCCGCTCTTTTTATCTTTCAGCAGCTTTTTCTGACCGAAAACATTGACCTTAAGAAGATCCCAACGCTCTTTAAAACGACGGTCAAATTCAATCTTTTTTCCTAATTGTATGTAGGCCATCCTTGTTCGTATAAGATATACAAACAAATACCCCGCATAAGCAATAACAGCAATGGCAGCCAGCCAATTAATGATTAGTAAGCTATTCATTTTATGCTACCCCTCTCTTTGTAAGCTCTCTTTCTTTTTTAGAATCTTCGAAAATATATAATTTTCTGAATTATATCCCCTATTCCCATTATATAATGAGTGAGCATTCAGTCAACAGTTTTTTGTTATACAACAACACATTTTTTAATAAAGCTGTTTATTTCGGTGAAACTATAAAGTGAAACTTTAATCAGTAGGGAGCTGTTTATTCCCTACTGATTATTAGCCCTCACCAATCGGGATTTTATGGGCGGTCCGAATCCAAACCAACTTCTTTGCTTTAACCCAATTTCGAGGTGGGAGTCTTACTGCCCGCAAATAGCGGGATACAGTGAAATTTTGATTTGTAAAAAATTGATGGTGAAAAGACCGTGAAGGAGGGAATTTACTTATGTTTTTCTTATCTCTCTTGTTATTAGGCAGCGCTCTCTGGATTACAATCGACCTTTCATATGGGAGAATTGTTCATTTAAAGCGTGTACGTTCTCGTTCTTTCCCTTTACGTCAAAGTGATTTTCGCCTTTATACATACGGAAATGATCTATACGATGCTCTCTTTACTGATATAAAACAAGCTAAACACCATGTGCACGTTTTATTTTTCATTGTAAAAAACGATGATATAAGTCGTACGTTTTTAAAGTTACTTATCGATAAAGCACAAGAAGGAATTGAAGTAAGACTTTTACTCGACCGGTTTGGAAGTCATTATTTATCAAAAGAAGCGATTTACTCGCTACAAAAGCATGGTGTCTCTTTTTCATTTTGTCATAAAGTGAAATTTCCTTTTCCTTTCTTTTCTGCAAATCAAAGAAACCATAGAAAAATTACAGTTATTGACGGGAAAATTGGTTATATTGGTGGATTTAACATTGGCGAAGAATATTTAGGGCATAATCAAAGGTTAGGGTTATGGCGAGATTATCATTTACGTCTTACAGGAGAAGGGATACAAGATTTACAAAAACAATTTTTACATGATTGGCTCGACGATACAGACCAAAATTTATTAGATTCATCTCTTTATTTTCCTATGCAACAACCAGGGACCATTCTACATCGTTTCATCCCTACTGATGGTGCCTATTTACAAAATACATTTTTACATTTAATCGAAAGCGCGAAAAAAGAACTCTTTATCGGTACACCATATTTTATTCCTGGAAAAAAAATTATGAATGCATTATTAAAAGCGCGAAAACGTGGGGTTCAAATAACTATTCTCGTTCCACAAAAAGCTGATCACGCCCTCGTTCGAGAAGCAAAATTCCCATATTGCCGAAAGTTAATACAAGCTGGTTGTAATATTTACGCTTTTCAGCAAGGATTTTTCCACGCAAAAATTATTATAGTAGACGATCATACTTGTGATATCGGAACTGCTAATTTCGATATGAGAAGTATATATATTAACCATGAAATCAATTGCCTTTTATACGATAAACATTTCATACAAGAAGTAAAACGTAAATTCGAGGAAGATTTGGAACGCTCCTTATTACTTTCCTTTGAAGATGTCAATCCCCTCTCCATTATCGATAGAGGAAAGGAATGGATAGGAACGATACTCGCGTTCTTTTTATAGAGAAATTTCAAGGGCCAAGGAGGTGCATCACATATGATAATTCGATTTGGATATGTCTCACATGCTACGGCATTATGGGACTGTTCGCCTGCCAAAACAATGACATTTACAAGCTGGAAAAAGCTAAAAAAACAAGAGCGTGAAGATAAATTATATAATGTTACACTGCAAAATCTAGAACACACAATACGCATCCTTCATTACAATATTGCACACGAAATTCCATTATATCGTTTATCATCTTCTATCGTCCCGCTTGCAACACATCCTGAAGTTGAATTTGATTACATTCAAATATTTGCTCCACTATGGCGTAAAATAGGAGCATTAATTCAAGAACACAATTTACGCGTAAGTTTTCACCCAAACCAATTCACACTATTTACAAGCGACAAACCACATATTACAACTAATGCAATTACAGATATGACCTATCATTATAACGTGTTAAATGCTATGGGAATTGCAGATTCTTCCTACATTAATATCCATGTAGGTGGCGCGTATGGAAATAAGGAAAAGGCAATCGAACGTTTTCATGAAAACATACAAAAACTTCCATACCATGTAAAAAGACAAATGACTCTTGAAAATGACGATAAAACATATACAACTTCTGAAACTTTGGCTATTTGTCAAAAAGAGCAAATCCCTTTCGTGTTCGATTATCATCACCACATAGCGAACCTTTGTAATGAACCGCTAGAAGAATTACTTCCTATGATATTTAAAACTTGGTCACATACAAATGTCCTTCCTAAAGTTCATATTTCTTCTCCTAAATCCGTAAAAGAATTTAGGGCTCACGCAAATTATATTGATTTAGAGTTTATTAAACCCTTTTTACACATTACAAAAAAAATTGACCATGATTTCGATATTATGATTGAAAGTAAACAAAAGGATTTAGCACTTCTTCAGTTAATAGATGAAATCTCTTCTATAAGGGGAGTGAAAAGAATAAAAGGCGCAACAATACAATGGTAAATTGTAACGTTGCGCTATTTTTTTCAAAAAGTATTTCTTATAGTAAAAAAGCTCCTGTTTTATATGCTATTATTTAAATTAGCATTTTCCCCCTGTGATTCAACTTTATTGAAACGGAGCCATTATATGATCAATCAAAAAAAATATGTACAATTTGTCATGATGTATATTATTATATTTTCTCTTTGGATATTCCTTATCCCTAAGGACTTGAATATAAAAGAAATTGGAATTCTCTTCTTATTTTGTTTTGCTGCACTCTTTTCTTGCTATTGCTTATATAAAGCAATTAAGAAGATGAAGCACGGTGACAAACTATTTTGGGTTCTAGTACTATGCACTTGTATATGTGGATTAGCTATGGAGATAACTTTATTTCTTCATTCACTTTCTATATATGATCAAGTCATATTCTCATATAAGGCATTGCCTTTCTTCATCATACAATATATTTTGCTCTTTTCTGGCTTTGCTATAAAGTTTATAAAACATTACTCTATTAGAGGCCTTGCTCAATTTTCATTCGATAGCATCTTTATTGTCATTATGAATATTTACTTTACCTTAACCTTTATTTTAGACATTTCAAGCTTTCGTATGTTAACAACAGATACATGGGTTTTAATTGGATATTTCATTGCACAATCATTAGTAATTTACGCCGTTATTAGCTTATATAGAAGAGAACAGTATTCTTCTAGTAGAATCTCATTAATTGTCGGCTTCACTATCATACTTGTTTACGGATATATACACCTGTTCCAGTTAAGATCAGGAATGGAAACTTCTTCTGAAGTCTCTTATTTAATACATACTGCTTCAATTTTATTAATCGGTTTATCGTCCATACTATACATTTTAGATAAACCAATGCAACATGAAACTAAGACTAAATATTATCGATTCGATTATGTACGCTTTATATTACCTTATTTTAGTATAATCATTACTTTTTCCTTTATTGTCATTCAACCTTGGGATGATAAGTTCATGTTAATCGGTCTCGTATTATCACTTATCTTATTATTCCTACGACAACTTTACATGTGGAAAGATAATCAAGTATTAATCGATACGTACGAACAGTTGACTACACAACTAGAAGGTAAAGTTGAAGAAGGCGCATCTGCACTATCAAAAAGTGAACAACGTTATAAATCTTTATTCGAAGATCATCCTGATGCTGTTTTTTCTTTAAATATGAACGGGATTTTTCAACAATCTAATAAGGCTTGTGAAAGTTTATTTACAGCCTATTATTGTGAAGTAACAAGCTATTCTCTTCAACACTTCATTGATCCACAAGATCATGAATTATTGAAGAAATCTTTACAAATTACAAAAGAAGGTAGACCACAAACTCTAGAAATTCGTACAAAAGAAAAAGAAGGCTATTATTATCACCTTCACATTACATTCATCCCTATTTTTATAAATAAAGAAGTTGTTGGGATGTTTGGTATAGCACGTGATATTACAACTTTATATGAAAAACAAAAGCAAGTAGAGCATATGGCTTTCCATGATGCACTTACAGGACTACCGAATCGACGGAAATTCGAAAAAGATTTAAAAACGATTTTAAATCTAGCTCAAAACAACACTAATGACGTTGCGGTTATGTTCCTCGACCTAGATCGATTTAAAAAAATTAACGATCGACTCGGCCATGATGTCGGGGATTTATTATTAATTGAAGTAGCAAAAAGATTACGTGGATGTTTACGTTCAAAAGATATCGTTGCCCGCCAAGGCGGAGATGAATTTACGATTCTATTACCAGATATGTACTCTGAAAAAAGTGCTTCTTTTATAGCTGAACAAATTTTAACTATCTTAAATAAGCCTTACTTTATTAAAGATGAAGAACTTTCTGTTACACCGAGTATCGGAATTGCAATGTACCCTGACTATGGAACCGATGTAACCGAATTAATGAAAAATGCAGATATGGCTATGTATCGAGCAAAAGCAAATGGAAAAAACAGATTCGTTTTCTTCTCAAAAGAAATGAGTATTGCGCAAAATGAAATACACTTCCTAGAAGGTGAGCTTTCAAAAGCACTACAACAAAATGAATTTTTCCTTGAATACCAGCCACAAGTAAACACAAAAACAAAACAAATTATCGGTTTCGAGGCGTTAATTCGTTGGAAACACCCAAAACTCGGAATTGTATCACCTGCCCAATTCATCCCTCTAGCAGAGGAGACAGGATTTATTATTGAACTTGGTAATTGGATCTTACGTACAGCCTGCTTAGAAGCAAAGAAGTGGCATAACCAAGGGTTTTCTCACTTAAAGGTTGGTGTGAATTTATCTGTTGTTCAATTTAACCGTTCAGATTTAATCCCAACTATTTCAAAAGTCTTGGAAGAAACCGAACTAAAACCGGAAGCACTAGATATTGAGATTACGGAAAGTATCGCGATTAATCAAAATCATTCTGTAATTGCTAAACTAGAAGAACTTCAAAATCTCGGTATTCAAATTTCAATTGATGATTTTGGAACTGGTTATAGTTCTTTAGCTTATTTAACGAAATATCCAATCAATACATTAAAAATTGCTCGAGAATTTATTTGTGGAATTACAAATAGCCCTTTAGAAGAAGCCATTATCGCTTCCATTATTACGCTATCAAAAGAATTAAATTTAGAGGTTATTGCGGAAGGTGTAGAAACAGAAGAACAATGGAAGTTTTTACACGAGCAAAACTGTGACCACATTCAAGGATTCCTCTTTAGCAAACCTGTTTCTAGTAAAGACGTTTGGAGGTTACTCCACAAAAAAACAACCGTCTAAGTAAGACGGTTGTTTTTTTAATGTTCAAATGGTAAATCTGAAGCTAATTGTACCTCTTGATCATTATGAGAAATTACTTGGCTTTTCTCTAAAGCTGTATCTGTTAATGAAATACCCCATGCCATTGCTAACGTTAATAGACTACCAATAAGTAGTTTTTTCATATTCCATCACCCACATCGTTTTCTTTTAATATATCATGAAAATTTATCCACAACTTATGCAATTATGCATACCCATTTTTTGGATATTTAATTACTTTTTGTGGATGTAACTTACGAAATATACCACTATACATATTCCAAATCATTTTAATTTAAATACTTCTTTTTTTTTAATAACGTCTCTTTGTAAGAATGTAAATCTAATAAATCAAAGAAGAAAGACGCTTTTTTATACACTTCTTTAATATCATCTGATGAATACTCTAATTTCTCAAGACACTCGCCCTTTTGATAATACAATTGACCGATTAATTCCATACTTCCCATATACCGAGAAGCTTCAATCGCTTCATTTACTTGATACAATGCCTCTTCAAACTGATCACTCAAATATAAAGCTTTTGCATAATTGTATCGAACCTTAACTGTGAATGCCTCATTATTATGTAGCGATTCTAACCGTTCTAAAATAGCTCGAAATGAAGTTATTGCCCTATCTAATTGATTATTTTCTGCACAAATACTTGCAATAGAATTTTCAATATATAAATTTTGAAATACATCTATCCCTCCGTATGATTGATGTACAATTTTTTTTAACTCTAAAATGCAATATTCAAAATTAATTTTCTGTAAAACATATGCAGATAAGTAATAGTACCAAAGAAGAAACTGATTAAATTCTGGATGAAACTTTTCTTTTTTTAATTCATTTGAAACAATGCTATAAATTTCAGCATATTGTTTCTTCTTACTCAACATTTGAATTCTATCTTTAAATAGCTTTTTCCTCTCAATATCGGAATAAATGAGTACCTCATAAAAATGAATAATGGGAACTTGTAATTTTGCTGCTATACCTTGCAGTATATCCATACTTGGGTATACCGCGCCCGATTCAATTCGGCTCACTTCCGATTGATGACATACATTATCGGAGAGTTGTTTCTGTGTTAATCCTCTCATTACCCTAATTTTCTTTATTTCACTTCCTAATTTTTCTGCGTGCATACTTACTCACCATCCCATTATAACAATCTAATTTTTTTAAGTTGTCATACCACTACAATAATGTGAATTCGACAATTTTTGATATGAAATAATGCATAATATATATAAAATTCGGCAAATTCCTCATACAATTCATCTCACATACACAATACAAGATTAGGAGTGTTATAGATGAATTATAGAAAACTTGCTAGTGCTTTCGTTACATTCGGTCTTCTTTGTCCTTTATCAACAGAAGCTATTCACGCTCAAGAATTAGATAAAAATGAAGTGAAAGTTGAAATTGCTCAGCCTGGTTTAACAATCGGAAAATTAACACAACCTCAAAACGATACAAAAGAGAATATTGCTAAAAAGTATTTAAAAGGTGAGGTAAATGGGGCTAAAGCTCAACAAGAGCAAGTTACTACTGAAAAGAATGTCGATTTTCAACCTACAAATAAAGAAACAAAAGAAAATCAAACCGAATTACGCCTTGCACAAACATACAAAAATTATAAAGTATATGGTCAAGATCTCATTGTAAAAGTAGATAAAAATGGAGTAATTACAACTGTTAGTGGTAAAGTTGCCCAAAATTTAGACCAACAACTTAATCTTACTATAACAAATTTTTTGTCGAAAAATGAAGTAAAATCTAAATTACGCAATATACTTCAAATTCCAAGTGATGCGACAGAAACAGAATTTTCTAGCGAAACGGTAGTTTATAAGAAAAAAGATGGCTACTATACATACGCAACGGTCCTTACATTTACTTATGAAAACAATGAACAAGTTATAAACGGAAATGCAATCATGGACTTACAAACTGGTGAAGTACTTTTCCAAGAAAAGTTTATTAAAAATAAAGAGAATAAAACTATTAATCAAGTAACAGCACCTAAACTATCACCAGCGAAAGAACAAGGAACTGGGAAAAATGCGCTACAAGAAAATGTATTATTTAATATTGCGAAAGGCTCTGATGGAAAATTTTATTTAGCTGATTTATCCCGCGGAAATGGTATTTATATTTACAACGCAAACTACGCTGATTCCCTTGGTGGCGATAGCCAAGCTGGTTATCCAGGGACACTTATTTCAAGCGATAACTCTAACTTCTTAGATAAAGAAGCAGCTGGTGTTATGAAAAATATGAGTGATATTTACGACTATTTTAAGAAAGAACATAATCTGAAAAGTTACGATAATAAAGACTCAAAAGTTGTTGCTAGCGTCCACGGATTTGATTCTACTGAAGTTAGTGATGGTGTAAAAGAAAACTATGTAAATGCATTTTGGCATCCAGGTTGGAATCAAATGGTCTTTGGTGACGGGCTAAATGGAAAATTAACCTCTGCTCTTGACGTAACAGCTCATGAATTTGGACATGCTGTATTTAGTGGTACGACGAAAAATAAAATTGTGCGATATCCAAGTGCTGAAACATCTGCGCTAAATGAAGGTCTAGCAGATTTTTGGGGTACACAAATAGAATATTACGTAAAGAAAGATAAAGGAAATTGGATTATGGGTGATACGTTAGGTGGTCTAACAATTCGTGACATCCCAGGGGAAATTGGTGACGGCGGCAACAAACTATACACAAACTTAAAAGATTTCTATAATGATGGAAATGATCAAGAATCTCACGTGAATTCTGGAATTATCAGCCATGTATTATATCAATTAGCTGAAGGTAAAACGTATAACGGTATATCTGTTCAAAGACAAGGAAATGAAAAAGTAAGTAAAGTTGTTATGCGTGCATTGCAAAACTACGCAACTTCAGCAGAAGATTTTGAATCACTTCAATCTCACATTGTACAAGCTGCAAAAGACTTATATGGTAATATGACAGCAACAGAATTCGAAAAGGCTTTCCAAGCACATGGATATAGGGCTCTAGCAAAAATTAGTAAAGTAGTAGAAGTACAACAAGGAAAATAAGCAAAAAAGAAGTTTACCGATTATAGGTAAACTTCTTTTTCACATCCATCCCTTTTCTTCCGCAATTGTAATTGCCTCAATTCTATTTTTTGCATCGAGCTTCGTTAATACTTCAGAAATGTAATTACGAACTGTGCCAGGTGAAAGATAAAGTGCCTTCGCAATTTCATTTGCAGTCTTTCCTTCTTTCGCAAGTAACAGCACTTCTTTTTCGCGATCCGATAATGGATTTTGCTCTTGCCATAAGCCAAACATTAACTCTTGAGAAATCTCTCGTTTCCCTTTCATTACGTTACGAATTGCCGAAGCTAAATCCTCACTTGGACTATCTTTTAATAAATATCCGTGCACACCAGCTTTCATTGCCCTTTCAAAATAACCAGGACGCGCAAATGTTGTTAAAATCATTACTTTACAAGATGATTTTTCTTTCTTTAAAATTTCAGCAACATCTAAACCACTTTGGATTGGCATTTCAATATCCATAATACTTATATCGGGCTTTAGCGATTCAATTAATTTTAACGCCTCTTCACCATTCGCCGCTTGCCCAACCACTTCAATATCATCTTCTAGATCAAGCAGGGCTCCTAATGCACCACGAAGCATTCGTTGATCTTCTGCAATAATAATTCGAATCATGCCCTCACCTCATCTTTTCCTGTTCTAATTACAATTGGAACTTTCACTGTTAACAGTGTCCCTGGATTAACCGTATCTAGTTCCACTAGACCGTCAATTAAGGCAATTCGTTCCTTCATACCACGAATGCCGTTTCCATCATGATTTCGCTCCTCTAAACCGACGCCATTATCTTCTACTTTTAAAATCAATTCACCTTGTGATTCTAATATAGAAACTGTACATGCCTTTGCCTTACTATGTTTCACGACATTCGTAACAGCTTCACGTAAACACATACCTAAAATATTTTGCTCAATTGGCGATAGCGAACTAGAATTAGCCTCTTGCTTTACTTCCAATTCAATATTGGCTGCTTGCAAAATCGCTTTTATTTGCTCAAGTTCTTCTTCCACTGTAATCATACGCATATCCGAAATTAACTCGCGCAGTTGTTTTAAAGCTGTACGAGATGTTTGTGTAATCTCCTTCGCCTCTATACTTGCGCGTTCTGGATTCTTCACAATCAGTTTCTCCACAAGCTGACTTTTTAAAGTAATAAGGGATAACGTATGCCCTAACGTATCATGAAGATCTCTTGCGATTCGCTGCCGTTCCTCACGTTTTACTAAGTCTTTAATTTGTTCGTTTGCTTCGTTTAGTTGATTCCTTAACATCTTTTTCTGATTAAAATTACGCATTCCAAATGGCGTAAGAAGCATTAAAATAAACATCGGAACGATATTCACTAAACTCGGGATTGTTAGTTGATTAACATTTACAAATATAAAAGCTCCAAGCATTACAACTAATAAACATAACAACACACGAAATGCCTTCTTACTTGGCGCAAATCCCATCGCACTCGCCGTAAAATATCCGAACAATATCATGAAGGGATTATAAAATAAAGCAAATGAGAATGTGAGCACCATTTGAATACACGCCCACAAAATGAACGTTTTGTTAACAAAATAAAGTTGACGGTATGTGACGGTGAAGACTATCAACATACCGATCCCTATTACAAGCTTCCATCCTGATACTTGCGTTAAATTATAGATTGGAAATAATAAATACACGAGCCACATATATGGGAAGAAACCCATCTGTTTCGGAAAAACTTCAAACCTCTTCTTCTCTATCATTTATACCGCTTCCTGTCTTTTTCTTATATATATTGATACTACAACAAATATAAGGAAATAACCTCCTAGTACCGCGATATTTTCCCACCCAATCGATTTTCCAGCTACAATGTCCCATGCACCGCTTCCAAAGTGGTATGTTGGTGTCCATTCACCGATAGATCTTAATATTTTCGGGAACACTTCAATTGGCATCCATAACCCGCCAATTACAGCTAGACTCATATTTAAAATATTGGCTAAACCAGCTGCTGCATCCGCCTTCTTAATTGAACCTATTACTGTTCCAAGGGCTAAAAATGGTGTCACGCCTAGTAATAGCCATAATCCTGCACCAATCCATTGGCCTATCGTCAACTCAACATTATTAATTAATATTCCTGCCATAAAAATAACTAAGATTGAAAAAGCATTCACTACTGTTTGAGCAATAATTTTAGCTGCTAAATATGCGCCCTCTGGAAGCGGTGTAATTTTTAACAAATGTGTCCATCCTTGCCCTTTTTCCTGAGAAAGTCTCACACCGAAACTAAAAAGGGCAGTCCCTACAATACTGAAAGTCGCCATTGAAATTAAATAATGTGCTTTCCATGCATCTCCGTTTTGCGGGACTTGAATAACATTTGTAAAGATGTAATAAAACATAACTGGCATTAATAATGAGAAAAAGATGAATAATTTATTGCGGAACGTACGTAAAACCTCTATTTTACATTGCATCCATAGTGCTCTCATGCGATTTCCCCCTTCTGATTTGCGACAAACTGTTCAAATGCTTCATCGAGACTTCCACGTTCAACTGAAATATCTGTTACAGGTAAGTTCTTTTGATAAATTGCTTGTAACGTGGCATCGGTATCCTCCGTTGTTAAAATAATCCGCCCCTCATTTGACTGTACTCCTGTTACATTCGGCAATTCCTTTAGCAGGCCCGTAGGGATACTTTCTTTTGAATAAAACGAGATCGTTTTTCGAGAAATCGTCGCTTTCATTTCATCCGGCGTACCATCTGCGATAATTTTTCCGTTTGCGAATAATAAAATACGGTCCGCTAACGCATCTGCTTCTTCTAAATAGTGCGTCGTTAAAATAATCGTTTTCCCTTCACTTGCTAACTTTCGAATCGTTTCCCAAAACACTTTTCGAGACGTAATGTCCATCCCTACAGTTGGTTCATCTAAAAATAATAAATCTGGATTTCCCGCAAGTGCGAGTGCAAAATTCAACCTTCTCTTTTGACCACCTGATAACTTTTCACATCTTTGCTTTCGCTCTGATTCTAAATTCGATAGCTGAAGTAATGTTTCTTTCGCTACTGGATTCGTATAATAACTACGGAATAACTCAATTGCCTCTTCTACTGTGATGCTGTCAATAACGCTTACTTCTTGCAACATCGCACCGAGGCTATTACGAACATCTCTATGCTTCGGGCTCTTTCCAAATATCGAAACATTCCCTTCTGTCGGATCTTTTAATCCGAGCATCATTGAAATTGTCGTTGTTTTCCCCGCACCATTTGGGCCGAGTAATGCTACTATTTGCCCTTTATTTACATGAAATGAAACGTTATTTACTGCTTTTTTATGTTTAAATGTTTTAGAAACACCATTTACTTCAATAATCTTTTCCATCTCTCCACCCCCGCCGTTTCTTATATTTACATTGTATGCGTTGGAAAAGTTAGGAAACAGTATGATGCGTCATGACATCCATATGACAATTGTCATGTATTCTTTATGAGAGGAATCAGCCTGCATACCGCATGCGAGTAGCAGTACAAAAACAAACATGATACAATCGGATAAGACATATATTCGAGGAAGGACAGTGGTTTTCATGATTATTCGTAATGAACAAGATTTAGAAGGTTTACGAAAAATCGGCCGCATCGTTGCACTTGCACGCGAAGAAATGAAAAAACAAGCGAAGCCAGGTATGACAACGAAAGAGCTTGATTTAATTGGTAAAAAAGTATTAGATGAGCACGGTGCTATTTCAGCGCCTGAAAAAGAATATAAATTCCCAGGTGTAACTTGCATTAGTGTAAACGAAGAAGTTGCTCACGGCATTCCAAGCGATCGCGTATTAAAAGAAGGCGATTTAGTAAACGTAGACGTATCAGCAGCACTTGACGGATATTATGCAGATACAGGTATCTCATTTGTTCTTGGCGACGATGAAGAAAAAGAAAAACTTTGCCAAGCAGCAGTAGACTCATTTTGGGAAGCAATGAAAAAAGTAAAAGCTGGCTCAAAACAAAATCAAATTGGTCGTGCTGTTTCTAACTTTGCACATAAAAATGGATATAATGTAATCCAAAACTTAACTGGTCACGGTATTGGTCTTAGCTTACACGAAGCTCCAAACCACATTTTAAGCTACTATGATCCAATGGATAATGCGCTTCTAAAAGACGGCCTTGTTATCGCTGTAGAACCATTCATCTCTATGAAAGCTGATCATATCATTGAGCGCGGTGATGATGGTTGGACATTCGTTACACCAGATAAAAGCCTTGTTGCACAATGTGAACATACAGTTGTCGTCACTCGTGGCGAGCCAATTATTTTAACTCAACTATAATCAAAAATAGCCGTTTTGTAGATTCCTTCTACTAAAGCGGCTGTTTTTGATTATGTAACATCCCCATAAACAGAAAGCTTATAAAAATAAAAAGGTGATACATCAAAGTATCACCTTTTTAACGGGGTGAGGCTGTCCAAAAGTACGGAAAACTCTTGAACAGCCTCGTATTTTCATATGGATGCCTTACATATATCACTGATGATAATTATGAAATGCGGAAACATAGTTATCATCACATGATTCAAACAAAAGAAAAGAAATCCTATAACGGATCTCTTTTCCCTACATAATCTAAAGTTTGGGTACACTAGATTCATGCAATGTAGGAGCCTTCCAAACAGAAAGCGATCCTTCATTTAAAATGATAGCATACATATCTCCGCTAAAAATATGCAAATATGCATATAGCGTTTTTTATTTCTCAACATACATTTATTGAAAATTCATACATATAAAGGTAAAATAAAGTCGTTAACCGTCTTCTTTTGTCAGTCAGAGAGAATAGAAGAATGGGAGAGGAAAAAATGAGAAAATCACTGAAACAAAAAATAGTAAGCTCCTTGCTTGCTGTATCACTCGCCGTTAGCTTAGCTCCAATCGGACAAGCAAAAGCTGATTCCACGTCAGGAATTACACAGACTCCACCTATTACAAAACAAGTTGATGCAAACCGCGCCATCGAGCATATCCGTTTCTTATCCGAAACAATCGGTCCCCGTCCAGGTGGTACAAAATCAGAAGAATGGGCTTCTCGCTATGTTGGTATGAAGCTTAAATCAATGGGATATGAAGTAGAGTATCAGCCCTTTCAAGTGCCGGATCAATACGTTGGATTTATCGAATCACCATTAGGGACAAAGCGTAATTGGCAAGCTGGTGCTGCTCCAAATGCACTAATTTCTACAGAAGCTGTTACAGCTCCACTTATCTTTGTTCAAGGTGGTACAAAATTAGACGATATTCCAAATGAGGTAAACGGAAAAATTGTTTTATTCGAAAGAGGTGCAACAGTAGCAGATTATAATAAACAGGTTGAAAATGCTGTTAGTAAAGGGGCAAAAGGTGTTCTTTTATACAGCTTAATTGGCGGACGCGGAAACTATGGACAAACTTTCAATCCTCGCTTAACTAAAAAACAGGCTATCCCTGTCTTCGGTCTTGCTTATGCTCAAGGAAATGCATTTAAAGAAGAAATCGCTAAAAAAGAGACAACAATTCTTTCCCTAAAAGCGAGACATGAATCTAATTTAACATCCTTAAATGTCATCGCTAAAAAGAAACCAAAAAATAGTACAGGTAATGAAAAGGCCGTCGTTGTAAGTTCACACTACGATAGTGTCGTTGGAGCACCTGGGGCAAATGATAATGCTTCTGGTACAGGATTAGTATTAGAACTGGCTCGTGCTTTTCAAAATGTAGAAACTGATAAAGAAATTCGTTTTATTGCTTTTGGTTCTGAGGAAACTGGCTTACTTGGCTCTGATTATTATGTTAATAGTCTGTCCCAAAAGGAACGTGATCGAATTTTAGGTGTCTTTAACGCAGACATGGTTGCAACAAATTATGATAAAGCAAAAAATTTATATGCTATGACTCCTGATGGTTCTACAAACCTTGTAACAGATGCTGCCTTACAAGCAGGTAAACAATTAAATAATAACCTCGTTCTTCAAGGAAAATTTGGCTCTAGTGATCACGTACCATTTGCTGAAGTGGGTATCCCTTCTGCACTATTTATTTGGATGGGCGTCGATAGTTGGAATCCATTAATCTATCATATCGAAAAGGTATATCACACGCCTCAAGATAACGTATTTGAGAACATTTCACCAGAACGTATGAAAATGGCATTAGAGGTCATTGGTACAGGTGTCTATAATAGCCTTCAACCTACCGTGAAAACAGGACAAAAAGCCGCTTAACACTATTTCAAACTACCGATTAATCGGTAGCTTTTTATTAAGGAAAAATAAATATGTAAAAAGGCATATTTATTACATGGCATTACCATATAGAATAAAAAATTCAAATATATGCATAATAACATATTTATTACACAACTTATCATGTATAATAAAAATTGCAATATAATCATAATAAAATATCCATTACATAGTACTACCATGTAGAATAAAAATTGTAATAATAGTGAGTACATCTAATAAAGAGGCTCTTCCATTATGAAAAAATTATTCTTGCAGTTTTATTATCGCTTTAGAGCCGCTTATCTCTATGAAAGCTGACCATATTATTGGGCCGCTGATTGAGTCCAACTTGAAACTGTTCTCTTTTTTCTATAAAAAAAACCCTTCAGGTTGCATTCTTCCCTTCACTTTATCGTGAAGTGTTTTTGAATACTTACCTAAAGGGAGCAATATCAATAGTAATTTTTTAATTTATCTGCTACTCAGATTACGATGTAATCAATAATCTAAAGCTTTTTTATTATTCTATTCGCTGACGAGCGAATAGAATTCCACCTAAAAGGAACAATACCATACCTCCAAGAATTGAAATCATTTCTGCTGATGTTCCTCCTGTGTTAGGAAGTAATGTTGGCTTATCATTTTCTTTATTAGGTGGAACTTTTGAATCGCTATTTTTGTCTGTATTTGTGTTTGGATCTGTGCTTGGATCTTTTGGATCTGTGCTTGGATCTTTTGGATCTACACCTGGTTCGTCCTTGATTTTTGTATTCGTGATGTCATAACCATTTACTTCGGATTTGTATCCCGCTACTGGTTGTTCTTTCACTTCATACTTGTACGCCTTACCTTCAGCATCATATGCTGCTAAATCTTTAAATTCATATTTCCAATCACTTTCTGTACTCACTTCTTGTGTTGCGATTACTTGGCCACTTTGTAGTAAGTCTACTTTAATCATTGAAGGACGTTCTTTCGCATTATCGTCTTTCCACGTTTTCGTTCCTTCTACTTTTGTTTGACCAACCTTTGTATTCGTGATGTCATAACCATGTACTTCTGTTTGATATCCGTCTACTGCTTGTTCTTTCACTTCATACTTGTATGCTTTTCCGTCTGCATCATATGCTGCTAAATCTTTAAATTCATATTTCCAGCCTGTTGCTTTGCTTACTTCTTGCGTCGCAATCACTTTACCGCTTTGTAGTAAGTCTACTTTAATTGCTTTCGGACGATCTTTCGCATTATCGTCTTTCCACATTTTTGTTCCTTCTACTTTTGTTTGGCTTACTTTTGTATTCGTGATGTCATATCCTTTGACTTCGGATTGATATCCATCTACTGGTTGCTCTTTCACTTCATACTTATATGCTTTTCCTTCAGCATCATATGCCGCTAAATCTGTAAACACATATTTCCATTCGCTTGCTGCGCTCACTTCTTGTGTTGCGATTACTTGGCCATTTTGTAGTAAGTCTACTTTAATCATTGAAGGACGATCTTTCGCATTATCGTCTTTCCATGTCTTCGTTCCTTCTACTTTTGTTTGGCCTACTTTTGTATTTGTGATGTCATTACCTTTGACTTTTGATTGATATCCGTCTACTGCTTGTTCTTTCACTTCATACTTGTAAGCTACACCATTCTCATCATATGCTGCTAAATCTTTAAACGCATATTTCCATTCGCTTGCTGCGCTCACTTCTTGTGTTGCGATTACTTGGCCATTTTGTAGTAAGTCTACTTTGATCATTGAAGGACGATCTTTCGCATTATCGTCTTTCCATGTCTTCGTTCCTTCTACTTCTGTTTGGCCTACTTTTGTATTTGTGATGTCATTACCGTTTACCTTAGATTTGTATCCGTCTACCGGTTGTTCTTTCACTTTATACTCGTAAGCTACACCGTTTGTATCGTATGCTTGTAGGTTTTCAAATGTGTACTTCCAATTTGTTGCTGCTGTTACTTCTTTTGTGTTTACTACTTTACCATTTTGTAGTAAGTCTACTTTAATTGCTTTCGGACGATCTATTGCGTTGTTATCGTTCCAAGTCTTTGTTCCTTCTACTTTCGTTTCGCCTACTTTTGTATTTGTGATGTCATATCCTTTGACTGCGGATTGATATCCATCTACTGCTTGTTCTTTCACTTCATACTTATATGCCTTACCTTCAGCATCGTATGCCGCTAAATCTTTGAATTCATATTTCCAGCCTGTCACTTCTGTTACTTCTTGTGTTGCGATTACTTGGCCATTTTGTAGTAAGTCTACTTTAATCATCGTCGGACGATCTTTCGCATTATCGTCTTTCCACGTTTTCGTTCCTTCTACTTTTGTTTGACCAACTTTAGTATTCGTGATGTCATAACCATGTACTCCTGTTTGATATCCGTCTACTGCTTGTTCTTTTACTTCATACTTGTATGCTACTCCGTTTGCATCGTATGCTTGTAGGTTTTCAAATGTGTACTTCCAATTTGTTGCTTTGCTTACTTCTTTTGTGTCTACTACTTTACCATTTTGTAGTAAATCTACTTTAATCATTGTTGGACGATCTTTCGCATTATCGTCTTTCCATGTTTTCGTTCCTTCTACTTTCGTCTTGCTTACTTTTGTATTCGTAATGTCATATCCTTTGACTGCGGATTGATATCCGTCTACTGGTTGTTCTTTTACTTCATACTTATATGCCTTACCTTCGGCATCGTATGCCACTAAATCTGTAAACGCATATTTCCATTCGCTTGCTGCGCTTACTTCTTTTGTATCGATTACCTTGCCATTTTGTAGTAGGTCGACTTTGATTGTTTCTGGACGCCCTTCACCGTTTCCGTCCTTCCATACCTTCGTTCCTTCTACTTTTGTTTGACCAATCTTTGTATTCGTGATGTCATAACCTTTTACTTCGGATTTGTATCCGTCGATTGGTTGTTCTTTCACTTCATACTTGTATGCCTTACCTTCGGCATCATATGCCGCTAAATCTTTGTATTCGTATTTCCAGCCTGTTGCTTTACTTACTTCTTGCGTCGCAATCACTGTACCATTTTGTAGTAGGTCTACTTTAATCATTTCCGGACGATCTTTCGCATTATCGTCTTTCCATGTTTTCGTTCCTTCTACTTTTGTTTTGCCAACCTTTGTATTCGTGATGTCATAACCTTTTACTTCTGTTTGATATCCGTCTACTGCTTGTTCTTTCACTTCATACTTATATGCCTTGCCTTCGGCATCGTATGCCGCTAAATCTGTAAACGCATATTTCCATTCGCTTGCTGCGCTTACTTCTTTTGTATCGATTACCTTGCCATTCTGTAGTAGGTCGACTTTGATTGTTTCTGGACGCCCTTCACCGTTTCCATCCTTCCACACCTTCGTTCCTTCTACTTTTGTTTGACCAACCTTTGTATTCGTGATGTCATAACCTTTTACTTCTGTTTGATATCCGTCTACTGCTTGTTCTTTCACTTCATACTTGTATGCCTTACCTTCGGCATCATATGCCGCTAAATCTTTGAATTCATATTTCCAACCGCTTGCTTCTGTTACTTCTTGTGTTGCGATTACTTGGCCATTTTGTAGTAAGTCTACTTTAATCATATTTGGACGATCTTTCGCATTATCGTCTTTCCACGTTTTCGTTCCTTCTACTTTTGTTTGACCAACTTTAGTATTCGTGATGTCATAACCATGTACTTCTGTTTGATATCCGTCTACTGCTTGTTCTTTCACTTCATACTTGTATGCCTTACCTTCGGCATCATATGCCGCTAAATCTTTGAATTCATATTTCCAACCTTTTTCCGCTGTTACTTCTTGCGTTGCGATTACTTGGCCATTTTGTAGTAAGTCTACTTTAATCATCGTCGGACGATCTTTCGCATTATCATCCTTCCACGTTTTCGTTCCTTCTACTTTTGTTTTGCCTACTTTTGTATTCGTGATGTCATTACCGTTTACTTCCGATTGATATCCGTCTACTGCTTGTTCTTTCACTTTATACTCGTAAGCTACTCCGTTTGCATCGTATGCTTGTAGGTTTTCAAATGTGTACTTCCAATTTGTTACTTCTGTTACTTCTTTTGTGTCTACTACTTTACCATTTTGTAGTAAGTCTACTTTAATCATCGTCGGACGATCTTTCGCATTATCATCCTTCCACGTTTTCGTTCCTTCTACTTTCGTTTCGCCTACTTTTGTATTTGTGATGTCATTACCTTTGACTTCCGATTTATATCCATCTACTGTTTGTTCTTTCACTTTATACTCGTAAGCTACTCCGTTTGCATCGTATGCTTGTAGGTTTTCAAATGTGTACTTCCAATTTGTTGCTTCTGTTACTTCTTTTGTGTCTACTACTTTACCGTTTTGTAGTAAATCTACTTTAATCATCGTCGGACGATCTGTTGCGTTGTTATCGTTCCAAGTCTTTGTTCCTTCTACTTTCGTTTCGCCTACTTTTGTATTCGTGATGTCATAACTGCTTACGCTAGATTTATATCCCGCAATCGGTTGTTCTTTCACTTCATACTGATAAGCTACTCCATTCGCATCGTATGCTTCTAAATCTGCAAATATATATTTCCAACCCATTACTGCTAGTACATCTTGTGTTTTGATTACGTTACCGTTTTGTAGTAAGTCTACTTTGATCATTGCCGGACGGTCTATTGCATTTCCGTCTTTCCACGTCTTTGTTCCTTCTACTGTCAATTTTGCTACTTTTGTGTTTGTAATGTTGTAGCCATTTACTTCCGATTTGTATCCCGCTACTGGATGCTCTTTTACTGTGTACGTATAAGGAACACCATTTGCATCATATCGTGCTAAGTCTGCAAATGTATAATTCCAACTGGTTGCTTCTGTTACATCTTGTGTTTGAATTACATTGCCATTTTGCAATAAGTCTACTTTGATTGTTGTTGGTCGATCTGATGCATTGTTGTCATTCCAAGTTTTCGTTCCTGCTACTGTTGTTTTTGCATCTTTTGTATTCGTAATGTCATATCCTTTTACTTCGGATTGATATCCATCTACTGCTTGTTCTTTCACTTCATACTTGTACGCTTTTCCTTCGGCATCATATGCCGCTAAATCTTTGAATTCATACTTCCAACCGCTTGCTTCTGTTACTTCTTGCGTTGCGATTACTTTATCGTTTTGTAGTAAGTCTACTTTGATTGTTTTCGGACGATCCGGTGAATTGTTATCCTTCCACGTTTTCGTTCCTTCTACTTTTGTTTGACCTACTTTTGTATTTGTAATGTCATAACCTTTTACTTCGTATTGATATCCGTCTACTGCTTGTTCTTTCACTTCATACTTGTATGCCTTACCTTCGGCATCGTATGCCGCTAAATCTTTGAATTCATATTTCCAACCTGTTGCTTCTGTTACTTCTTGTGTTGCGATTACTTGGCCATTTTGTAGTAAGTCTACTTTAATCATCGTCGGACGATCTTTCGCATTATCATCCTTCCACGTTTTCGTTCCTTCTACTTTCGTCTTGCCTACTTTTGTATTCGTGATGTCATAACCTTTTACTTCTGTTTGATATCCATCTACTGCTTGTTCTTTCACTTCATACTTATATGCCTTACCTTCGGCATCATATGCCGCTAAATCTTTGAACTCATACTTCCAACCGCTTGCTTCTGTTACTTCTTGCGTTGCGATTACTTGGCCATTTTGTAGTAAGTCTACTTTAATCATATTCGGACGATTTTCCGCATTTCCGTCCTTCCATGTTTTCGTTCCTTCTACTTTGGTTGTTTGTACCACTTTTGTATTTGTAATGTCATAACCATTTACTTCTGTTGTGTATCCATCTATCGGTTGTTCTTTTACTTCATACTTGTACGCCACTCCATTTGCATCATAGACTGCTAGGTTGTCAAATTTGTATTTCCAACCATCTGCCGCTGTTACTTCTTTTGTGTCTACTATTTTCTCATTTTGTAGTAATTCTACTTTGATTGAACTTGGACGATCTTTCTCGTTATCGCCTTTCCACATCTTCGTTCCTGAAACAGATGTAGTTTTCACTTTATTTGGAATATCCAGTTCGACTCCATTTTCATCATCTGATTTTATTTCAAACTCTACTTTTTTCTGAGGATCGAAATCAATATAGTCTGGAGCTGAAACCTCTTGTACATAATATTTACCTGGTGATAATTGAGGAGTTTCAACTATCCCTTTTTCATTTGTTTTATATTCGCCCCCAACTTGTTCACCAGACTCTTTATACAACTTAAACGAAACATTCGGAATTACTTTTTCTTTATTTCCTTCAATATGTTTAACAATTTTCAGCTTTCCTTTTGGAACCTTGTTACCAGTAGCACCACCACCAGCTGTCATATTTTCGACTGGATGAGTACCCGATTCAGTAACTGGTTCTTTGTTTAGGACTTGGTAATCAATCGTATAATCATTCTTAAAAAACTCTTGCTTCTTCCCAGCTTCCGTTATAGTAGATGTATAACCAATCGTAAAGGCAGCAAGACGTGCTTTATCCTTATTAAGCATAACTTTAAATGATCTGTCTCCAGTAAAGGTAATCGTTCCGTAACCTTGCTTTTCAAACTCTTGTAGCGTTAAAGATCGACGACCTAGATAATCATCTACACTTATATAGAAACTATCCTTATTAAGTGTTTGACCTTCCTGTAAATTATCAGTCACAACAATATCACGACTTAACTCTTCTTTATTTAAATTTATATTCAAGAACCAACGTACTTCATTGTCCTTACCTGAGTTCATATCACCAGTTTTATAAAAAAACGGTGGCTTTCCAGGATCTGTGCCACCACCACTACTTGGACCGGTAATTGTTACAGACTGCTTATCTACAGTTGTACCAAAATTGGTTTCAATCTCTTTCTTTTGATCCGTTCCTACATTAGTAGCTTCCACGAAAAAGTTTAAATACCCTTGAATATTTTCATATGTATCCACTTTATCATTAAATGTACATACCACAGTACCTGCTGTAACTTTACAAGTACCATAGTCATTTAATAGAAACTCGCTATTTAATCCTTTTAACTCTGGAGGCAGTGTTAATGTTAGTGTGTCTCCAGGCTTCAGCCTAAGTCCATCTTTTTCACTGAAGTTTACAGTTACTTTAGTCCTTTCTGTGGTACTTAGATTTGTTTTACCAATCTGAAAACTATCCACAAGTCCTGCTGTGTTTAGCTCTTGTGCATTTGCTACTATAGGTAAAAGACTTTGACCTATAGTAAACATAAAAATCATTATAATCGAAAAAATCGAAGTAACTCTTTTTAAATACATATTTTATGTTATCCTCCTATAAAATTAAAAATAGATAGATCCTGGTACAAGCATACTATGACAAAGATTCTACTATTCAATGTCATTAAGCCACTTTACTAAAACTTGTTTGACAGCTATTATCATCTTTTTCTCTTTTTCAATCCTTCTACTACTTAAAAAATTGCAGTTTGACTTTTATATAGATTCATCTAATTTCTCCGACATTTTATTTATCGTATATACTGTTTAACAAAAACAGATACAGGACAAATTTTGATAAAGGAATTCAAATTACAAATACCCATGAACGAACAAACAACTTCAAAGTCAGAAGAAGACCACTCAACAAGCACTCACGATAAAACTCATGACGGTCATTGTCTTATTATGCTGTAGAGTTTCCGAAATTTCTCCATACCAACGCAAACGTTTGCTCTATAAATGCGAAAATTTCATTGTCGACAAGTATGGAAGAGCTACTTCACAGTAAATATGCATTTGGTCAACTTCCTTACTTATCCTCATAAAGAATAACAAGAAGTACAATCTATAATCGAATTTAGCATATCAGCCGAAGAAGGTTACGACTGTGAAACATGCTAGGATACTCGTATTCTAAAAGATGTTATTGAAGATGCATTTTCTGCCATTATGAGTTGAGGTGAAATTGGCCATATGTTAAAACATTTTGTGTTTAGTTACACAGCCGACCTACACACCGAAACAAGTAGAACAAGAAGCGTTCCACCGCCAGCATTATATAATTAAAAACGCTCTGGATGAAGTATTGTTTGCCTATGCAAGATGATAGTCATATTCTCCAAATTTGAATACAGTGGACCGAATTTGGGGGTAACTAAAAAAGAGTATGATTGTCAACTGATTTCATGTAAATCGTATAGAAATACGAAATTCAGCCTTTTCATTTTTGGAGTATATAAATGAGTGTCGAGAAAAAACCCTTTTCCTAATGGGTTCCATGGCTATGTCGAAGAATTAAAATGAGCTTATATATGATGATAATATCAAAACCGAGAAATTTATATCCTTTCATTATTTTTTATCAAATCATGAAACCTTTAATTGTACTATATGTACTATTTTAAACATACCACCCCTAGTTTCTTGACTAAGTTGGAAGTTTTCAAGATTAATTACTAATTGTTTAAATACTTGGTTAGATGAATTGTTCTTTTAGTATTTGGCATAGCTGTAACAATGTTTTTTACAACAATCACACCATTTTCTAGTAACATTCCACCAACTAATAATACATATATGGATTTTTGATAATCTTACCCCCAACAGTCTATTATTCTAGAATCGTTCCTAAAAATCAATAGTTAATTGGTATTTTACTATTTTCACTCCATTACCATAACATATATTTGTCACATGTATTTAGATTAGAAAATTGGCACAGAAAAAGAGATAGCTTTGCCATCTCTTTTTCTGTTTCAACTTTCCCTTATCAAGCCACACGACTTTTCGGTGCTCTTCTTTCTTTGACTTCTGATCAGTCTATAGACTGATCAGAAGTTTATATATCAACTTGTATATCAATTCTAAACAAAAATAGACATCTTTTCTTTATTACATTTTTTCTGGTGCAGATACTCCTACGATTGCTAATGCATTTTGAAGTGTCGTGCGTACTGCTTTCATTAATTCGTAACGAGCTTTACTTAATTCTAAGTTATCTTGGTTTAATACTTTTTCTGCATTGTAGAAGCTGTGTAATGCTGCAGCTAATTCAAATGCATAGCTTGTAATGCGGTGTGGCAGACGTTTTTGCGCTGCATCCGCAACTACAGCTGGGAATTCACCAAGTTTTTTCAGTAACTCTACTTCTTTCTCAGAAGTAACAAGTTTGTAATTTACGTCTCCGCCTGTAGCTAATCCTAACTCTTCACCTTGACGAAGGATACTGCATACACGAGCATGTGCATATTGTGCATAGTATACTGGGTTTTCATTAGATTTTGATACAGCTAAGTCCATATCGAAGTCTAAATGAGAATCACCGCTACGCATTGCGAAGAAGTATCGCATTGCGTCCACGCCTACTTCTTCCATAAGCTCACGAAGTGTAACTGCTTTACCTGTACGCTTACTCATTTTCATTTTTTCACCATTTTGGTACAGTTGTACCATTTGGATGATTTCTACTTCAAGTGTTTCTTTATCGTAACCTAGTGCTTGAATAGCAGCTTTCATACGAGGAATGTAACCGTGGTGGTCAGCACCCCAAATGTTGATTAGCTTATCGAAACCACGCTCTAATTTATCACGGTGATAAGCGATATCTGGCGTTAAGTATGTGTAAGAACCGTCATTTTTAATTAATACACGGTTTTTGTCGTCACCGTAAGTCATTGAACGGAACCAAGTTGCTCCGCCTTCTTCAAAGATTTCGTCACGCTCTTTTAATACAGCAAGAGCCTGATCAATTTTTCCGTTTTTGTATAATGATGTTTCTGAGAACCACACATCGAAGTTAACACGGAAGCTTGCTAAATCTTTTTGAAGTTTTGCTAACTCATATTTTAAACCGTATGAACGATAGAATTCATAGCTTTCTTCTGCATCAGCTTTTGCATAACGATCGCCAAACTCTTCAGCTAAGCGTTTACCAATTCCAATGATGTCCGCACCATGGTAACCGTCTTCTGGCATTTCTTTCTCTAAACCTAAAGCTTGCATGTAACGAGCTTCAACAGAAAGAGCTAAGTTATGAATTTGGTTACCAGCATCATTAATGTAGTACTCACGAGATACATCATATCCTGCTTTTGCTAATACGTTACATAAAGTGTCACCTACTGCCGCACCACGTGCATGTCCTAAGTGAAGATCGCCTGTTGGATTCGCAGATACGAACTCAATTTGTACTTTTTCACCTTTACCAGTATTCGTTTCACCGTATGCTTCACCAGCGTTGACGATTGTTGGGATTAAGTCTGTTAAGTAGCTATTATCCATGTAGAAGTTAATGAAACCAGGACCAGCGATTTCAATTTTTTCAATAGAAGCTTTTGCTTTATCGAAGTTTGCAACTAATTCTTCTGCAATCATACGAGGTGCTTTTTTCGCAACGCGTGCAAGTTGCATTGCCATATTTGTAGAGAAGTCACCATTTGTTTTATCTTTTGGAGATTCTAATACAACGTTTGGAATTTGTTCTTCTGTCGCTAGTTCTGCCTTTAATACAGCAGCTTGAATTTCTTCTTTAATCAATCCTTTTACTTGTTCTAAAGAATTCATTATTTTGCCTCCTTCAAATTAAGTGTAATTGTATATCTGCCAGCTTCTTGTTCACTTAGAAGCAATGCGTACGTTAAGAAGAGTTGTCCTTTTTTCTTTTCATCCGACCATTTAAAAAGAACGTTATCAGTTTTCGTTTGCAATGCAAACGTACCAAGTTCACTCGTATACGTACCAGTTGTCCATTCACCTTTCACATGCGTCTGACGCATAGAAATAGCACCTGAACGCATAATGAGAACTTGTTCATCTTGAATTTTAATAATTGTTTTCACTTCGCCTTGTTCGTTCGGCTCTTGGAATGTTATATATGTACCTTGACCTTTTACATAGTATTGACCATTTGCTTCAAAAGCAACGGTTTCCTTCCTCGCCCCTTCACGGATTTCTGTTACGAAATGAACGTGTACCGGCAAGCCTGCAAGTTGTTTCTTCACGTCTTGCACACCCTTCAAATGTTATAGATATTAAATACTACTTATAATAAATCACTTTTCCTATCATATCAAAAAAAGACTCTGTCTGTCTGCTGAAAAATCAGGAAAACTCCTTTTCAAAAAATAATTCACCTTCACTTTATTTCATATGTTAAAATATTTTTTAAATCTAAATATTCTTTCATTTCAAGGGGTGAATTTGGTGCTACTAACAAAATTAAAAAAAGATGATGAAATAAGGGTTATTTCACCATCTTGTAGTTTAAGTATTGTCTCAAATGAAAACAGAGACCTTGCTATAAAAAGATTAACCGACATAGGCTTTCAAGTTACATTCTCAAAATATGCTGATGAGATAGATCGATTCGCTTCCTCTTCTATTTCTTCACGAGTTCAAGACCTCCACGAAGCATTTAGAGATCCTAATGTAAAGGCCATTTTGACGACACTTGGCGGATACAACTCTAATGGTTTATTGAAACATCTCAATTATGATTTAATTCGAGAAAATCCGAAAATTTTCTGCGGTTATTCTGATATTACCGCTTTAAGTAACGCGATTTATGCTAAAACAGGCTTAGTTACATATTCAGGTCCTCACTTCTCTTCATTTGGAATGGAGAAAGGACTCGATTATACGACCGATTACTTTTTAAAGTGCTTAACTTCTCATGAACCTATTGAAATCCTACCATCTGAAACATGGAGCGATGATTCTTGGTATATGGATCAAGAAAATCGAGAATTTATTAAAAATGAAGGATATGTTTCGATTCAAGAAGGAGAAGCTACAGGGGATATTATCGGCGGAAATATGAGCACTTTGAATTTACTACAAGGTACACCATATATGCCAAGCTTAAGAAATAAAGTTTTATTTCTTGAAGAAGATAGTTTAACGGGAAAAGCTACACTTAAAACTTTCGATCGATATTTACATTCTCTTATGCAGCAAACTGATTTTGAATACGTAAAAGGCATCGTTATAGGAAGAATGCAAAAAGGAACAGAATGTATGATAGAGGACATTCAAGAAATGATTGCTTCAAAGCCTGAACTTGCTCATATCCCTATTATTGCGAATGCCAGTTTCGGACATACAACTCCAATCTTTACTTTCCCAATTGGCGGAAGGGCAAAAATCATTTCTAATAAAGAAAGTTCAGCTATCACCATTTTAACGCACTAAAAAAGGAGCGAACGATTCGCTCCTTTTATGGTTTTTCTATTTTTTGCAACGCTTTTTGCGGGATTGATTCTTTCGAGATTTCAGCCCATCCTTTTCCCTGCATACCTTTTGCATAAATTTTTATAAAAGCACCCGTATGCAATTCACGGTTCACCATTCTTTTAATAACTTGTAGCTTTCCATCTTCTGTATACCCTTTAAATGTATACAAATATTCATCGTCTTTTTTCTCACTTTTATCTATAACAGCATAATAATCTTGTATTTCTTTATTTGAAAAGAAGTTGTCTACAAAAGCATGCACACCTTCTGTTTTCGTGTTTAAATAATATGCTGTTCCACCTAAAATAATGGCGAACACAGCTAAAACTTTAATTACCAATTTCATAAATGCGCCTCCTGTTTGCACTGCTTTCTCACTAGCCGTATGTCTATACCTGTATTATACGAAAAAAGGCATACTATACTCTATCGAAATGCCTTACACTTTCCTTACATTATTGTAAGAGTTTTTCACCTTACAGCGATTTCCCAATAAAAAATTTTTCCGTTTAACAAACTTTTATATTATTATTGAATGATACAAATTTTTATTACAAAAATCAAAGGAGACAATTTTCAAATGGCTATCTTGCAAGGTTTAGCACTATTACTTGTTGTACTTTGTCTATTTACACTTTTCAGTTACCGTGCGCCTTACGGAATGAAAGCAATGGGCGCTTTAGCTAATGCAGCAATCGCAAGTTTTCTTATTGAAGCATTTCACCGTTATATTGGTGGAGAAATGTTTCATAATGACTTTTTACAATCAGTAGGAGTAGCTTCTGGTAGCATGAGCGGTGTCGCAGCGGCAATTTTAGTCGCATTAGCAATCGGTGTCTCACCCGTATACGCTGTTTTAATCGGTATCGCTACTAGCGGATTCGGTATTTTACCAGGATTTTTCGCTGGATACGTTTGTGCCTTCGTCGTGAAGTTTCTCGAAAAGAAATTACCAGCTGGTGTAGAGTTTTTAGCAATCCTATTTATCGCTGCACCAATTTCACGCGGAATGGCCATGCTTATGGATCCACTCGTTAACGCAACACTTGGTAAAATCGGTTCTATGATTTCAGTTGCAACTACAGAAAGTCCTATCATTATGGGTATTATGCTTGGTGGATTAATAACAGTTATTTCTACATCTCCATTAAGTTCTATGGCACTAACTGCAATGCTTGGATTAACTGGTTTACCAATGGCAATTGGTAGTCTTGCCGTAGCAGCTTCTGCCCCAATGAACTTCATTTTCTTTAAACGACTAAAAATCTGTTCAAAGAAAGATACAATCGCCGTGGCAATCGAGCCGTTAACACAGGCCGATGTTGTCTCAGCAAATCCAATTCCTATCTATATGACAAACTTTGTTGGCGGTGCGCTTGCCGGTATTATTACGTCGCTATTCCAGCTCGTTAATAATGCACCAGGGACAGCATCACCAATTCCAGGACTTCTCGTACTGTTCGGATTTAATGATGTAATAAAAGTAACGATTGCTGCCGTATTATGTGGAATCGTTACCACTATTGTTGGATACGTCGGTTCTATTGTGTTCCGCAAATATCCAATCCGTTCTGCTGATGAAATTCGCGGAATTACTTCGGAAGAGAAAGTTGCGTAAAGAAAGGGAGCTATTCTCATCGTTTGAGAATAGCTCTTTTTTATGTCGCGTGACGGTAAGTGAAATTATATTGAACACAACTCCGCATATATCGACGTTTCGACAAAGGATATCGACTTAACTACTAAATAAGACAATAATAACCTACCTATTAATAAAAGAAGCCGGCTCAAAATACTTTTTGAGTCGGCTTCACTTTTACTTTATCTAGCTACAGCAGCTAGAATCTCCGGCCATTTCACACTCTCGTTCGAAGCCAAAAGCGCTTCTCGGTCGAGCGTTCCAATGACCTGCGATTCTGAGCGAGCTGCCTACGCTTTTATTTAACCCAACCGAGCAGCATTTCCCGCACGAATTTGCTTGCTGCGATTGGTGTTTGATCACTATGATCGTAGACTGGAGCTACTTCTACTAAGTCTGCTCCGACTACTTTTATATTTGAATTTGCAATTGCTACGATGGACTCTAATAGTTCTTTAGATGTGATACCTCCAGCTTCTAATGTTCCTGTTCCAGGAGCGTGAGCTGGGTCTAATACGTCGATGTCGATTGTGACATAGACTGGGCGTCCTGCAAGTTTCGGTAATACTTCCTTTAACGGTTCTAATACGTCAAATTTATATAAGTTCATACCTACTTCTTTTGCCCATTCGAATTCTTCCTTCATTCCAGAACGAATACCGAAAGAATATACGTTTTCCGGACCAATTAAATCGCACACTTTACGAATTGGTGTAGAGTGGGATAAAGGCTCTCCCTCATATGACTCACGTAAGTCAGTATGAGCATCCATATGGATGATTGCTAAATCCGGATATTTTTTTGCCATTGCCTTAAAAATTGGCCAAGACACTAAGTGCTCTCCGCCGAGACCTAGTGGAAACTTACCGGCATCTAATAGTTTTGTTACATATTCTTCAATCATGTCTATGCTGCGCTGTGGATTCCCAAATGGTAATGGGATATCACCCGCATCAAAATATTTTACCTCTTCTAGTTCACGATCTAAATACGGACTATATTCTTCAAGACCGATTGATACTTCACGAATACGTGCAGGGCCAAAGCGAGATCCTGGACGGAAACTTACTGTCCAATCCATAGGCATCCCGTAAATAACTGCCTCTGACTCTTCAAAACTTGGATGACTTTTAATAAATACTTTACCTGAATAAGCTTCATCAAAACGCATATTCTTTTCCTCCTTATGTGGAACTTAAGGTATCCCAACCTTTCACTATTTCTCAAATTTGGAGCGCATTGCTCCTCTTTCTCGATTTACCTGGGCCTTCTTGTTATCACAAGAAGACTACTTCATTTGTAGCAGTGTAAGTAACTAGCATGTTCAAGCCTTCTAGACAAACACCTTAAATGAGTTACTTACACTTTATTTATTTCAATTTAACGCTCTTACTTAATTAAATCGCCAACAAATTTCGGTAATGCGAATGCTGCATTGTGTAATTCTTTTGTGTAGTATTTCGTTTCGATTTCGTGGAAACGCTCTTCACTTACTTCTAATGGATCATGTTTTTTAGATCCGATTGTGAACGTCCAAAGTCCACTTGGATACGTCGGAATGTTTGCTGTGTATAGACGAGTAATTGGGAAAATCTCTTTTACGTCTTTAAACACAGTTGTAATTAGTTCTGGTGTAAACCAAGGGTTGTCCGTTTGGGCAACGAAAATACCATCTTCTTTTAACGCTTTTGAAATTCCAGCGTAGAAGCCTTTTGTAAATAGGTTTACTGCTGGACCTACTGGCTCAGTAGAATCTACCATAATTACGTCATATTCGTTTTCGCTTTCTGCGATGTGTAGGAAACCGTCTCCTACTTTTACTTCTACACGCTCATCATCTAATGCGCCTGCAATTGATGGTAAGTATTGTTTAGAGTACTCAATTACTTTTCCATCAATTTCAACAAGAGTTGCTTTCTTTACGCTTGGGTGTTTTAATACTTCACGAATAACACCACCATCGCCACCGCCTACTACTAATACGTTTTCAGGGTTTGGATGTGTAAATAAAGGTACGTGCGCTACCATTTCATGATAAACGAACTCGTCCTTTTCTGTTGTCATAACCATGCCATCTAAAATAAGCATGTTTCCGAACTCTTCCGTTTCAACCATATCAAGTTTTTGGAATTCTGTTTGCTCCGTATGTAATGTGCGGTTAATACGCGCCGTAATTCCAAAATGCTTTGTTTGTTTTTCAGTGAACCATAGTTCCATCGTACAATCACGCCTTTCAATGCAAATTTATAATAGGGACATCATTAATGTCCCCTAACAAAAATAAAACAAAACATCCAAAAAGTATAGTTAAAAGTAAAAAAATACCGAAAATATATTTTAGTCAGAGGGTTCTAACATATATGTGAAAAGGGATTGCTCTGTAATAGGAAAGAAAACCCTTTCTTAAGAAAGGGTTTTTGTCTCTATTTCTACCGGTTTACGAATCGGAATTAAGATCATTACGCAACCAACTAACACGACAATTCCACCGACTAAAAACGGACTTTGTGGTGAAACTGTATGACCGATGACTCCTGATAAAATTGGAGCAATCGCACCCCCTAACCAACGAACGAAGTTATAAACACCTGATGTAACAGATCTTTCATAAGGTGAAATATCCATTACATAACTTGTAAATAACGCGTTATTTAAGCCTGATGCTAATCCTGATAGAACGATTAACACGATTTGTAACCACATGATTTTAACGAAGAATAGTGCAATTAAGAAAATCGCAAATACAAGTAAACTACCTTTTAACAATGTTTTTGGTTCATATTTACCTTCTAGCTTATGCGCTAAAATTGCTGATCCGTAAGCTAATGCTAATCCCCATCCGCAAAATACAAATCCTAATTGAATAGCAGATAAATGCATAATAAGTGGTGAATATGCTAACACGACGAAAAATCCGTAGTAATATAACATCCCGGAAATGGCACCTTGCATAAACGGTTTATACTTCACCAGGTTAAGTAATTCTCCTACGCCTGCTGCTTTACGCTTCACTTTTCGCTCCGGTTCTTTTACAAAAAAGAAAACTAAAATAAATGCTAAAGAAATTAAAATACTCGTCGCAAAAAATGGGTAACGCCAAGAATGTCCACCTAATATACCACCTAACAATGGGCCACCTGCCATCCCTAAACCGATAGCTGCTTCATATAATCCTACTGCTTCATGAACTTCTTTACTTAATGCAATTAATAATGTCATCGCCGTTGCAAAGAACATCGCATTTCCTAATCCCCACCCCGCGCGGAAAAGAGATAATTGAGCAATCGTTTGCGATATACCACATATAAATGCAAATACAGTTACAATCGCAAGACCGATCGTCATCATTCGTTTATCACCAAATCTTGATGCAAATATTCCAGCTGGTAACATCATAATTGCCATCGTTAAAATATATGCTGTAAATAACATCTCGACTTGCCAATGCGAAGCACCAATTTGTTCAGCAATACTTGGTAAAATTGGGTCGACTACTCCTATACCTGAAAAGGCAAGGAAGGTAGCCACCACTGTAATCAATCTCCCTAATTTTTGTTTGCTCTCCATTTTGATTACTCTCCTTTTGTATTCTCTAAAAATGTAACTGCACGGCTTAAACTATCCTCTAGCTCTGCCTTAACACGCTGCATTTGCTCCATTTTTTCGTCTAACGTTTGCACTTGTTTTTCAAGCATCTCTTTAATTTCTTGAATCACTTCACGGTCACGCGGATTCTCACTATTTCTTCTTTGTTCCATTCTTTCTTTTAACGATAAGAAATGTTGCATTTGTTGAAGCGTAATTCCTAGTACTTCTTTCGCTTCCACAATCCTTTTAATTCTCGCAATGTCCTCGTCTGTATACAGGCGAATATTCCCTTCACTGCGTTCTGGGGGATGAATTAAACCAATTTCCTCATAATAACGAAGTGTACGCTTTGTTAAACCAACTTGCTTTGTTACTTCATCGATTTTATACATGTGTATTCCTCCCTTCACCGATTATTACATTTTACGTTAACGTTAACTTTTGTGCAACTGTTATACTTTTGTAAATGTTTGTCATATGAATTGTATTTTTCTCAAAGCAGTTTCATAATAAAAGAAAAGAGATGATAAGGAGATTTCCACATGAATAAACCACTTATTTTCGCTCATCGCGGGGTAAAAGGAACACACCCAGAAAATACGATGATTGCCTTCCAAGAGGCTGAACGCATTGGGGCTCACGGAATTGAACTTGATGTTCATCTATCAAAAGATGGTGAACTAGTTGTTATTCATGATGAAACGGTGGACCGCACAACAAATGGCGTGGGACTTGTTTCTGAGAAAACTGTAGAGGAATTACAAGCTTTAGATGCTGGTAGCCATAAAGATCCTTCTTTCCATGAGGCGAAAATCCCAACATTACGAGAAGTATTTATTTGGCTCTCTACAACAAATTTACAACTTAACATTGAATTAAAAACAGATGTTCTTCATTATCCAAATATTGAAGAAAAAGTTGTTGCTCTTGTTCGTGAATATCATCTATCCAATCAAATTGTATTTTCATCATTTAACCACGATTCCGTTTCATTATTAGCAGAAATTGCTCCAGAAATTCCAAGAGCGATTTTGTACGATACACCACTTGCAGATCCTATTGCTGAAGCAAAAAGGCGCGAGGCGACTGGATTACATCCAAACTTTCAATTATTAACGAAAGAGTTTGTCCAATTAGCACAGGGGCAAGGATACGTTTTTCGTCCTTACACTATTAATGAATATAAAGATTTACAAACTATGATTGACTATGGTGTAGATGTCATCATTACCGATTGGCCAGCACGTGCCTTTGAGCTCCTTTCTTAATTGAAGGGGCTTTTTTGTTTTCAAAATTTCATTGTTTAAAATAAACGAAAACCCTCAATACTAATACAATAATGCTTGTATTAATGAGGGGCTGAAAAAGATGGATCAAACTATGAATCCAAAACTTAAAAAATATAAACGTCTTTTCTTCACCGTAATGTTTTCTTGTGTTCTTTTTTTCGTTTTTTCCTTTTTTATTATCATTATAGCTGCAAAAATTATGGGGCCTCCCCCTGTTGCAGTGCCGCAAACGAGTGTCTTTTACGCTAATGATGACACTGTTATAGGACAAAGTAATGAAACACAAAAGCGCTATAATGTATCTCTTGATGAAATTTCTCCTTATGTAAAAGAGGCAACACTATCTATTGAAGATCAACGATTCTACAAACATCATGGATTTGATATAAAGCGCATTGTTGGTGCCATTGTTGCCGATTTAAAAGCAATGGCAAAAGTACAAGGTGCTAGTACTATTACACAACAGTATGCTCGTAACCTATACTTAGATCATGATAAAACGTGGAAGCGTAAACTATTAGAGGCAATGTATACCGTTCGCCTTGAAGTGAACTATAATAAAAATCATATTTTAGAAGGATATTTAAATACAATTTATTACGGGCATGGTGCTTACGGAATCGAAGCTGCTTCTCGCCTGTATTTCGATAAAACTGCAAAAGAATTAACATTAGCAGAAGCTAGTATGCTCGCAGGTATTCCGAAAGGACCTAGCTTCTACTCTCCCTTTTTAAAAGAGGAGCGTGCTAAAGGGCGTCAATCTCTCATACTAGATGAAATGGTAGAACAAGGTTATATTACAAAACAGCAAGCTACCTCAGCAAAAAAGGAAACACTTACTTTTGCTTCATTGGATAAGAAAAAAGTTGCAGAGGTCGCACCTTATTTCCAAGATGCTGTACAAGCTTCTCTTCTTCGGGATATCGGATTAGATGAGCAAGCCTTACAGCGAGGTGGCTTACGTATTTATACAACGCTAGACCCTAAATTACAATCTGTAGCAGAGCAAGCTGTAAAAAATCATATACCTGAAACAACAAACATCCAAACTGCCCTCGTCTCTATGAATCCAAAAACGGGTGAAGTGGCTGCCCTTGTTGGTGGAACTGATTATAATACGAGTCAATTTAACAGAGCTACACAAGCCGCTCGTCAGCCCGGCTCTACATTTAAGCCATTCCTATATTACGCAGCCTTAGAACGAGGATTCACCCCTGCTACGCGCTTAAAAAGCGAATATACTGTATTCACTTTAGGTGACGGTGTTTCCAAATATAAACCGAAAAATTATAAAAACTATTATGCAGACGACTTTGTGACAATGGCACAAGCACTCGCTGTTTCTGATAACGTATATGCTGTGAAGACAAATCTATTTTTAGGCGAAGACATTCTTACAAAAACAGCGAAGCAATTCGGTATTACTAGCGCATTAAAAGATGTTCCGTCTCTTGCTCTCGGCACATCTCCTGTAAAACCAATTGAAATGGTCAATGCTTATAGCATGTTTGCAAACGGCGGGAAAGAAGTAAAACCAATCTTTATAAGGCGCATCGTTGATCATGAAGGAAATATGCTATACGACGCTCATTTAGAAAGTAAACAAGTTCTAGATAAAAGCAAAGCCTTTGTGATGGAAGAAATGATGGCAGGTATGTTTAATAAAAAACTAAGCAGTTATGCCGCTGTGACCGGTCAATCGATGTTATCAAAACTATCAAGAACATATGCTGGAAAGTCTGGTTCTACAGAAACTGATAGTTGGATGATTGGATTTACCCCACAACTTGTAACAGGGGTTTGGATTGGATACGATCAACCTAAATCCATTTCAAACGTAGCAGAACAAGGATACGCAAAAAAAATATGGACCGATACAATGGAAAAAGGATTAGATGGACAGCCTAAACAAGAGTTTAAACAACCAGCAGATGTTGTTGCAGTCGATGTTAATCCTGAAAACGGTAAGATTGCTACAAAAAATTGTCCCATTTCTGTGAAAATGTATTTCGCAAAAGGTACAGAGCCAACAGAGTATTGTATGGATCACGTTGATGATAAGGAAGAGTTCGAAAAGGTTAGTGAAGAGAAGAAAAAGACGGGTTGGTGGAAAAAATATCTCCCGTGGTAAAAAAATAGCTGACGGAAATCCGTCAGCTATTTTTATTCGCCTAATAATGCGTGGCGCAATTCTTCACTAGATTCGTTCCAAATTGCTTCATTATGCTCTTTTAAGAATGTACCAAGTACTTTTTTAGATGATTCATCCATATGATCAATCATGATGTGACGCTTTAGGGATTTATCCATTTTATTTACATGCTCTGGAAGTGATTTATATCCGCGGCGAATTTCACGATCAACTGTCATTTCACAGGCTGTTGCACCTGCGTAATAAGCACCGTTTGGTGTTCTTTCAATTGTTACCCAAACAAGCCAAAACGGTTTTCCGTTTGGAACTTCATCTTTATTTGTTAAAAACTTAATTCCTTTTTCTACTGTACTACGCGCATGCATCGCACCGATATCAACGAACGCAGTTTTCTCTAATACATCAACAAATACAGGAGAAATATTTTCTAAACTTAATGCCCCAACGCCAAAACCACCATGTCCATCTGTTGAATCATTTTTCACGATATTAAAACCGATTTTTTTCTTTTTCTCTGTCATATGTAAACTCCTCCTCGCTTAATGATTAAAAAAGCCTGAAAATAGGCGCAATGATATTTTGTAAAAATACTAATACATATGGAATAACAACATTGAAAATAGGTTGAATTGTGTAATTGCTAAGCGGTGTAATAACAAGAATTAATAACGCAATTGATCCATACTTTTCATACTGTGTCATTTTCGCACGAATATTTGCTGGTGCTAAATCTTCCACAACGCGATACCCATCAAGTGGCGGGATTGGTAATAAATTAAATACAAGTAAAACAATATTAAGCATAATAAAAATTTGGAAAAATTGATCCAGCGTATCTGCTACTGCAAGTGGCATCGCATCTAACACACCAAACGTTATTAAGCTATACCAAATAATTAAACCTATTGCACTTAAGATAAGATTACTTATCGGTCCCGCAATAGAAACTAATATTCCCGCAAGACGCGGTCTTTTAAAGTTATACGGATTAACAGGTACTGGTCTTGCCCAACCGAATCCAAGAATTAGTACAGCAATCATACCGATAGGATCTAAATGAGCCATCGGTGATAATGTTAAACGTCCTTGCTTTTTCGCTGTATCGTCTCCAAATTTATATGCAACATACGCATGTGCAAATTCATGCACAGATAGCGCAATAATAATCGCCATTGCTACCAATGGAATTTGTTGCAATGGGTATCTAAATAACTGATCCATAACTCATCTCCTCTTCCATATGTCAAAAAAAGAAATTATTTGTTTTTCCGATTGTTCTTCCTCATAATCCGCTATAATAAGAGTGTAACTTACATAAAAGGAGCGATTATACATGCCATACGTAACAGTGAAAATGCTAGAAGGACGCACAGAAGAACAAAAGAAAGCTCTTGCTGAGAAAGTAACAGCAGCAGTAAGCGAAACAACTGGTGCTCCTGAAGAAAACATCGTTGTTTTCATCGAAGAAATGTCTAAAAACCATTATGCAGTTGGCGGAAAACGCTTAAGCGACAAATAATTTCAAGTTTTTTCATAAGAAGCAGCTCTTTGCTGCTTCTTATTTCTTTCCTTCTAACAACTCGATAATTCTCTCTTTATATTTTCCTTTTCTTCCATCTTCATAGATTAAATCATGCGGATAGAATAGCTTTTGATCCGTTCGCTTCTTACCTGTAATCGCCTCAACAATATCCGATTCACGCGAAAGCTCTCTAAGTTCCCCGTTCGGCATAAGAAGTAAGATTGGCAGACGCTCTTCTTCTTCTCCTGCGCGGTAAAAGTCATACGGTAAATCCGATGTTGAATCCACAACTAAGTAATACTCTGGATCGAGTCCAATCTTTTTAAATAAGCTACTTAGCTCCATCCAATTATCTAAACCGTGCTTATCTGTAAACTCCACATATTTAAATAGATTTCGATTCATAAAACGACGGCATAAGTCACTTAAAATCGGATCTTCTTCCTCTTGCCATACTTGGAAGTAATAATACATTACGTTCTCGTCTAACTTTAAATAATCCTCTACTGTCACTTCTTCTTCAAATAAAGAATAGAAATGAACAGGATGATTTTTAAACGCATAATACTTCTCATGCAGTGATTTAGCTCGGTGTAAAATCTTCGTTAAAATTACTTCTGCACTACGTGTTACCGGATGAAAATATACTTGCCAATACATTTGATAACGGCTCATAATATAATGCTCTACAGCATGCATACCACTATTTTTAATGACCACTTGATTACCGTACGGGCGCATGACACGCAGTATACGTTCCATATCAAAGTTCCCATACTTTACACCAGTAAAATATGCATCTCTTAATAAATAATCCATACGATCGGCATCAATTTGGCTCGAAATCATACTAATCGCTAATTTATTAGTAGATGTTTTCGCAATTACATCTGCTACCTTTTGCGGGAAATCCTTATCCACACGGCTTAACACACGATTAATTTCCGTATCACCAACGATAATCTTTTGCGTAAATTTCTCATGATCTAACGAAAATACTTTTTCAAACGAGTGAGAAAATGGGCCGTGACCGACATCATGAAGTAATGACGCACATAAACATAACAATCTATCTTCAGCATTCCAGTTCGGTCTGCCATCAAACACATCATCAATCATACGACGAATAATTTCATATACACCTAACGAATGAGTAAAGCGACTATGCTCTGCACCGTGAAATGTAAAAAATGTCGTACCAAGCTGCTTAATACGGCGCAAGCGTTGAAATTCTTTCGTTCCGATTAAATCCCAAATAACGCGATCACGCACGTGTACATATTTATGTACTGGGTCTTTAAACACTTTTGTTTCGCTGAGTTTGTCGTTTAAATATACCACTTTCCGACATCCCCCTTTCTTTACTGCATTCTTACTATATATTATAAACGATATAGGAAACAGAAAGAAATGAAAGACTATATTAATTCCTGTTATATAAAGAAAAATCACCTTTACCAAATATTAATTCCTGTTATATAAAGAAAAATCACCTTTACCAAAACAAAGGTGATTTTTCTTTATATATTATTTTCCTAAAATGAACTCAGTAACTTCGTCTAGGATCATTTCTTTACCTAGTGGGAAGTATCCTTTGTTTACATCTTCATTACTGATTGTAAATACATGGTTGTTTTTAACAGCGTTCATATTTTTCCAAATTGATTCTTCTTGGAATTCTTTTAGACGCTGAGAACCGTCACCAGTTGTAAATACGAATAAGTAATCTGGGTTGTAATCAATTAAAGCTTCTTTTTGTATTTGTACTAACGGTTTATCAGTTGGTGTACCTTTAACTGCTGGTAATTTTAAATCACCAAAGATTACGCTACCGTAACCGTAGTCACCGTATACACGGAATGCATTTGGATATGCAGCCATTTTCATGAATGTTGCATCGCCAGTTTTAGCAACGATTTTGTCATGTAATTTGCTTGCTTTTTCATCATACTTTTTGAACCATTCTTTTGTTTCTTTCTCTTTACCGAAGATTTGACCTACTTCTTCGAATTTTGGACGCCATTGGTCTAATGGAGTTTTTAACATAACTGTTGGTGCAATTTTAGATAATTGATCATAAATCTTTTCTTGACGATTGTTTACAATAATTAAATCTGGTTTTGCAGCAGCCACTGCTTCGATGTTAATTTTATCGCCCCACGCAGAACCAACCGGTTTTACATCTTTCAATTTCTTCTCAATATGTGAATCAATTTTTTCTTGTGTTGTATTTGCAGTAATAATCGGTTTCATACCGAAAATTAATAATTCTTCTGTTGAACCACTAAGGTCAGCAATTTTCTTTGGATTTGCAGGGATTTTAATTTCCCCTTTTGCGTGTTGTACAGTGCGCTCTTCAGTTTTCGCATCTGCTTTCTTTTCTTCTTCTTTGTTAGAACAAGCTGCAAATAGTACAGAAGTAACAACTAGTACCATTGCTAATAGTGCCATTTTAAAATTCTTCATATTCCGACTCCTTCTAGCTGTATTTCTCTTATAATTTGCATGTAACTATAAGAAACAAAACAACATTTAATTAATATATATTTATTAATTGTTGTTTATAACCCGTTCTAACGGGCGTTCAACTTCCCATCCGTGGGTAAGAAGCTCAACGTCCATTAGAACTCCCCCTCTCACCTCTTTAAGAGGGGGAAATTCTATTAATTATGCTTTTTTACGCAATTGATTATTAATCATCGCTAAATCGTATGTTAAACAAATTGGTTTACAGTTTACTGGACATGGAACGATTTGCGCTTCAATCTCAAATACGTTACGAAGTGTTTCACTCGTCATAACTTCATCTGGCGTTCCTTGTTTCATTAACTTACCTGCTTTTAATGCAATCATATGATCAGAGAAACGAGAAGCATGATTTAAATCGTGAATAACCATAACAATCGTTCTGCCTTCTTCTTTGTTTAATTTCTTCAGTAAGTTTAATACTTCAAGTTGATGAGCCATATCTAAGTATGTTGTTGGTTCATCTAACACAAGTAAATCTGTTCCTTGTGCAAGAGCCATCGCAATCCATACACGTTGACGTTGACCACCTGATAAAGCTTCTGCTGGACGATTTGCGAATTCTGTCATCCCCGTCACTTCAAGTGCCCAATGAATGTAGCGATAATCCTCTTCTTTCAATGTTCCAAATCCTTTTTGATGAGGAAAACGTCCATATGAAACAAGTTCAAACACAGTAAGGCCTGTTGGCACTTCTGCAGTTTGTGGTAAAATCGCCATTTTCTTTGCGATTTCTTTCGTTGGCTGTTTCTCAATTGCTTTTCCATCAAGATAAACAGTACCTCGTTTTGCTTTCAAAATACGAGAAGCCGTTTTTAATAATGTGGATTTCCCACAACCATTTGGTCCAATAATCGTTGTAATTTGTCCTTCCGGAATTTCAACTGTTAATCCATCTATAATTAACCCTTCATTATACCCAACAGATACCGCATCAACTGCTAAAGTTGCCATACAAAAAGCCTCCCTTTATTTTGTCCTCATAAGTAAATATATGAAATATGGTGCACCAATTACAGAAATAACAAGACCGACCGGTATTTCTGAAGTTGGTAACACACTTCTTGAAATTACATCTGCAAATAAAAGCAAGAACGTTCCTATTAATGCAGCCGTTGGTAACATAATTTGATGTTTACCACCAACGAGGCGTCTCGCTAAATGCGGAGCCATTAAACCGATAAAACCAATGCCTCCCGCCACCGCAACAGATGCACCAGCTAAACAAACTGCAATAAATAATAATTTACGTCTTTCCTTTTCTACGTTTACACCAAGGCCAACTGCTGTAGAGTCGCCTAAATTCATTACATTTAATATGTGCGCTTTACTAATGGCAAGTGGTAAGAAAATAATCATCCATGGGAGTACACTTAGTACGAACTTCCAATCTGTTCCCCATAAACTTCCTGCCAACCAAATCGTTGCAAAACGGAAGTCGTTAGATGTCATCTTCATAGAGAAAATTAAACTAACCGCACCAAATCCGGCTGCAACAGCGATACCAACAAGAATTAATCGAGTTGATGAAACACCGTCTTTCCATGCTAGTAAATAAATAATAACCGCTGCTAATATCGCACCAACTAACGCGAAGAATGGAAGGATAAATACAGATAAAAATGTACCAGTTCCAACTTTTCCAAAGAAAAAGTAGACGAATACAACAACTGTTAATCCCGCTCCGGCGTTAATACCTATAATACCTGGATCAGCAAGTGGGTTTCGTGATAGCCCTTGCAAAATTGCACCTGACATAGCTAATGCAGAACCAACTAATATAGCAATAACCATACGCGGCATACGAAATTCAAATAAAATAACAGATTGATCTTCTGCACCTAATCCAACTAGTGACTTCAATACATCTATTGGAGGAATTTTAAATGTTCCTGTATTTAAACTTATTAAAAATACAGCAACAATTAATCCTACTAAAATCGTTAAAATAGAAACGTTCTTTTTTGTTAAGACGCTCGTCCTCACATCTTTCCTCTCCCTTCATTACGTGCTAAGTAGAGGAAGAATGGCACCCCAATTAGCGCTGTAATTGCTCCAATTGGCGTTTCAAATGGTGGATTAATAACGCGAGATAACATATCTGCACATTCAATTAGCAATCCACCTAAGACCGCAGAACATGGAATAACCCATCTATAATCTGAGCCTACAAGGAAACGAGTCATATGCGGAATTACAAGTCCAACAAATCCAACTGATCCTGCCATAGAAACCGCAGAACCTGTTAATACAAGAACAAGTACTGTTCCGATAAATTTAATTAATGTCGTATTTTGACCAAGTCCAATCGCAATTTCTTCACCAAAGCTTAAAATTGTGATATATCTCGACATCATAATTGCTATAATGAGACAAACAAGACCAATCGGTACTAACATATTAATACTTTGCCATTTCACTCCGGCAACACCGCCTGCATTCCACATACTTACCTCTTGGGCAAGGTTGAAATACAATGCAATTCCAGATGAAATTGCCCCTAATAAAGCACTAATTGCTGCACCTGCTAAAGCTAATTTTACAGGCGTTAATCCACCTGGTGAAGAAGACCCAATACCATATACAATGCTCGCTCCAAACGCAGCTCCAATAAAAGATGCGATAACAAACATTAAATAAGGTGAATTAGGGAAGAATGCATACATAATTGCAATTCCGAATACAGCACCATCTGTAATCCCCATTAACGATGGAGATGCAAGTGGATTTCGTGTCATACCTTGCATAATTGCACCTGATACCGCTAAAAAAGCACCTGCAACTACGCCCCCTATTGCTCTAGGCATGCGAAGTTCTTGAATTACGTTATGGTGCGTTATGGAACCATCAAACTGAAATACAGCTTGCCAAACGGTCTTTAAACTAATATCTGCTGCACCAAACGAAATAGAAACTGCCATACTTAAAGCTAACAAAATTGTGCCTGCTATTAAAATAATAGAAGCAACGAGCGGTCTGCTCTTAATCTCTTTAACATTCACATCTTGCTGTTCTATACTCCTTGCGCTCGCTTCCATCCCTCAACCATCCTAACCAACAACATATATTTAATAAAATGAAATTTATTCTCAAATAATAATAAAAAAATTAGGTGAATTGACCTTTTTCGTGATAATGATTATCAGAATCAGACACTTTCTATTCTACCTACCACGTCAAAAGACTGTCAACCATTATTTTGAAATACGAATTCATACAAAACGCTATCTTATGGACATAAAAAAAGAAGAGTAATCTGTTCACTCTTCTTTTTCTTACTTATTTAATTTTGCTTCAATTTTTACAATTAATTCGTCTTCTGTTGGAGCCGCAACTGGACGATTATTTACAAACGCGAATGATTTTTTACGACCAGGGCCACAGTAAGACTGACATGCAACCTCAATCGTTGCACATGAATCTACTTTTTTTAACTTCGGAATCAACGTTTTAACGTTCGTTGCCTGACAATCATCACACACACGAAATTCGTTTCCCATTATATATAACACTTCCTCTATTTTAAACTTTTCACAAGTACATTTAAAAATAAACACTAAATGGTATTTTACCGCTCTTTGAAGCTTGTTGCAAGTCTCCGGGCGTAGCTCTATTCCTATATAAAGCCACCTATTTTTTATATTTTCTCCTTCAAAAGCTTTCATCATTCATAGCCAAATTTCTTCTCTTCATTGAAATCTACCATATTTTTAAAAGCTTTGTATAAAAGCTCATTTTTTTGCCCATTATAAAAATAGGAAGTTCATAAAAAGAAAGGGAGTTGAATCTATGAAAGTAAGACAAGATGCTTGGACAGACGAGGACGATTTATTACTTGCTGAAACGGTGCTTCGCCATGTTCGAGAAGGAAGTACTCAATTAAATGCTTTTGAAGAAGTAGGAGATCAGTTAAATCGCACATCTGCTGCTTGTGGTTTCCGCTGGAATGCTGTTGTTCGCTATAGCTATGAACAAGCTCTTCAACTAGCAAAAAAACATCGTAAAGATAAAATGCGTGCTGCGGGCGGTGAACAGACAAAAAAACGTTTGCTTTACACACCACCAGCTTCAGCGGCGGCGATAACTGATTATGAAGAACACGTACCGTATGAAACAGCTGTTCAATATACAGAAGCTACTCCATATCAAAAGCCGACTGTCCCTGCTCCAAAAAGCTCAATAACAATGCAAGATGTTATTTACTTTTTACAAACAGTTGGATCTTCAAATATAAAAGTAACAGCTCTTGAAAACGAGAATACGAGATTGAAACAAGAAATTAAAACGCAAATCCTGCGAAATGAAGAACTAGAAAAGAAACTAGAAAAATTAGAACAACAATCTCATACTGTACAAGAGGATTACGAAACACTTATGAATATTATGAACCGTGCTCGTAAATTAGCAGTAATGGATGATGAGGAACGCTCACAAACATCTTTCCGCATGGATCGAAACGGTAACTTAGAAAAAATTGCAGAATAAAAAGGATGCATGCAATGCATCCTTTTTATTCTTTCACCTCTAAACTTCCCTTTATATATGAGAAAACCCCTTTCTACATTTTTTGCTATAATAGAGATTGTCATTTTAAAAATAAGGGGTTAGTTATATGAGCAATTCCCGTTCGATTTTATCTCAGCCAAAGTGGCGTATTGTAGATCAGTCTAGTTTAGGACCAACTTTCCATGCACTTCAGTCATTCGCAATGGATGACACGTTATGCACAAGTATTGGAAATGGTCTATCCGCTGCAACAATGCGCTCTTGGGTTCATCACAATACAATTGTTCTTGGCATTCAAGATTCACGCCTACCACATTTAGAAGAAGGTATTTCCTTTTTAAAAGAAAACGACTTCAATATTATCGTTCGTAATTCTGGTGGACTTGCTGTCGTACTTGATGAAGGTGTTTTAAACGTATCACTTTTATTCCAAGAAACAGAAAAGGGTATCGATATCGACCTTGGATACGATACGATGTGGCATTTAATTAAGGAAATGTTAAAAGATTACGATGTTACTATCGAAGCAAAAGAAATTGTTGGTTCTTATTGTCCTGGTAGCTACGATTTGAGCATTCGCGATCAAAAATTTGCTGGTATTTCTCAGCGTCGTATTCGCGGAGGCGTTGCTGTACAAATTTACTTATGTGCGACAGGAAGCGGATCTGAGCGTGCCGCACTCGTTCGTGATTTTTACAACGTAGCAATTCAAGGCGAAGAAACAAGATTTACGTATCCTGAAATTGTACCGAGTACGATGGCTTCACTATCTGAATTACTTGGCGAAACAATTACAGTGCAAGATTTAATGATGCGCCTTTTAAAAACGTTGCAACAATTCGCGCCAAAGTTAACACCATCTCAGCTAACAGTAGATGAAGTTCCTTTATATGAGACGAATTTACAACGTATTATTGACCGTAATAATAAGGCACTTGGTTTAGAAAAATAGAAACCAAAAAGACCACCCTCATTTCAAAAGAAATAGGATGGTCTTTTTTCATATTAATTCGTTATAGAATTAAAGTGCTTGAGCTGCTGTAATTAAAGCTAACTTGTACACTTCTTCTTCGTTACATCCACGAGACAGATCATTTACAGGCATATTTAAACCTTGTAAGATTGGTCCTACTGCTTCGAAGTTACCTAAGCGTTGAGCGATTTTGTAGCCGATATTACCAGCTTCTAAGCTTGGGAATACGAATACGTTAGCATCACCTTTAATTGTAGAACCTGGAGCTTTCTTCTCAGCTACAGATGGTACGAATGCAGCATCGAATTGGAATTCTCCATCTAAAGTTAATTCAGGAGCCATTTCTTTTGCAATGCGAGTTGCTTCTACAACTTTTTCTGTTTCTGGAGATTTCGCAGAACCTTTTGTAGAGAAGCTTAACATAGCAACGCGTGGGTCAATACCGAATAGTTCAGCAGTTTTCGCACTTTCGATACCAATTTCAGCTAAATCTTGGCTGTTTGGTGCAATGTTAATTGCGCAATCAGCGAATACATACTTCTCTTCTTCACGTACCATGATGAATACGCCTGAAGTTTTTGTAACGCCTGGTTTTGTTTTAATAATTTGAAGTGCTGGACGAACTGTATCAGCTGTAGAGTGAGCTGCACCACTTACTAAACCTTGTGCTTTGCCCATGTATACAAGCATCGTACCGAAGTAGTTTTCGTCTTTAAGGATTTTGCGAGCATCTTCTTCTGTTGCTTTACCTTTACGGCGTTCAACGAAAGATGCTACCATTGCATCCATCTCTTCGTATGTAGCTGGATCGTAAATATCAACGCCTGCTAATGTTAAGTTCATGCTAGCAGCTTTTGCGCTAATTTCTTCTTTATTACCAACTAAAATTGGTTTTACTAACTCTTCTTTTGCTAAACGCTCTGCAGCGCCTAAAATTCTTTCATCAGTTCCTTCAGGAAGTACGATAGAAATGCCTTTTCCTTGAACTTTTTCTTTTACTGTTGTAAATAAGTTGCTCACGAATAAACCCTCCTACATATGTTAAAAAACTCTATCTTTAAGAATACTGCTTTTCCTCTATATTTTAAACTTATAGCTCCCAAAAAATAGATAAAATGAAAATGATTATATTTTCATAAAATTCAGCCGAGAAATAATGCCTACTTAAGCCTTATTTTCTCCCGTTTTCGAGTAAATATAAAGTGAAACTTTAATCAGTGGGGTTTTGTTCATCCCCACTGATTATTAGCCTTCACCAATTGAGCATTTACGGGCAGTTATCACCCACCTAACTCCCTCGCATTCGCCAAATTTTGAGGTGAGAGTCTTACTGCCCGCGAATAGCGGGATAAATGTGACAGTTTTATGCACCGAAACTTTATTTAGATGTTTTTAATCCTATATATGCTATAGTTAACGTGTAAAATATCATTAACTGAGGTGAATAGAATGAGTGAAGCAACAACAACGTTAGATGGCTGGTATTGTTTACATGATTTACGTTCTATTGATTGGGCAGCATGGAAAACATTATCTAGTGACGAACGCGGACAAGCAGTGTCTGAATTTTTAAATGTCGTTGAAAAATGGAACGAAGTAGCTACTGCAAAAAAAGGCAGTCATGCAATGTATACAGTTGTTGGTCAAAAAGCAGATATTATGCTTATGATCTTACGTCCAACAATGGAAGAGTTAAATGAAATCGAAACAGAATTAAATAAAACAACATTAGCTGAATATTTAGTTCCTGCATATTCTTACGTATCTGTTGTTGAACTAAGCAACTACCTTCCAGCTGATGAAGATCCATACCAAAACCCACAAATCTTAGCTCGCTTATATCCTGAGTTACCAAAAGCAAATCATATTTGCTTCTATCCAATGGACAAGCGTCGCCAAGGTGATGACAACTGGTACATGCTTCCTATGGAAGAACGTAAAAAAATGATGTACAGTCACAGTAAAATCGGTCGCCAATACGCAGGGAAAGTACGCCAAGTAATTTCAGGATCAGTCGGATTCGACGATTTCGAGTGGGGCGTAACATTATTCGCTGACGATGTTCTTCAATTTAAGAAGCTTATATATGAAATGCGCTTCGATGAAGTAAGTGCCCGTTACGGTGAATTCGGTACATTCTTCGTTGGGAACATTTTACCAGACGAAAAAGTAGAGAAATTTTTACACATATAATAATGAAAAAGGAACGAATTTCGTTCCTTTTTTTATTATCCTCTATATTTACCCACAAAAAACTTCTTTTCTCTGCAAATTTGAACAAAAATCGACAAATTCTTTTCAATTTCCTTACAAAATTGTAACCTTTCTATATCCAAATTTATGCTAAAATGGTACGAGCTATATGCTAATAACGATGCGAAGGTGATAATGTATATGAAGAAAATCTTGTCTATTTTACTAGCGTCTCTATTGTCAATTTCTTCCTTAGGAGTAACAACATCCCATGCAGAAGAAAAAATACATATAGAGGCAGCTGCTGCACTGCTATTTGATGCGGATACAGGAAAAATACTGCATGAACAAAATCCAGATGAATTACTAGCTATCGCTAGTATGTCAAAATTAATTGTTATTTATGCCGTATTAGAAGCAATTAAAGAAGGAAAAATCACTTGGGATACGAAAGTAACTATTTCTGATTACGCTTATGAAGTTTCACGTAATAATGAATTCTCTAACGTGCCGTTCGAAAAAGGACGTCAATATACTGTAAGAGAATTATACCATTCTATCGTTATCTTCTCTGCAAATGGATCTAGTATTGCTTTAGCAGAATTACTTGCAGGAAGTGAAAAGAACTTCTTAAATCTCGCAAATGAACATGCGAAAAAACTAGGGTTAAAGAAATATAAATTTGTAAACGCTACTGGGTTAAATAACGCTGATTTAAAAGGAAAACATCCTGAAGGAACTGATCCGAATGGAGAAAACTCCATGTCAGCTCGCGATATGGGTATTCTCTCAAAAACAATTATTACAAAGTATCCAGAAATGCTAGAGGATACAAAACAAAGATTTAGAAACTTCCCAGATAATCATCCAAAACCAATTCGTATGGAAAATTGGAACTGGATGTTACCAGGTGCTGCTTTCTCTTATGAAGGAGCAGATGGTTTAAAAACAGGAAGTTCCGATACAGCTGGGTATGGTTTTACCATTACAGCAAAACGCGGTGATTTACGTCTTATATCTGTTATTATTAAAACGAAATCAATGGACGAACGTTTCACAGAATCTCGCGCATTAATTGAATATGGATTTAATAACTTCGAAAAACAGAAATTAAAAATAGATAAAAACAACAAAATTTCTGTAGTAAAAGGAAAAGAAGACTACGTAACAGTTGCACCAGAAAAAGAAGTGACAGTAGTTACTGCAAAAGGTAGCAAATCCCCTTACAAAATTTCTACTGAAGCAGATAAATCACTTGCTGAAGATGAGCATTTAGTTGCTCCTATTAAGAAAGATGCAAAGGTAGGTTCAATCGTCTTAGAACCATCTGATAAATATGGTTTCTTAGACGGAAATAAAAGTATAAAAGTTATTGCAAAAACGACTGAAGAAGTAGAAAAAGCAAATTGGTTCGTATTAACAATGCGTTCAATTGGCGATTTCTTCTCAAATTTATGGTCTAAAGTATTTTAATGATGAAAAGCTAGCTCACGCTAGCTTTTTTTATTTTCCCCTCTAGATGTAAAACTTCGTTTGGTTGTCATATCTGCGTCCTTTTTCTCATACGTATGAACTAGTAATTGTTCCACACTTCATCTAGAAAAAACCTCTTTCCGAAGGGTATTCCAAAAAGAGAGGTGACACATAATGGGTGTTATCGCGCATACAGAAGAAGATGTAAAGTTATTAGCTAGACTCATGCGTGCCGAAGCTGAAGGAGAAGGACAACAAGGCATGTTAATGGTTGGAAATGTCGGCGTAAATCGTGTCCGCGGAGATTGCTTAGACTTTAAAAAAGTCCGAAATTTACGTCAGATGGTTTATCAAAATCCTGGTGGTTTTGAAGCAACTCAAAAAGGGTATTTTTATCAACGAGCGAGAGAACAAGATATCGCCTTAGCCCGCCGGACAATTCAGGGACAACGTTTTTGGCCCGCCAACTTTTCCTTATGGTTCTTTAGGCCTGAAGGTCCTTGCCCGCCAACTTGGTATAACCAACAAAATTCAGGACGTTTTAAAAAGCACTGCTTCTTCCAACCATCTGGTGAAGATTGTCCTGGCGTATATTAAGGAATGAAAATGAGGAGGGATTTTTGAATGGCACAGCAACAAAACCCATACTATGGAACAGGTTTTTATCAACCATCCGGAACTTATGTGCAACCACAACAAATGACCCCACAGCAACAGCAGCAACAGCAACAACAGCAAGCGATGCAACAACAAGCTGCTCAGGCTCAACTTGCAGTTTCTCAAGGTATGTTACCACTAGAGCAATCGTATATTGAAAACATCCTTCGTTTAAATAAGGGTAAGCCAGCTACAGTTGTAATGACTTATGAACGCGGTAGTTCGCTTGGTACACAATCTTATACAGGGATCATCGAGGCAGCTGGCCGTGATCATATCGTAATTAGTGAGCCGAAATCTGGAAAACGCTTTTTACTACTAATGATTTATTTAGATTATGTAGAATTCCCAGGAGAAATTACGTATTTACCTGGTCAACAAGCAACTTATGCTCCAAGACCATAAAAAAAAGCTGGCGAATGCCAGCTTTTGTTTTTTATAACCCTTTTACAACTGCAGTTCCGACTAAAATCCACGCCACAATAAACGCTACACCACCAAGGGGTGTAATTGGGCCAAAGAATTTAATACCTGTTGTACTTAATGCATAAAGACTGCCTGAGAACATAATAATCCCAGCTACCATAAGCCAACCTGCAGTGTTTAAAAGTGATGATTGCATTTTGTCCATTAATAGAGCAATTACGAATAAGCCACCTGCATGAAACATTTGATATGTAACGCCCGTCTTCCACACTTCTAACATTTTTGCAGAAATTTTATTTTCTAAACCATGTGCTCCAAAAGCCCCTAATGCAACAGATAGCCCCGCTGCAATACAACCTAGTAAAAAGAAAATTTTCATCTTAATTCCCCTTTTTATTTTTATCATAAGCAATTTTCACATATAATCCAAACGATTTAATCCCTAAAAATCAAATAAAGAATTACCATTTGCACCTTCTTCTTTTATATACACAGGTTCTCCAGAAACTGGCATAACCGGTTGAACTGTTGTTATAGGCTGAGATCCGATTATTTGTGATTGAACTTGTGGTTCTCTATACGTAGAAGGCTCAACTTGTTCATCTAATAATAAATCACATAGTGCACGCACAACTAATAAATGCTCTTTTGATTTTTGTCCTTCACTACTTTTTGCCTTTGCAATTTCACTCGCCATTTTATTTAAAACCTTATCGCTAGATACTTGCATTCCTTGTCACCTCTTACTTTGTAGTTCTTTCTCAAATTGCCTCAGTTTCTCCACTGAACCAAATACTATTATCATATCATGTTCTTGCAGTTTTTCCTGCCCCGTTGGATTATGGATAATATACCCATCTCTTAAAATCGCTAAAATTGTTACACCAAATTGATTTCTCACATTACTCTCTAATAACGATTTACTAGCTAAGTTAGAACCTTTACCAACTTGAATTTCTTCAATTACAAATGATTTCTCTATTCCATACAATACGGTATCAATATAATGCACTGTTAACGGATTCGCAATATCCAACCGTTAATACAGTAATCATCGTCATCCAAAATGCTTGAAACAGGCTAATCTCTTCAATTGTCATAAATCATAGCATTCCTAGAATTACAACAAAAGTCATACATATAATCGCTATCCATAATTGCTTCCGTACATTCATATTATGTTTCAACTCTTTTCTCTATCTACAATCTTTGCCAGAGGAAATGAAATACGTATATACTAGAAAACGGAATCTATGAAAGAGGTTGATATAATGAAGCTATTTCTTTCTGCCTTACAATGGGCACTATTTATTTTAGCTGGAAGTCTTATTGTACCAATTAGTGTCGCAACTAGTTACGGCCTTGATGGCGCTGAAGCTATCGCGTTTGTACAAAGAACATTATTTGTTCTCGGTTTTGCCGGTCTCTTGCAAGCTATATTTGGTCATAAACTTCCTATCCAAGAAGGTCCTGCAGGCCTTTGGTGGGGAATTTTCTCCTTGTATGCAAGTTTAGGCGTCGTATTATTTGGATCAAGCAATGAAACACTTAAGGTCCTTCAGTACGCTTTCCTATTAAGTGGCATCATTTGTATTATTCTTAGTGTTTTTGGACTTATTGATAAACTAGTTCGTTACTTTACACCGACAGTAATTGGAACGTATTTATTCCTTTTGGTCGCACAACTTAGTGGCTCCTTCTTAAAAGGCATGTTTGGCCTTGATGGACAACATACAGAAGTACAGCCAAAGGTATTTATTCTTTCACTCATTGTTATTTTACTATCTTTTTTCATTATGAAGTTACCTATTATTGGACAATATTCCGTTCTTTTCAGTATCGTCTGCGGCTGGATATTATTTGCGTGCTTCGGATTATCTAATCCAGTAACACCTGTGACAGATATAATTCGTCTTCCATCTCTGTTTGTTTTCGGAATGCCTCGCATTGAATGGAACATGGCAATTACGGTAGTTTTCGTCACACTACTACTTCTAACAAATATGTTAGCAAGTATTCGCGTTGTACAAAAGGTTGTTTCTAAGTATGAAGAAGATGCTGCGGAGAATCGCTTCAAACAAGCTGGCATTATAACAGGAATAAATCAATTGCTAGGCGGTCTATTTTCAGCCATTGGTCCTGTTGCCATTTCTGGATCCGCAGGATTTATTGCAACGACAAATATTTATAAGCGCCTTCCATTTATGTTAGGGTCAAGCTTTATCATTCTTGTTAGTATATTCCCAAAGATTACTTCATTCTTTGCAGCCATCCCCGTTGCAGTTGGGTATGCTGCGATTTATCCTGTATTTGCAAGCATGATTGGTCTCGCTTTCCGCGAATATGACACTGTACAAAATAAAGAACAATTATTTAAAGTAGCAGGTCTTTCAATCTTTACAGGAGTCGGCGTTATGTTCGTTCCAGCTGGAGCGTTTTCTACGCTACCACCATTTTTAGCATCATTTTTAAGTAACGGTCTTGTTCTTGGATCTGTAATGGCTATCTTGCTGGAAATATTATTTTCTCGTTCGCACGAAAAACAACCATCGTAAATTGGAAAACTTCCATTATTGCACTCTATCTTTAGAGTTGTTACGATAATGATAAATTATCATGGGCAACACGCTCATGATAATTTATACTAATAATGCAGAACTTCTCCTAGTTTCATGCAAAGAAGTTCGATGTCTTACTATATATTCCCCACTATCTTCATAAAAATTTATTTCTATTTCAACAAAGAAAGGAATTTTCTATATGACTTATAAAATGATTGTTTTAGATTTAGATGATACTTTATTACGCGACGACCATACAATTTCACCTCGTACGAAAGAGGCTTTAATGACAGCACAAGAGCAAGGAGTTAAAGTTGTACTTGCTTCTGGGCGCCCAACGTTTGGTATGCGCAATGTTGCAAAAGAACTTCGTTTAGAGGAATACGGTAGCTTCATTCTATCTTTTAACGGCGCAAAAATTATTAATTGTAAAACAAATGAAGAAATCTTCAGTAGTACGCTATCTCCTGAAATCGTTCACAACCTATTTGAAATTAGTAAAACTGAAGACGTATGGATTCATACTTATATTGGCGATGATATCGTAACGGAAGAAAATAATCCGTATACTGAAATTGAGGGCGACATTACTGGTATGCCAATCGTTGTAGTAGATGATTTTAAAGCCGCTGTAACAGAGCCTGTAGTAAAAGTATTAATGAACAAAGAAGCTAAACGTCTTGTTGAAGTAGAAAAGAAACTACAAAAACAACTAGAAGGCCAATTAAGCGTTATGCGTTCTAAACCATTCTTCTTAGAATTTACTGAACATGGTGTTACAAAAGGAACAAGCCTAAACCAACTAATCCAAAAACTTGGTATTAAACGCGAAGAAGTTATCGCAATGGGCGATAGCTATAACGATCAAGCGATGATTGAATTTGCTGGTCTTGGCGTTGCGATGGGCAATGCACCCGATGATATTAAAGAAATCGCAAACTATGTGACAGATACAAATATGAACGATGGTGTTGCTAAAGTTGTAGAGAAATTTGTACTAAAAAGCGAAGCGCTTGTTTAATATTTTCATTCATAAAACCTATTTGAAGTCAAATACTTCAAATAGGTTTTTATTTAAATTGCAATGCTTTTGTGACTATATTTTGAACTTTGCACTATTCTCGTAGTGTAAACTTTCTTTTTGTATATAATTAAACAAAATAGACTATTTCATTTTGAAAAAGAATACAAATTTACTATATAAAAGCATACATTAAAGGAGGCTACTTCATGTTATCTACACCAATCGGAAGATTAAGAGCAATCGGCTTAATTGAGGGGATTTCTTTCCTATTACTATTATTTGTAGCAATGCCATTAAAATATTTTGCAGGGTTTGCAACAGCTGTTAAAATTACAGGCATGGCTCATGGCGTTTTATTTATTCTATTCATCTTTGCGGTAATTCAAGTAACAATCGTACACCGTAAATCAATTTTATGGGCACTTGGGGCATTCGTTTCATCAGTTATCCCATTTGGTACTTTTGTACTAGATGCAAAACTAAAGAACGAACAACAATAATAAAAAGGTAGTTAACAACTGTTAACTACCTTTTCTATTTATAAATTTGGAATTTCCCAATCAATTTCTCTTTCGCCCATATTAACTAAAATCGTATTTACTTTAGAGTACGGCTTACTTCCAAAGAAACCTCGTCTTGCTGATAATGGACTTGGATGTACGGACTCGATAATATAATGATTCGTATTCGTAATTAACTTTTTCTTCGCCTGTGCATGACGTCCCCATAATATGAAAATAACTGGTTTTTTACGATCATTTAATAACTCGATTACGCGATCTGTGAAATGCTCCCATCCTTTTCCTTTATGAGAATTTGCTTCACCTTGACGAACCGTTAACACAGTATTTAATAATAAAACTCCTTGCTCCGCCCACTTTACTAAATAACCGTTATTCGGAATTTCATAACCATATTCATCTCGAAGTTCTTTATACATATTTAGCAATGATGGCGGCGTTTTAATATCAGGTTGTACCGAAAAGCTTAAACCATGCGCTTGATTCGGTCCATGATATGGGTCTTGTCCTAAAATAACGACCTTTGTATTTTCATAACTTGTATACTCTAGAGCGTTAAAAATATCTTCTACCTTTGGATAAATCACATGCTCCTCATACTCTTCTTTTAAAAAGTTAGCTAAATTTTGATAGTATTCTTTCTCAAATTCTGGCCCCAGTAATGGTCCCCAATCATTCTGCAAAATGTTTTCCATGCCTTCACTTCCTATCCAATTAATTCACCATATCCTGCCTTGTAAATACTACAAACGAAATGATAAGAGATACTACTGCCCAAACCGTTAAATTTATTAAAGAAAATCCCATTGATAATCCTTGTAATGCAGGCAGTTTTCCTGATAAATAATCCGTTAGCGATAAGTTGACACTAAAAATGTATTTCGCACCTTCCCAAGACGTTGCGAATGAACTTAAAATGCCGCCTGCAATTAACGCAGCTAACATAACGCCCATACCAGCTGGTGTATTACGAATTAAAACAGAGACCATAAATGATATAGTTCCAACAACGATAGCAACAAACCAAGCTAGTCCGTACGCCATTAAAATGTATTGCCACTGCGGAATAAGGTGGACAAAGTTCGTATTTAACGTTTCCTTATCAATGACGAATCCTGTTAACACAGGTAAATTCCATCCAGAGTATCCAAATACAAGCCCTGATAATGCGTAAGCAAACAAACCGACAAGAAGCAATATGAGCGAAATGAAAAATAACATCGTCACATATTTACTAAGGAGTATTTTCCAGCGCCGAATTGGCCTCGTCAGAAGCATTTTCATCGTACCATCGCTTCGTTCTCCTGAAACAATATCAATGGCGACAATCATAACGAGCAATGGAATAAATAACGTTATTCCTTGTTCAATAAACGCCCTCACAAATGTCGGTGCTCCTGGCGCAGTCGGATTAATATTATGATCTAAATAATATTGTTGTTGTTCCACTCTTACTTTTAACCAATCCCGCCATTCTTCTGGCAATCTAGAATTGTTCAAGCGGTTTTGTGAATCAACAATTTGTTGCTGTAATGATACTTTCCAATCGGTCGTACCAAGCCTTTTTTGCGTCGTTTCTATTTCACGATACTGAGCATACACAAAAAGTGGAATCAAGATTGCTAAAATAAGCATGACAACAACAATTCGTTTCTTACGATAAATCTTTTCTGATTCATTTAAAACTAGATTCGCAAATTCACGCATGTTGCTCACCCCTTGTGAGTTCAATAAATAAATCTTCTAGCGTAAATACAAGCTCTTTGACGCTATGTACATCTATCCCGTTTTCTACAAAATGCTTATTCCAAACATTAATAGACGCAACATCCATACGACATAATAAACGCTCATCTTCTACACTAACTTCCTCTATCTCTTCAGCAGCGTCTAACATGTCTTTCGCTTTGGAAATCGGTGTAACGACCCATTCCACACGATCACTCGCTGTTTTGATCAACTCTTCAATAGGTGCAACTGTTATCATTTTTCCTTTATGAATAATAGCAACACGGTCGCATATCAGTTGCACTTCACTTAGCAAGTGACTCGAAATAAATACACTCATATTTTCTTCTTTTACAAGCTTATGTATAAATTCCCTAAGTTCTCTAATCCCAGCTGGATCTAAACCATTCGTCGGTTCATCTAATATGAGCAATTTCGGGTTTCCAAGCAGCGCCTGTGCAATTCCAAGACGCTGCTTCATACCAAGGGAATATGTTTTTACCTTATCGTGAATACGCTCATCTAAATGAACCATTTTTGCAATTTCAATAATACGTTCATCTGATATATCACCAAGCATGCGCGCAAATTGCTTTAAGTTTTCCCATCCCGTTAAATATGTATAAAGCTCTGGGTTTTCAACTATACTTCCAATTTGACGCATCGCTTCTCTGAAATTTTCCTTAATAGAATAACCACCGATAGAAATAGTACCTTCTGTCGCTTTAATCAGTCCGACTAACATTCGAATTGTTGTCGTTTTCCCGGCTCCGTTCGGTCCTAAAAAGCCAAACACTTCTCCTTGTTTTACATCAAATGAAATGTCCTCTACAAGCGTCTTCTTTCCAATTACCTTCTTCAAGTCTCGTACAGAAAGTATCGTCGTCATTTTATCCCTCCTTGCTCTAGTTTTAATTTACTTACGACGTTTTGGACTAATCGCTCTGCCATATATGTGTAGCCTACTTCATTCGGATGAAAATGATCGGAGTATAATAAATCTTTCCCACGATTTTGGAATAAATCAAATGTCGGTGTAATATATACATTTTTATCATTTAATGCTAACTTCTCTAAAGAAGCATTCCAATCAACAACAATATTTGATGAACCTCTTAAATCTTCTACATCCTCAAAAGGATTGTATAAACCTAGCCAAAAAATAGGACTATCTGTGTTTAATTTACGAATTTCTTCTATAATTTTCTTCGCTTCATTTTGAAACGTTTCCGTATCAGGACGATACGTCTCTAAATCTATCTTTCCGAGCGATTCCCATCCTGGGAACAAATCATTTCCTCCAATTGTTAAAACAATTACATCTGCTTGCTTAATTGAATATTGAGCTCCGCTGCTTTCGATTTGTTTTAATAAATCGGGCATTTTCGCACCACTAACTGCCAAATTGCTTAGTGCAACTTTTTGTTTATAATCTTTTTGTAAATTCTCTTTCATTCGTCCAATATAGCCAATTCCTTCTTTATCACCAACGCCGCGCGTTAACGAATCACCTAAACTAACTACTTGTAACGTTCCTGTTTTCTTTTTCTCTTTTTCCAATACGTCAGTCTTCGTAATTAATTTTGAAGCTTTCGGATTTAATACATCATTTACACCCGAAACAAAACCGTATGCAAATAAACAGAAAGACGCAATTGTAATGAGTAGAATTACTTTTACTAATTTTGATCTCATATCAAAACCCCTTTTAGCCCCTATAGATTGTCCATAATTATACCAAACGAATTTTCGAAAAGCGATTTTCACACCTTTTCTATTATGTCGTTTCCCTATCTACCAAACCTGGTAATAACTCTACATGTTTCACATCTATTTCCTCATCATTAATCTTTTCATATAATAATTCAAATGCCTTTACACCAACATTTTTACTAGAATGCGAAATCGTCGTAATACCTAATATATTTGCCACCTCTTGATCATCACATCCGATAATCGTAATATCCTCTGGGATACGAATTCCTTGTTTTTTCGCCTCCGTTACCATTCCTGCAGCAATATGATTGCAAGATACAAGAAAAGCCGTCGGTTTTACAGACATACGAGCCCATTCCCTGACTACATTGCGCCCATCTTCCACCGTAAAACAGCCCTTAAACTTCCAGGCATCTAACGGTGTTACAACAATCTGTTGAAGTGAATCTTCATACGCCTTTTTTCGCCTCTGGCTATTAATACTATTACTTCTTCCAATGCAATATCCGATACGTGTATGACCAGCATCTATTAAGCTTTTCATCCCGCGCAAAAATACTTTGTAGTAATCAATATGTACACTCGAAATGAATTTTGAATCTATTTCTTCACACATCACAATTGGACCAAACTTCGTATACTCTTCAAGTTTTTCCTTACTATTTGTCCGTGAACATATAATTACTCCATCAAGCTTTTTCATTTTTAACATATGTAAAATTTCAAGCTCTTTTTCCTCGCTATAATTTGTCTGGCAAAGCATCATATTATAATTGTTCTTTGCGGTTTCCTTTGATATCCCCCCAATAATGGCACTGTAATATTGATCATTTACGTGCGGCAATAACACGCCAATTACATTCGTTTTTCCTTTCACTAAATGAATCGCATTCACATTTTGCGTATAATTTAATTCTTCAATAATCGCTAAAATCTCTTTTCGTTTCTGTTCATTCACATACGGATGATTATTGAGTACACGTGAAACAGTTGAAACAGATACACCAGCAAGTTCAGCAATCTTTCTTATATTAGTCATCTCATTCTCCCCTTCCCCTCAAAAATTCTCGCTTGACCTGGTAAGCTTTCCACAGTATATCCTTTCTTAGCAAATACATTTTGAAAGGATATACAACTATGCTTCGATTCAAACTAGAATATATATTTTTCATTGGCGGTTTACTCATTCTCGCCATCGGTATTAATATGATGACGACAATTACTTCCTTTGGACTTAGCCCTTATGATTCCTTCTTTATTGCACTATATCAAAATTTTGGGATAAGTATTGGTTTTTGGATTTTCATGATTAACTTTGTTTTTACCCTGATCGTACTCTTTTGGGACAAAAAACAAATTACAATCGGCACAATTGTCACAATGATTCTTATTTCTCTTTTTGTTGATTGGGTTGGTTCTATTACGACTATTATGGACATTATCCGCTCTCTTCCAAAATATATAACACTTGTTTGCGGAAATCTATTTGTCGGAGCCGGAATTGGTCTTTACGTCTCTACTAACCTTTGCGCAGCACCTCAAGAGGCTTTCGTTTTAACTGTTGCTGAGAAAAAGAAATGGACATTTAGAAGAACAGAAATTTCATTAGCTTTTTTATTTTTAACATTAAGCTTCTTATTAGATGGGCCAATCTATTTTGGAACAATTATCTTATCCTTTACAACAGGTTGGATTATTCAAGCTTTTATTCAAGTTGGTACGCAAATTTTAAATAGAAAAAAACCTATTAAGCAAGCCGCTTAATAGGTTTTTTCGTTTTATTAGAAGAGATACTACTTAGCATCTCCTTCAATTCGATAATTTGCTTTCACACAATCTATTTCTTCATACGATTGCAATGTATGTAGAATGTACTCATAATCCGCAAGAGAAGCACGATGCGTTACGATTACGATTTCTGCTTTCCCTTTCTCTTCAAGTGGCATTTGAATAATCTTTTCAAAACTAACACCGCGCTCAGAGAACAATGATGTGATTTTTGCAAACACACCAATTTCGTCTTTCACATGAAGTCTTAAAAACTTTTTCACAACAATTTCATCTGGCTCTTTTAGTACCTTTTGATATTGCGGGACTACCGCACTATTTCCGTTTACACCAAGCCTAATATTTTGCATTACAGCAACTAGGTCAGAAACAACAGCTGTCGCTGTCGGTAAACTTCCTGCTCCCGGTCCATAAAACATCGTTTCTCCTACCGCTTCACCATACACATAGACAGCATTATATTCATTTTGCACTGCCGCAAGAGGGTGTGCATTTGGAAGTAAAGTTGGCTCAACTGTAACCTCTAATTTCTCGCCATCTCGCTTTGCAAGACCAATTAATTTAATTGTATAGCCTAAGCTCTTACTATATTCAATATCTTCTGCTGTAATAGAAGTAATTCCTTTTACCTTCACATCTCCAAGCTCTACATTTGTAGAGAAACCGAGGGTAGCCAAAATCGTCATTTTTCTTGCTGCATCTAAACCTTCTACGTCTGATGTTGGATCTGCTTCTGCAAATCCAAGCTGCTGAGCTTCTTTTAACACGTCGTTATATGCTCTCCCTTCGTCTGACATTTTCGTCAAAATAAAATTTGTCGTTCCATTTACAATTCCCATTACTTTCGTAATAAGATCTGAGGAAAGTCCTTCTACGATGCTTCGTAAAATTGGAATCCCTCCAGCTACACTTGCTTCGTAAAATAAATCAGCCTTATTATCTTTTGCTACCGCTAAGAGTTCCGCTCCGTGTAACGCCATTAAATCTTTATTTGCAGTCACAACGTGCTTCCCGCTTTTTAAAGCTTGTAAAATATATGCTTTTGCATCATCAATGCCGCCCATTACTTCAATGACAACATCAATATTAGGATTATCTAAAATTTCATTCACATCTTGTGTTAATAGAGTAGAAGGCACGTCTACTTCTCTCTCTTTCTCAATGTTTTGCACCAATACTTTCGTTACTTTCACTGGACAACCTACTTGGTGTATAAGTCGTTCTTGATGATCTGTAATAATACGAACTACACCACTACCAACTGTCCCAAGACCTAATAACCCCACTTGAATGTCTTTCATAATACTGTCCACCCCTCAAAAATTGTGTTTAGATGCCATTATATAGACAAAAAATCTGAAAAACAATGTATTTTGAATATTAAGAAAAATAGAGGTTAATCTTTACAAATAAAACGCTACCACGTGTTATACAATCATTATTTACAATATATAAGGGGTTTCTTGATACACATAATAATTCAGCCAATTAGAGAATAATAAATTCCCATGACTCCTCCACCTAACAAGTGGCTTCTCATCTGGATTATTATGTTTAAAATAATTTTTTGGCACATCAATATTTAACCCTCTTTGGCAGTCCCGTTCGTATTCTTGCTTTAACGTATCACAACTGTATTCACTATGTCCGAGTGCGAAAACTTGCCTTCCCTCTTGCCCAATAGCAAGATGAACACCTGCTTCTTCAGAATTGGCTAATAACGTTAATTCTTTCACCTTTTCAATATCACTCTCTCTTACTTCTGTATGACGAGAATGCGGAGCAAAAAACACTTCATCAAACCCTTGTAACAATTTAACATGTTGCTCGCGAACCTCATGTTCAAATACACCAAACATTTTTTCCGCAAGAGGATACTTCGGCACACCATAGTGATAATACAAACCTGCTTGTGCCCCCCAGCAAATATGAAGCGTAGATGTTACATTCGTTTTTGAATACTCCATAATACGTCCAAGCTCTTCCCAATAATCTACCTCTTCAAAAGAAAGAGTTTCAACTGGTGCTCCTGTAATAATGAGTCCATCAAATTTTTCATCCTCAATATCACGAAATGTTTTATAGAAGCTCGTTAAATGGTCCTGCGCTACATTGCGAGACAGATGCGATTCCATATGAAGTAAATGCACATCTAATTGCAACGGCGTATTTCCAATTAAACGAAGTAATTGCGCCTCTGTTTCTTGCTTTGTGGGCATTAAATTTAATATAGCAATTTTCAAAGCACGTATATCTTGTGTTACTGCTCGCTCCTTCGTCATTACAAAAATATTTTCCTTCTGCAATACTTTGCGAGCTGGTAAATCTTTATCAATTATGATCGGCATGTTGTTTGCCTCCGACTAGCGCCGCTTCTAAATCTGCAATAATATCAGAAACATCTTCTATACCGACCGATAAACGGATTAAATCAGATGTAACGCCAGCTAAACGCTGATTTTCTGCGCTTAATTGTCTGTGCGTCGTACTAGCAGGATGTATTACACAAGTTCTTGCATCAGCTACATGCGTTACAAGAGTTGCAAGCTTTACATTTGCGATAAATTCTTTTGCTGCTTCTAATCCGCCCTTAATACCAAATGTTAAAACTCCACTAGCACCTTTTTTCAAATACTTTTGTGCTAACGAGTAATTTTCATTACTATCTAATCCTGGATAATTCACCCATTCAATGCGATCATGATTAGCAAGCCACTTAGCAACTTCGAGAGCATTTTCACTATGACGCTCCATTCTTAAATGCAATGTTTCCAGGCCAATGTTGCTAATATATGCATTGAATGGGCTCATACAGTTTCCGTAGTCTCTTAATAACTGAACGCGTGCTTTCACAATATACGCTGCTGCTCCAAAATTTTGAACATAGCTTACGCCATGATAACTCGGGTCAGGTTCGACAAGCTCAGGGTATTTTCCATTTGTCCAATCGAAGTTCCCTCCATCTATTACAATCCCGCCTAGAGAACTTGCATGGCCATCAATATATTTCGTTGTAGAATGGACAATGATATTTGCCCCATGTTCAAACGCCTGGCATAAATAAGGCGTCGCTAATGTATTATCAACGATAAAAGGTACTTCTAATTCTTTTGCTGCTGCTGAAAGTTCTTTGAAATTCAAAACGTTCATTGCTGGATTTCCTAACGACTCTGCATAAACGAGTTTTGTCTTATCATTAGCAAGTGCCGCAATTTCATCTGCCGTTAAATTAGGATTAAAGAACGTAACATCTATGCCCAGCTTTCGCAAACTCACTCCAAATAAATTAAACGTTCCTCCGTAAACAGTTGAAGAACAAAGCAAATGGTCTCCACTACTGCAAATATTTAAAACCGCAAGCATAATGGCTGCCTGCCCAGAAGCTGTTGCAACAGCCCCTACACCGCCTTCTAAATCTGATAACTTCTGCTCAAATGCAGCTAGAGTAGGATTTCCAATACGCGTATATATATATCCTTCTGCCTCTAAATTAAATAGTGCCGCTAAATCATCTGACGTATCGTATTTATACGTTGTACTTTGATAAAGTGGCAAAACACGCGGTTCACCATTTTTTGGCGTATAGCCACCTTGCACACAAATCGTTCCTTTCCCCCATGACTCTCCCATCTCTCATTCTCCTTTCTTTTATCCCGCTATTTGCGGGTAGTAAGACTCCCACCTCCAAATTCGGCAAATGCGAGGAAGTTAGGCGGGAGATAACTGCCCGATTGATGAAGGCCAATAATTAGCGGGGGAGGGGCAAAACCCCCACTGATTAAAGTTTCACTTTATCCAAAATAAAAAACTGCCCCTTCCCTGAAAACAAGAAAGGAGCAGTTTGAAAACACGCTCTAAGGCTCTTTCTTATCTCTCAGGACTATTACCTGCAGGATTTGGCACAATTCCGTTATACGGCTGTTGCCAAGGTTTCATCGGGCCTGTCCCTCCACCTTTTCTTGATAAGACTATGCAATTACCGTTGATTTTATAGCAATAATTTCCTGATGTCAAATAGTTTTTCTGAATGTTCTAAATTAAATGCAAGGAATTTAATACAAACAATAAAAGAAATATATTCCATATTCATTTGAAAAAGACCTTTTAAAAACTCCAATCCATATATAGAATTAAATAGGTGGTTTAACCGCGTTGGTTTCAAATTTTCATGAGATCCCAATATATTGAATAAGCCACCCTCTCAAAAAGATACTATATATATTCAATTCATTTCACACTAGCATATTTAATCCTTTCTACAGGAAAACTTACATAACGGAGGTAGAACATGACAAATAAAAAAGACATGCACCATATACTCGTCCTATATGGCATTCTTTTAGGCTCTATAGTAGGAGTCACGGTCTGGTCATTTTTAGTCACAATAAATATCGGAATTCACTTTATTTGGGGATACTTACCTACTCTTTTCTCTTCTCCCCCTTATTACACCATTTGTGTAACAATCATCGGTGGTATCCTCGTTGGTTTAACACAAAAATACTTCGGTACATATCCACGTCTTATGCCGGAAGTGATGGCTGAATATAAAAAAACAGGTAGAATTGAATACCGTTTTGTACATAAAGCTACTTTAACTGCGATTATCGTTTTAATATTTGGAGCTAGTTTAGGACCAGAAGCTGCACTTGTTGGAATTATCGGTGGACTTTGTACATGGGTAGGAGATCGCTTTAAATTTGCTTTAAAGGGAATGAATGAACTAACAGAGGTTGGAATTGGTGCCACTTTAAGTGTTATTTTTAATGCACCATTATTCGGTTATTTAGCTCCCAATGAAAATGAGGATAAGCAAATTAATGAATTTTCGAAAGGAAAAAAAGCAATCGTATATTTAGCTACCACTTTTGCTGGTTTTTCCGTTTATTTATTGCTTAGTAAACTCGATAATCGTGGATCCTTTATTGTTGATTTTGGGGAAGGGTCTCTTGCTCTTAATGAATGGATCGCCTTTCTACCACTTGCTAGCATTGGTGCTATAGTTGGTTTCTTTTACTTCAAATTAGAATTCACATTAGAGAAATTAATCCACCCCTTCAGGGAATACAAGGTATCACTTGGAATTATAGGCGGTATTTTATTAGGGGTTACAGGAACTTTTCTCCCGTACACGTTATTTTCAGGGGAACATCAATTAAAAGATTTAGTCGTTGAATGGAGCCATTTATCCTTCTGGGTACTACTTCTTTCAGGAGTTTTAAAATTATGTATTACTGCCGTATGTTTAAATACGGGTTGGCGCGGCGGACATATTTTCCCAATTATATTTGCTGGATCAAGTATCGGATATGCTATAGCTTCTATTATCCCTATAGATCCAATAGCTTCTGTAGCCATCGTCACGACAGCTATTTCAAGCTATGCATTAAGAAAACCAATAGCTATAACATTACTATTACTCATGTTTTTCCCGCTCAATTTATTATTACCGATGCTCGGGGCAGCAGCGATTGGGAATGCATTTCCGCTTCCTAAACATAACGAAACTACAAATTAATATAAAAAAACAGCATTAACATTTAAATGTTAATGCTGTTTTTTCGAGTGACGATTATATTTTTAATTAAAATTTACTTGCTACTTTAGCCGCTTCTTCAAGACCTGCTGCAATGATCTCTTCTGCTTGATCTGGGAATTGGTTATGTCCTTCAATAACTACCGTTTCCATATTTGTTGCGCCGAAGAAGCCCATCATGCTCGCTACATATTTTACAGCCATTTCCATTTCAGCTGCTGGTCCTTCAGAATATACGCCGCCGCGTGCATTTAATAACGCAATCTTCTTATCTCCAATAAGCCCAACTGGACCTTCTGGTGTATATTTAAACGTTTTACCAGCACGGTTTAAATAATCAATATACGTGTGTAATACGGCTGGAATCGTTAAGTTCCATAATGGGAAACCGAAAACTACTTTATCAGCTTCTAGAAATTGATTTAAATACTTATCAGCAACTGCTACCACTTTTGCTTCTTCTTCTGTTAAATCAAATCCTCTACCTGCTTTGAATGTACCATTAATCATATCTACGCCTACATATGGTAATTCTTCTTTATATAAATCAAGTTCTACCACTGTATCATTTGGATGCGCTTCTTTATAGTTTGCTAAAAATGCCTCGTATAATTTCACACTAACTGCTTGTTCCGCTGGGCGGTTGTTTGCTTTTACAAATAAAACTGTTGCCATTGTTTTTCCTCCTACTACTCACTCTTATGTTGTTATATATCACTTACGAAAAAGGGTACTCCCTTATAATTATTGTTGCTTACAAATACATTTTATCTTTATATCAAGACAATTACGTCCTCACATAGACGTATTTTTCCATAAAAAAAGTCCACCTTCTAAAGGCGAACTAGGTCTTACGACTTTTGTCTTATACAATTCCATTTTTCACTGCATATAATGCTGCTTGTGTGCGATCGGATAAATGTAACTTACTCAAAATACTACTCATATGAGCTTTTACCGTTTTTTCTGTAATAACTAAAACAGAAGCAATTTCTTTATTACTCATCCCTTTCGCCAATAACTGCAATACTTCATTTTCTCTCGCTGTTAATACATCCACTTGAACGGAAGGTTCTTCTTCTTTCTCTTCCTGTGGTAATGTTTGAGAAAGAAGGGCATTTGCTATATCTGGATGTAATTGAATATTACCTTTATACGCGCTTCGAATAGCTTCAACAAGCTGATCTGGTTCGATATCTTTTAAAATATAACCGCTCGCCCCAGCTTTTAGTGCCGGCAATACATGAGCTTGATCAGAAAAACTAGTCAATACAATTACTTTCACGTTTGGATATTCTTTTTTAATACAAGCTGTTGCCTCAATTCCATCCATCTCAGGCATATATAAATCCATTAATACGACATCTGGACTCGTTTCGCCTACTTTCACTAGCGCCTCTTTCCCATTATTTGCTTCACCAACTAATTCAAAATCTTCCTGTGTGCTTAGAAAAAATGCTAATCCTTTTAAAACAACTGTATGATCATCAACTAACAATACTTTTATTTTCACAAACTTCCCTCATTTTCACATCATAATGGTACGTTTACTTTTATACTCGTTCGTTTCTTACTACTTACAATTTTAATTGTTCCACCAACTAATTCTACTCTTTCACGCATCGTAGTCATACCGAGTGATTTCTTCTCTTTTATATCCTTTTCTACAAACCCATTTCCTTGATCGACTATTTCTAATGATACATTTTTCTCCGTCACTTTGAAATAAATCGTCGCTTCTCTTACATTCGCATGCTTACTTACGTTATTTAAAGCTTCTTGTCCAATTCGCCATAGCGCTTCTTCTACTACACGCGGCAAATCACGTACACCTGTAACTTGTTCCCGAATTTTCAATCCTAAACTTTCACCATATTGCTTTAAAGCTGGTAATAACCCTTTCTCTAATCCAGCCGGACGGAGCTGCCAAATTAATGTCCTCATTTCTTTTAAGGCACCTTGTGCTAATTCACGCATCTCATACAAAGACTGATCTACCTTTTCATTTTGACCCTTTAAGACAGCTTCAGCGCCTTTCGTCATAAACGTTAATGAAAACAACTTTTGTGAAACAGAATCATGTAAATCTCTAGCTAAACGATTACGCTCTTCCATTCGTACAAGTTCGCGGCGTTTTTCATTTAATCTTAAGTTCTCTATCATTAATGAAATATGATTTGCTAACGCTTGTACTACATCTATCGTATTTATATCAAATTCTCCATTATTAGAACTTACACTTAATACTCCAAATATATGATCTTGAATATGTATCGGAATAGCGATAACTGTCCTATTGGGATGCTCTATATTACCAACCTGACGCTTCGACAAGACAGATTCTTCTTTTTCCAACGCTTCCTGTGCTACTGCCCTCAAATCATCTTGTAGTTCACCTTTCTTATAAGAAGCTCTCACAGCGAGTTCATTTTCTTCTCTAATAAAGAATACAACTTGCTCCCATAGAAATAAGCTCCCTATTTGCATTACAATCTCTTCTGGTAATGCATTAAATTTATGAATTGTCCTTAAAGCTTGAATAAAGCGTTCTAACTTTACATAATAATGAGCTCTTCTCTTTTCATTTTCATACAGTTTTGTACGCTTTAATGCCGTTCCAATTTGAAAGGCAACTGATTGTAATAGTACTAATTCTTCTTCCGAAAAATGCGTTTTACCTGGGCTAGCTACATTTAACACGCCAAATTCATCTTCTCCCGCTTTTAGCGGTACTGTCGCATGATGTACAATCCCTTCTGTATCTCCCCAGTTGTATTCAATCGCATTATTAATTCTCTTACATTCAATAATATTAACTGCTCGCTCTAGTTTTCCTTCCACAAAGCGGTGTAAGCACCAGCAATTCCCCTCACACATCGGTCGTTTATTTTCGAATTTCAATCCCTCTGGTAATTGGTAATCAATTAATTTTGTATATCTACCATTTTCATCCGCAAGGAAAATCCACCCTGTCGTTAAACCAGTTACATTCAACAGCTTTTCCAGCACAGCTTGAAGTACGTGATATGTATCATTTGAGGTATTCAACGTTTCTGCAATCTCTTTTAATATAACTAATTCATTTGTACGATTCTCTTGAAACATAATTCGTCTCCTACATACAAGATTTTAAATAGTACTTAACATAAATCATCTACTTTTCACTTTGTACTTATTCGTAACATTGATATAATGGTGAAAACATAGTTTTCATTATATCACTTGAGGGGGCTTTCATAATGACATTGAATAAGGCACTTACTATCGCTGGTTCTGACACAAGTGGCGGTGCTGGTATACAAGCAGATTTAAAAACATTCCAAGAACTTGGTGTATACGGAATGACATCTCTTACGACAATCGTAACGATGGATCCACATAACGGTTGGGCACATAACGTATTCCCAATCCCAGCTTCTACATTAAAACCACAATTAGAAACGACAATTGAAGGCGTTGGCGTAGATGCTTTAAAAACGGGTATGCTTGGATCAGTAGAAATTATCGAAATGGTTGCGGAAACAATTGAAAAGCACAATTTCGAAAATGTAGTAGTTGATCCTGTTATGGTATGTAAAGGAGCGGATGAAGCGTTACATCCTGAAACAAATGACTGCTTACGTGACGTTCTTGTTCCAAAGGCATTAGTCGTAACGCCAAACTTATTTGAAGCATATCAATTAAGTGGTGTGAAAATTAATTCTCTTGAGGACATGAAAGAAGCTGCAAAAAAAATCCATGCTTTAGGCGCTAAATACGTACTGATTAAAGGTGGTAGCAAACTAGGCACAGAAACTGCTATTGATGTGTTATATGACGGCGAAACATTCGATCTTCTAGAATCAGAAAAGATTGATACGACAAATACACACGGTGCAGGTTGTACATATTCTGCTGCAATTACAGCAGAACTTGCAAAAGGAAAAACGGTGAAAGAAGCAGTAAAAACTGCGAAAGAATTCATCACAGCTGCAATTCGTCATTCATTTAAGATTAACGAATATGTAGGACCAACACATCACGGTGCATACCGCAAATTCGTTGCACCGAAAGAACTTGTCTAACATAACGCTTTTTATTAATAAATTTAAAAATAGATTAAAACCCACAGAACCTTTATTGTTCTGTGGGCTTTAATTACTTTACAGAAATCTTTTAAAGTACTCCCCGAATTCCTATGATGCTGAACTAACCTTGTTTCTACCATTTCTTTTTGAATAATATAACGCATCATCCGCTGATTGAATAAATTGCTCAGGTGATTTTTTATATTCTGAAAGCCCAACAGAAACTGTAATTTTAATTTTTTCCCCATTTTGCAGTTGAAATGAATGCTTTTCAACTGCTAGTCGAATTTGTTCCCCTATACGAGTTCCAAATGCTACTCTCTTTTTTGGTAACAACAGAGCAAACTCTTCGCCACCCTTTCGAAAGACTAAATTTGGGAATGGTGCATTTTCTAACAAAATACGCCCTAGTTGTTTTAACACTTCATCTCCAGCAGGATGACCGTACGTATCATTTACATACTTAAAGTGATCAATATCGATAAGTAATAAACAAAGTGAATCATTTTTCATATGCTTGCTACCAATATGACGATTCATCTCGAAATCAAACTGTCTTACATTTCCTAGATTCGTTAATGCATCTATCGTTGCATAATGCTTCATCGTTTGAAATAATTCATTGGATTGCAATACATAACTTGCACTTACAAATGTGACGTATGCCGCTACAATACAACAAACTAAATATAATGCCACTACATATATATCCTTAAATAAAATATAAAGTGGTAGTATTAAAATAGATAAACTATATACATTAAACCATATCCATTTTGTAAATATAGAAATCTTCATCCGCCAAATGAGAGTAACACCAATCCCTATTGCCACGATAGTATAGCAAGCCAATTCAGAGGCTAAAGAATACTCAGTAAAAAATACCCGTGTTATTAAAGTGATCATAACTGTTATACTACTAGCTATCGGGCCACCGATTATAATCGCCAAAACAACAGCTAAATAACGTAAATCCAACATAATATCTTCAATATGTACACCAAAATGCATCAATAATATACTTAATATCCCAGTTAAAATACCGACCAAACATTTCTGCCAAAAAGAGAATCCTTCTTTTAATGGCTTATCTCTTAAAAGCTGAGCACCTACAAAGATAAAGGACAGAATGATTGTCATATTTACAAATAGATCTCTAAACATAAAATAATCTCCCTACTTTTTCTTTTCCTTCTATCCCTTTCTATATGTTATTGTATTACGAAATCCCTATAATTCCCAAACTTTTTATTTTATTGTTCCACGTGGAACAGCAAAATAAAAAAGGAGACGAAATTTCGTCTCCTCCATTAACAACATCGTGATATCTTTCCGCCTTTTGCATTAAATCTAGCTTCTTGTGCCTCAGCAAAAAATTGCTTTTGACATAGAATTTTCTCTTCTGGATGATTTATTTTCATGTGATTTACATACGTTTCATAACTTGGAACTCCGACAAGTAAACTAATAAATTGCTTTCTCTTTCCCCATACGTTCCGTAAATTTTTAAGCATAGTTCCTCGACTCACTTTCATCTTTTGGAATATATGGTGCCTCTTTTAACGGCATTGGCTTATTTCTTAATACTTGAATCCAAATTCGAAGTGCAGAAATTAATACAGCAATTACAACTATCATAAAAATTCCACAAAGTGCCGCATCAATATAGTCATTAAAAATAATTTGTTTCATTTGTGCAACATTTTTAGCTGGAGCTAATACCTTACCATCATCTAATGCTCCCTGAAATACTTTCGCATGTGATAGAAATCCTATTTTAGGATTTTCATGAAATAACTTTTGATAACCAGCTGTCATCGTTACAATAAGTAATCCTATAGTCGGAATAAGCGTTACCCAAACGTATGCCTTTTTCCCCATTTTGAATAAAATTGTCGTTCCAAGTAATAGTGCAATCCCCGCTAACATTTGATTTGCAATACCGAAAAGTGGCCATAGCGTATTAATTCCACCGAGAGGGTCAACCACCCCTTGATATAAGAAGTACCCCCAGCCTAATACGCATAACGTTGTAGCAACCACATTCGCTATTGTGGAATCTGTTTTCGCAAACGGCTTGTACACATGCCCTAAAATATCTTGAATCATAAATCGTCCTACACGTGTTCCAGCATCAATCGTTGTTAAAATAAATAGTGCTTCAAAAAGAATGGCAAAATGGTACCAAAATGCCATCATCGCCGTTCCACCTATTACTTGTGAAAATATATGTGCCATACCAATTGCTAATGTTGGTGCGCCACCTGTACGTGATAAAATGGTCTGTTCTCCGACGTTAACAGCAAGTTCTTTTAATTCATTCGGTGTAATAGCAAATCCCCACGAAGAAATAACTTGAGCCGCTTGTGATACATCTGTTCCGATCAGCGCTGCTGGACTATTAATTGCAAAATAAGTTCCTGGTGTTAATACACAAGCTGCAATCATAGCCATCGCTGCTACAAATGATTCCATTAACATTGCCCCATAACCAATTGGCTGTGCATGACCTTCTTGCTCAATCATTTTCGGCGTCGTACCTGATGAAACGAGAGCGTGGAATCCAGAGACAGCACCGCAAGCTATTGTAATAAATAAGAACGGAAATAAATTCCCGGAGAAGACAGGGCCTGTTCCATCAATAAACTTAGATACTGCCGGCATCTTCAAATCTGGAGCTACAATTAAAATACCAATTGCTAATCCAAGTATCGTTCCTATTTTTAAAAATGTACTTAAATAATCACGTGGTGCAAGGAGCATCCAAACTGGTAATGCCGATGCAATGAATCCATATACGATAAGCATAATAGCAATTGTTTCACCACTAAAAGTAAACATACTTGCAAGTGTTGGATTTTCTGCTACATACTGTCCACCACTAAGCGATAGGACTAGTAGAACAATACCGATTACTGATCCTTCCCCTACTCGCCCTGGTCTAATGTAACGCATGTAAACTCCCATTAAAATAGCAATTGGAATTGTTGCTGCGATTGTAAACATTCCCCATGGGCTTCCAACAAGTGCCTTCACAACTACTAAAGCTAATACTGCTAATAAAATTATCATAATACCTAAAATACCAATCATCGCAATTAATCCTGTAACAGGACCAATTTCATCTTTAATCATTTCTCCTAATGATTTACCATTACGTCTCATTGAAGCAAATAAAATTACAAAATCTTGTACAGCTCCGGCAATAACTACCCCAACAATAATCCAAATAGTCCCAGGTAAATATCCCATCTGCGCCGCCAAAATTGGTCCTACTAAAGGACCTGCCCCTGCAATCGCAGCGAAGTGATGTCCGAATAAAACCCATTTATTTGTTGGAACATAATCCTTCCCATCATTTAACGTATGAGCAGGCGTTTGCCTATTATTATCTAGGCCAAAAACTTTCCTTGCTATAAATCTACTATAAAAGCGATAAGCAATCGCATACACTGATACAGCCGCAACTAATAGCCATACAGCATTAATTGTCTCACCTTGTGATAAAGCTATTACACCAAAAGCAGATGCTCCTACTGCTGCAATAACTCCCCAAAGTAAAATTGATTTCAATGTTTTCACGTACAATCCCCCCATTACTACTTCTTAGAGGAGATTGTACTAAATTTTCTGAATATTTAATTTGAATCCTCCTTATCATGAAGGATTTCTAGGCTATTATGTTAAAATTCTCTCATTACTTGTCATAGCTCAATTTTATTTCGAAGCCGTTTTACATAATTACGGCTTACTGGAATCGGTTGCTCATCGTACCTGTCTAAATGCAAATTATACGTGCCATTATAATAAGGTTTAAGTTCTTGTACATATGACATATTAATTAAATAGCTTTTATGTACACGTAAAAAATCATATGCATTTAGTTTATTTTCTAATTCCTGGAGTGTGTATGTTGAAATATACTGATTATTCGTTGTATAAATTGAAACGGTTTTATTTTCCTTATTTTTACTAATATATACAATATCCTCCGGGAGAATATATCTAATCCCCTCATGGCCTTCTATCGGCAGTTTACGCAGATGACTCTTTGCTTTCTCACCTTGTTCTTTTCCCATTTTATATAAAATGAATTGTAAATCTTCTTCACGAAATGGTCGTAATAAATAATAAAACGCTTGGAAACGAAAAGCTGTAATTGCCTCTTCTATATCCTCACCAATAAAAATAAATTTCGTATAACAATTCACTTCTCGTAACAAACTCGAATATTCAAAACCAGTACCATCCATTAATTGCGAATTTAAAAAAACAAAATCAGGTGTATGTTTTTTCATTATTAGCAAAGATTCTGTTCCAGTTTTCGCTTCAAAACATTCTACATTTCGAATGTTTTCAGTAAAGTTCTCAACTAATTTTCTTCGCTCTTCTGTTTCTTCCATGATAAGTAAGATTTTCATTTATCCAGCCACCTAATTCCTTTGTCCATATGTCTTGTTGTATACATTCGCTTTAGTAAGAAACATTCCCTTTTTCTTACTATACCATTATTTATCTAAAAAAACAGAAAAAAGGAAACCACTTTGGTTCCCCTTTTCTTTTATCCCGATTGGTGCGGGCTAATAATCAGTGGTTGATGGACAAAACACCACTGATTAAGGTTTCTCTTTATACTAATTCCCTCTGTTTCGTTTCTTGACCAAGTATAACTACAGCAAGTGCCCCAATTAAAATTGATCCACAGAAAATCGTAAATATTAGCGATAGTGAAGCTTGTGAAGCAACTAAATACCCTACTAATAGTGGTCCAAGAATACCACCAATACGCCCAAATGCAGCTGCCATTCCTGCACCTGTACCGCGAATAGTTGTTGGATACTGTTCCGGTGTATAAGCGTATAATGCACCCCAAGCACCTAAATTAAAGAAGGATAGTAACATACCCGCCACTATTAATGCTGTTAATGAATCCGCAATTCCGAACACATAAGCACTACATGCTGTACCAATTAAATACGTAACCAATACAAATTTACGACCAAGACGTTCAATAAACCATGCAGCTGTGAAATATCCTGGAAGTTGAGCTAAAGTCATAATGAGCACGTACTGAAAACTTTTTATTAAACTAAAGCCTTTCAGTACCATTACACTAGGTAACCAAAGGAACATTCCATAATAGGAAAAGACCACACAAAACCATAGAATCCATAACATAATTGTTGCTTTACGATATTCTCCAGACCAAACCGATTTTATATTTTCAATAACAGATGGCCTTTTTGCAACCTTTTGGAATCTTGGAGAATCGGGTAAATTCCATCTTAAATATAAAGCATATAACGCTGGAACTGCACTTAATACCATAGCAACTTCCCAACCGTATTTAGGAATAACAAAATATGAGATAAGAGCTGCGATTAACCAACCACCAGCCCAAAAGCTTTCTAATAGTACAACTATTTTTCCACGTTCGTGCGCTTCAACACTTTCTGATACAAGAGTAGATGCAACTGGAAGTTCCCCGCCAAGTCCCATACCAATTAAAAAGCGTAAAACGAGGAACATCGCGAATGTCGTCGTTAAAGCAGTTAAACCACTACCGATAGAAAATAGTAATAATGTAATAATAAAGACCGATTTCCGTCCTATTTTATCTGATAGTATCCCAAAAAGGAGCGCTCCTACTGCCATACCAATTGAATTAACGCTACCTATCCAACCCATTTCTTGAGTACTTAATCCCCAATCTTTTTGGAGTGCTACGATTACAAATGAAAGCATTCCAACATCCATTGCATCAAATAGCCAGCCAAGCCCTGCTATACCAAGTAGCTTTCGCTTCGAAATTTCTTTTACCTTGCTCACAAGAAGTCCTCCTTACACAGGTGTCTTTACACATCATTTTACATGTGTGTATTGCATAAGTAAAATACTTTCTTATAAAAATTCTCCTTCATCATTCCCAAAAAGTAAAATGTTTATCAAAAATAAACAAATAAAAAAAAGTAGCGATGTTCCGCTACTTTTTTGAACGCATTACTTCTTTTAAAAATTCAGCTAATACTAACTGACGACGCCAACGTGTTGGATTACTACATAATCTGTAAAACCACTCTAAATGAATAGATTGAATCCATTTTGGCGCACGCTTTACCTCTCCAGCCCACACATCTAAACTACCGCCTACTCCAACAGCCATTTTCGTTTCTAAACGATGCTTATTGTTTTGGATAAAGTTTTCTTGTCTTGGAAAGCCAAGTGCAACAAGTAATAGATCTGGTTTTGCCTCTTGAATACGTGAAACAATATTCTCTTCTTCTTCTTGTTTAAAATATCCATCTTGTATCCCCACGATAGATGCAGCCGAATATGTCTTCGTTAAATGATCAGCCGCGGCTTGTACAACATGTGGTTTTGCACCTAATAAGAAAACAGATACTGGTTTATTCTCTTCTGATAACTTCGCAAATAAATTACACATTAAATCAAAACCTGCTACACGTTCTTTTACAGGTGTACCAAGCATACCACTTGCTTTTACAACCCCAATACCATCAGGTGTAATTAAATCGGTATTTAGTAATGTTTTATGGAACTCTTCATCCTTTTTTGCACACATAACAATTTCAGGATTTGCTGTTACTACCTGAAAAGTATGAGTTTGCTCCAATTCTAGTTGTTCCTTTAAATATTGGACCGTTTCATCCATTGTCATTGTAGAGAAAGGAACACCTAGAATATCAACCGTTTGTACTGCCATAATTAACTATCCTCTCTATCATTAAAGGTTTTTTGCTATTAATTGCTTATATGTTTCTTTCGTATCTTCATATAATTTTTGAAGTGAGAAGTTCATAGTAGCATGCTCATAAATATGCTTGCCCATTACTGATAACTCTCCAGTTTTCCACTTATCATACGCCTCTTCTAATGCCGATGCCAATGCTTTTCCATCACCAGTTGGTACAATCCACCCATAAGTTTCATCTGCAATTAACGGTTCGATTTCTCCAGCTCTAGTCACAATTGATGGTACACGTTGATTTGCCGCTTCTAATAAAACTAATGGAAATCCTTCACTATGGGAAGTTAACAAATTGACATGTGATGAAGCAAATAATTGTTTCACATCTTGACGATGCCCTAAAAATTCAACTTTATCATTAATCCCTTTTTCAGTAGCTAACGCCTTTAGTTCTCTTTCTAACGGCCCATCACCAACTAATAACACTTTAATTTTCTCCAATTTTGTTTGTTGTAACGCATCGAATAAAACTTCATGTCCTTTAACAGGATGCAAACGCGCTACTTGGATTGCCGTAAACACATCTTCATCAATATTAAACATTTCCTTTTTATTATAGCCATCTGCTTTTTCCTGATCATATTCAATCCCGTTATAGATAACATGCATCTTTTCATTTGAAATACCTAATGCGGCTAAGCTTTTTTTCAACCTATTCGTTACAACAAAAAATAAATCTATATTTTTTAAAGCTTTCAAATTTAATTTAGTAAAAATCCAGCCTTTTAAGCCTTGTTTAGTAAAGTCTTGAAATGGATCACTATGAATTGTCGTAACCCATTTTGCCACGAATTTCTTCTTCATTAGAGAAACAAAGAAATTCGCCCTAGGACCGTGTGTATGAACTACATCAAATTTTTCTTTATTAATGAATTCACTTATGTTCTTTAAAATGGATAAATCATAGCGAGATTTTTGTGAAAACACATGAACTTTTATTCCTAGCTCTCTTGCTTCTTTCGCAACAATTCCATCTTCAAATACTGCTAATTCTACTTCACCATCCGGAAACTGATCGAGCAGTGAAATAATATGTGTTTTTCCTCCACCATCTTCTGCCCCTGCATTCATATGCAATATCCTCATATTTTTTCCTCCTTTAAATCCTCGCTACATTTCCATCTATCTTTATTTTACTGTACTAAAAAATAAAAGCTAACAAAAGTTAGCTTTTATTTTTATCATTCAATTTCTAAATCTACAATTAGACAAGCTAACACCACTACAAAGTAAATCCCTACTCCTGGTGCTGTCAAAATATGTCCTGCAATATATGCAATACCTAATGCTAATACTAAGCTTGCTGTAATCATTCCATATTTCACATTAAATATTTCCTTAAATCTTGTAACAAATGCTAGTAGGATTCTTACGCCGTAATAAATAAATGGAATCATCATTAACGCAAAACCAATAATTCCGAAATCATAAAACCAATCATGGAAGTCCATTTCGATTAGCTTCGGATCTGGCTCTTTTTGTTCATTATACTTAAAGTTACCTGCGTAACCCATTCCAAATAATTTTTGTGACATTGGCGCTTCTTTAAAGAACTGCTTATGTCTCTCTTCATATACTTGACGTCCACTGAAAATAAGATTTTCTTGATTTTCTTTCTTTTGCTCTTTCTCAAGCTCTTTCTTAACTTCAGCTTCTACCTTCGCCTTTTCTTCTGGTTTTTCAACTTTATGTTGTTTTTCTTCTTTTTTAATTTTCTCTTTAATTTCTTTTTCTTTTTGACCTTGCTGCGCTACATTTTGTTCTGATAAATAGTTGTTATGAATACCCATATTTTGTGCTAATGGCGTCATTTTAAACGTTCCAACAACACCAGCCAATAGGACAATAGCAATTAATCCATTAAGTACAAGAGACATTTTGTTTGGATTTCTTCTATCAAATAATAATTGTAGTACGATAATCCCGATTGCTGCTGCTAACGTAGCACCAATTGAGCCCATCCCTACTTTCGTACCGACTTGAATTAACGAGTAAATCATTAGAAGCGATGGAATCCAATATAAAACGTGTTTCACGCTCTTTGTTTTTTGAATAGAATATAGTACCACAATAGGGAAAATAATAGCTAAGATTGACCCTAGTTCATTACCTGCATAGAACCACCCTCGGGAACCAACTTTCATCCATTGATAACTACCAAAGTCTGTAGATGTCGAAATAGAAATAACCATAATAGCGTTAATGATTAATGTTGAATACACAATACTATTTCTGACTTTGTCACTAATATTTACTTTCTTTTTCAATGATTTTAAAGCTAAAATGTATGATCCTAGCATGATATATATATATAATGCCTTCGCAACAAACTTAACTTCTTCACCAAGTACAATAGGATTCTTAACTAGTTTATTATTAATAAACCCTATCCCTAAAACTACTGCTAATAGTATTAAGTAAATTAAAAACTTCCTATTTTCCTTCTCTTTTGCCTGAATTAAAATGTAAATACCACCAACAGCCATAATAAGAAATCTTACCAAAATTCCAACAGTGGCATTTGACTTTAATAAAACGATGCTAAGAGACGTTAATAAATCTAAAACAGGCTGTAAAATAATAAAAAAGAGCAAAAAATGCTCAAATCTAACCCTAGCTTGATTTGCTAACATTCCAAGACCTCCATACAAAATCTTCACATTATCTTTTAATCATAGTTTTCTACTGTTTAAACACACCTAGCAATTATAACATAACTCATATTTAAATTGAGAACTATTTTTCATGCCGAAACTAGTCAAATCCAGCATTATTAGTAACCGAAAACATTGTCCTTTAGCTATCCTTCCCTATCCCTATAAAAACTATCTAACACATATGCACTTATTTTCGACCGTACAGAAATATTTTTTTATCATTTTATACAAATGTACAAAGCGGACTTATCTTATTGTACCATCCCTCCAACTAAGCTACATCAAAAAACTATACTATTAATCTTTCCACACTTTTTCGCTTTACTTTATTGCTACTTATCAAGCATTTTCAAACGCTTTCTTTAGCTATTTCATCCATTTTTCTACATGTAGCGAAAAGTAATTGTTATTTCCAAAACTTTAGTGTATATTTTTTCTCTGGAACATCTTTAAGAGGAAGGAATTAAAGCCATGTTATTAATCGATATATTTACGTTTCTTGGCATTATCGCCGCTGCCATTTCTGGTACATTAGTTGGTTTAAAAAAAGATCTAGATTTATTTGGTGTCCTTTGTTTAGCTGTAGCTACTGCGCTCGGCGGCGGTATTATTCGTGATATTATGATTGGTAACCTGCCTCCTGTCGCATTTGTAAAACCCATTTACTTTTTCGTAAGTGTACTATCAGCATTATTCACATGTATGTTTTTCGAGCGCATTAATAAACTTCAAGTCGTTATTATGCTTTCTGATGCTGTTGGTTTAGGGGTATTTACAGCTATTGGTGCAAATGCAGCAATGTCACATCACGTTGACGCCTCGTTTTTAGTCGTTTCAATGGGAGTTATTACAGGTATTGGGGGCGGTATTTTACGTGACATTTGCGCTCAAGATATCCCGTATGTATTCCGAAAAGAGATATATGCAATTGCTTCTATTCTAGGAGCAGTTAGTTTCTTAATTACACATGCAATGGGGGCACACATATTAGCTTTCTATGTCTGTTTATTAATAACATTCGTTATTCGTGTAGTCACCGTAATATATAATGTACATTTCCCAGTTTTCTTTAAAACACATGCAAAAATTAATAAAGGCCATTAAGAGAATTCTACATAGAATTCTCTTAATTTATATGCAATTCCATATACTATAGAGTAATTGTATATAAAAATATATAATTACATTAGAATAAAAAAATGAAAACGTTTTATAAACAGGGGGAAGAATGATGCTTGGGGTTTTTAAAAAAAATAAAACAAACACCAGTATAATTGAATTAAGCAAAGGCCAACAAATCATATTTAACGTGCCTGCTAATTCTGAACTAAAAACTCAAATGGATATGCTACATATTTCAAAGGAAGATTTACAAATTGTTAAAGTATTACAGCCATTTATTTATGAGGAAATAGATTGGATAACAGAAAAATTCTACACCAACATCACAAAACAACCTAATTTAATTGCTGTTATTGAACGCTACAGCTCTATTCCTAAATTAAAACAAACTTTAAAGACACATATTAAAGAATTGTTCAGCGGGAATATGAATGAAGATTTTATTGAACAACGTGTTAGAATTGCAAAAAGGCACGTACAAATTGGTTTACATAGAAAATGGTATACCGCTGCTTATCAAGAATTATTCCGCTCCGTCATAAAGATTTTGCAAACGAAAATTTCAACGATAGACGATTTTTCTTATTCTATAAACGTAATAAATAAATTATTCACATTAGAACAAGAACTTGTTATTGCAGCTTATGAATCCGAATATGAAAGAATCCAAAAAGAACATGAAAAAGAAAAAGAACTGACAACTATGACGATTACACATATTGCAACAGAACTAGCGGCAGTATCTGAAAAAACAAGCTCTTCTATTCAACAGTTAACATCTAAATCAGAAAGTATCGTAGGAATTGCAAAAACAGGTACATCATTAGCTACGACATCAGAAGAAAAGGCCAATAAAGGAAAAGAACAATTAAATCTGCAAAACAAACGAATGGAAAGCATCCAAACGAATATGGAAACTATCATTACTGATACTCATGAACTTCTTGATATTTCTAACAAAATTAACGAAATCATTGATATTGTAAAATCAATCGCCGAGCAAACAAATTTACTAGCATTAAATGCTGCTATTGAATCTGCACGTGCTGGCGAATTTGGTAAAGGTTTTTCAGTCGTAGCGGGAGAAATCCGAAAGTTATCAGAGCAAACGAAAGAATCAATTTCCAACGTTACAAAACTCGTTGAAAAAACTAATGAACAAATTATACACGTCTCTTCTTCCGTGGAACAAATAAGCTCTCTCGTATCTGAAGGGACAGATAGTATGCATGCGACAGATCAATATTTCCAAGAAATCGTAAAAGATATGTCTAACTCTAAAGAACAAAATAAAAAAATTGAAAATGAATTAGAGACTATCTCACAAGTAATGAAGAGTATTCAAGACGATTCCTCAACAATGGCCTTAACAGCGGATAATTTACAACTAGAACTAAACCGATAAGACAAATCGATACAAAGTGGAGATTCGTCATCTCCGCTTTGCATTCATCCTTATCATCCATCTACAAAAAAAGAATCCAAAATGGATTCTTTTATTTTCTGAAAAATATTTTTTGGCAATAAAAATAACTCATATAAACACCAAAGCTTTGTAAAATAAACAAAGCTGGCATAATAATATTATAATATGCCATATCTACTCGGAAGAGCCTTAACGACACGTATCCGATAATTAATAATACAAACAACATATATCCTTCATTTTGCTGTTTCTTAATTAGAAAATGTAATAAAGCTATGGCCATAAATAATGTCACCACTATATATATAAGCTTTTCACATTTAAAAATAATAGAATTTATTCCCTCGTCTGAAAGCTGGTTAATAACTGGTTTTAACAGTTTAAATCTTTCTACTTCCATTTCTTTTAACTCTTGATCAATGTGCTCTTTTACACTTTTATTTTTGGATGTTTTTTCTTCATTTTGACTTTTTCCAATTAAAACAGATTGAACATAAGTCTGATTAGAAATCGTATACTGTGACATTCCCATCATCTTGATACCATAGCTCACACCAAAATGAGTACTATAAAACAGAATAAGTATTCCCATCATTTTTAATAGTAATTTTTGTTTCGTTGCTGATTGAAATAATTCAATTAACAGCACATATACAACTATAAAAATAGGTAAAAATAACCCCATTGGGAAAATCATATTGCTAAGCGCAAATAAAATGGCTGAAATTACCCACATATAAGGATGGTCTAATCCCTTATATAAAAATATGTAACAAGCACAATAAAATAAAAATATTGCGAGTGATTCCGCCGTTAATACAGAACTCATAAATATATTTGGAATATATAAAGCGTAAAACATTGATGCAATACGACCACACTCTTCTCCAAAGACCATTGACGCAATGCGATAAATGAAAAATGCAGTTCCTGTACAAAATAAAATATTAAATAATTGTAAAGCGAATACCGTATCACCAAATATACGAATGATGATCGATTCATAAATAATAAAAGGTAACTGTGCTATATTTTCTATATTATTGCCAATTGCAATCTGCTTTGCAGACTCATACATAGCCTTCATATCACCTATCATTGGAACATCTACAAATAGAACTGTGATAAGTCTTACAACTATAGATATGCTCATAAGAAAAACAAGAAATTGTTTATCTGTAAAACGATATTGCAAAATTGATGCTACTAACAAAATAAGAATAACAAAAATCACTAATACAATTGTTATACTTGTTGTGCTTCCTCCAAAAAATTGCTTACTTGTTTCAAAAGCCGACCAACAACTATAGACAAAAAATGCGAGCATCGCACCAATCATTATTTTACTGAAGAAAGACGAAAAATTTGTTCTTATATGATTCATATGTCCATTGCACCTCTACTTCCATTCATAACAAAACGATTCTATCATGAATAAGCACAAGGTTAATAGGGAATTTCTATGACAAATACATAGTCATTACTTTTTCACTTGCAATGTAAGCGAATCCTCTTTTACACTACATTTTATATATGATAAATTTTCTTTCAGTTACATGAATACAAATACAGAAATTTCAATAAAGTGAAACTTTAATCCACGGGGGTTTTGTTCATCCCCCACTGACTATTAGCCCGCAAATAGTGGGATAATCCTCTTTTGGAACACTTTACTTCATTAAATATCTAATATGGGTACTCCACTTACACATGTCACTCTGATTGAAAACAGAAAATAGGGGATGAATATATGGAAAAGAAATTCATGCGAGAATCAAAAGCAATTAAAACAACACGTGTTTTTCCTAACGATTTAAATAATCACCAAACACTTTTCGGGGGGAAATTATTAGCAGAAATTGATAGTATAGCTTCAATTGCAGCTGCGAGACACAGCCGCAAACATTGCGTAACAGCATCTATCGATTCCGTTGATTTTTTAACTCCAATTCACCAAGCAGATTCTGTTTGTTATGAAGCATTCGTATGTTATACAGGAAAATCTTCAATGGAAGTTTTCGTAAAAGTAATTGCAGAGGATCTACTAGCAGGCGAGCGTAGAATGGCCGCAACGTGTTTCATTACATTTGTCGCATTAAAAGACGGAAAACCTTCATCTGTACCACAAGTAATTCCTGAAACAGAGGAAGAACATTGGCTACATACAACTGGTTCAGAGCGTGCCGAAAATAGAAAAAAAGGACGTTTAAAAAGTAAAGAAATGGCTGAAGTGTTAACTTTAAGTAAGCCTTGGAATATTTAATTGCACTTAGCACAGGCAAACATACCCATATGTTTGCCTGTGTTTTTTAATTTACCTTGAATTAAGATACACATAATCCTTATTGACAATGAGCCACTAACTTGTCCTTTATTTTGCTATACTATTAGTGTTATAGTATATAAGGCTTACTAAAAATGATACTGCCTATTAATGTATAAAGGATGGTGCAATATGTCTGTTGAGGTACCCATTGTAATACCTAAAACTTTAATTATTATTCCCGCTTATAACGAAGAAGAAGCGATTGCAGATACATTAACAAGACTTTTAGAACTAAAAGAACACTTTTCAACGTTAGATATTTGTGTAATTAATGATGGTTCACACGATAAAACTGCCAAGATTGTAACAAAATTCCCAGTCCATCTTGTAAACCTACCCTATAATTTAGGTATAGGATCAGCTGTACAAACCGGCTATAAATATGCTTATGAGAATGATTATGATATCGCTATTCAATTTGATGCCGATGGACAACACAATCCTGAAGATTTATACAAAATTATCCAACCTATCGCTGAAAATCAATGTGATATGGTGCTAGGATCTCGATTTACAGAAAAAACTGCATATAAAGGCAGTCTTTCAAGACGAATTGGAATATTTTACTTTACCGCTTTATTAAAATTACTAACGAAACAAACTTTTATGGATCCAACATCTGGATACCGTGCTATCAATCGGGAAGTCATTAAAATTTTCGCGCACAACTATCCGAAAGATTATCCAGAGCCCGAAGTTCTCATTCACTTAAAAAAGAAAAACCTTCGCATTAAGGAAATATCAGTTAATATGCAAGAAAGACAGGGTGGACAATCTTCTATTACACCTTTAAAATCTGCATATTACATGATTAAAGTAAGTTTAGCTATATTAATGCAAAAAATTGTGAAAGGTTGATAATATATGCCTATAATTACCTTTTCATTTATCTTTATCCTATTGTTATTTTTCTTAATTATTAACTCAATACGTCGTGGTGCTTTAGACACAAAATATTCGATCTTGTGGATTTTTGTTTGTATCGCGATGGCGGTTCTAAGTTCTACAGATAAAATCATAAATTGGATTGGGAAGCTATTACACGTAGAATACCCACCATCTGTTTTATTCCTGTTCGGACTTTTATTCTGCTTTATTTTAATTTTTGATTTAACCCGCAAGGTTTCTAAGCAGCATCACCAACTTGTAACATTGACACAAGATTATGCACTGCTAAAACAAAAATTAAATAATAAAGAACAAAATGATTCTTTACACGATGCATAATTAAAAATGACCTGCTTTCTAAAAATAGAAAGCAGGTCATTTTTTTAAATATATCTCTTAGATAAAATATTTTTATAAATCCAATCGAATTATATAACTTTCATACAATTTTTTCTTATTATAATTCCTTATTTCATGCAACAAAATATATAAATATTTCTTTTCATGTATCTATTTTAGGAATGGTCTGCTAACCCTCATAACAGTTGCGACAACACCTACACCTATCATTATAAATAGCATTGGCATCAATGGAAGTGCATAACGATCATACGCAAAGTACAAGCTATTAAAATACGTTTGGAATAGAATGTTTATCCATAGGAATGAATACTCTCTCCATCTTCTCCAACAGAATGCAAATGCTAGGATTGAGCAAATTATGAAGCCTGTTTTAATTGGTTCATAAATTTTCTTCATATCTTCTCCAGATATATCAAAAATACTAATTGTAGTTCCTGGATAATAATATGCCTTCTCCCAGAAAATTTGTGGTTTCAAAATTAAATAACTTTTTAGCATTGACCATTTATCTGTATGCCACCATTCCTTAATACGGTCCATCGCTACTTCTTGTTGCTTCTCCATTAATTCATGCGCTTCTATATCTGGATACTTAGCAAGGATTTCCGCATCAATCTCTTCCATACTTTTTCCACCTGGATAACCCTCACCTTGATATGTGCCAAGTAGTAACGGATTCCCTGCACCCGATGTAAGTGGTATAAATTTATGGAATTGAATATAATTACGCGCCCACCAAGGACCCAGTACAACAAATAGCAGCAACACACTAATAAGAGCTTGTTTTATCATTAGACGGAATGGATAACGCTTTGTTAGAAGGTATACAAATAAAAGAATTGGATATAAAGCGATTTGTACCCTGAAATATAATGTTACAAAGTAGAATAATAAAATAATATAAAAATCTTTCATTGAATGCGTATCTGCTAATTTTAAGCTCCAATATAACAGCCCCAATGAGAGAAATAAAAACGGACTTTCTGTCAACGTCAAGTTCTCTACTACGACTTCAGGAGGATATAACGCTAATAACAATGCAGCAATTAATCCTACTGCTGGATTTAAAATATATGTACCAATCTTATAGGTCATATAAATACTTAAAATACCAAAAGTTATCATAACTAATTTGACACATAAAACACCTAAGCTTCCGTGCCCAAATATGAAGAATATGCCCGCTAATAAAAATACTTGCCCAGGCATAATATGGATAGTTGGTTTTGTCGGATCATGATACGTTAACATACCAGTTTCTAAAAAATTGACAGCATTTTTTTGATACATTAAATCATCACTACCAAGTGTTAAATCACTTCCATATGTTGTTAAAGTCATTAACCGAAATATTAGGCCAATAACTAAAATAATACCCAATATTATTAACTCAGGTCTTCGAATATACTTTTGTAACATTCTAAAGTTTCCTCCCTTTTATTACAAAACATTTATTTTCCAAAAGAAAATAGACGCATACATCTTTTCATTATAACTAATTTTAGTATGTGACTTCTATATTTTTAATAATAATTATGATATATATAAAGTTGATTTACAAACTTTATATGCGGTAAACTTATACAGATGTTCTTATGATCTTCTTCCTTACAAAAAGATTTACATAATAAAATTTGAGGAGTTTAAATTCTATGATGGAACAAAACCAACTCGTCTCAGTTGTTATACCTCTATACAATGCAGAGAAATATATTGAAGAGACAATCCAATCGATATTAGATCAAACATATAAAACTATTGAAGTTGTAATTGTAGATGATGGAAGCAAAGATCAATCACCTTCCATCGTAAAAAATCTTGTACAAAAGTACCCAGGACAAATAAAATACGTCCCTCAAGAAAATCAAGGTGTTTCTGTTGCTCGTAATACAGGAATTGAAAATGCTAGCGGAGAATATGTTGCTTTTCTTGATAGTGATGATTTATGGCATCCAACAAAAATCGAAAAACAAGTTGAAAGCATGCATAAAAACAACATGAACGCTTGTTATTGTGGCTATATGAACTTTTACGAAGAGACTGGCGAAAAAGTTGAGCACACGACAAACTTTATTAAAGGTGATATGACAAAAACCTTCTTAACGCATCAAGTTGTTGCGCAAACAAGTACTTGGATTTTCAAAAGATCTATCGTGATGGATCATAACATTCGTTTCACACCAGGATGTAGCTGGGGAGAAGACTTAGAATTTCTATTTAAATTAATGAGTGTAACAGATGTATGCTATGTAGATGAATATTTGACATATTACCGAATCTTATCAGAAGGAAATCTTTCTTCAAAGTATAAAGATTATGAATTAAAAACAGCAAAAGAATTAGAAGTATTTAATCGAATGAAGGATTGGGTTCATAATAAATCAAAAGACTTAATCGTGAATGATTCTACAGAACTTCTTGAAATCCTTGAAACTTATCTATTCCCATATACAGTCATTAATAACGCTTGTATATATATTAAGGGCAACTCTAAATTAGATAAATCACAAGTTCAATTAATCAAGGGCGATATAAATAAATATTGTCGCAAAATTTATTCGAAAAATGGAAAACGAAGCAAGAAGTTATACGCGATGCTTTGGTTTGTACGAATCAAGTTTATGTTTTCTTAAATTAAAGGTACGCTTCTAAACATTCTTTCCGTAAACAAATCAAATTTACAAATAGGACGAAGCGCGTCCTGAAGAATAGAAAGGTCTTGTTCCATGAAAACAAATAAAATCCTTAAAAACGCCTCCTACCTCTTTGTAGGAAATATTACTGTTCGTTTTGTACTTGCTATTGCGACCATTTTCTTTGCAAGATATGTTTCACCAAAGGAGTATGGGATGTTTACAACTGCTTTAGCAGTTTCCGCTGTTATTTGTTATTTTACAGATGCAGGTTTGACACATACATTTATGCGTGAAGGAACGAGAAGCAACGCTAACATTAGCGTACTAATTAGTAGTTATTTACGTATTCGTTTAGTATTAGCTATCGTAATTTCTGTGCTCTTCGCTATTTTCGCTCAGTTCTTCTATCCCGATGCTTACTTACGTGCGATGGTATATTGGGTTGTACTGCCGACAATGTTTGGAGCCACTTTACAAGGTGTTGGGATGGCTTACTTCCAAGTAACAGAACGCATGCAATTTACAGCGATTATTTCTGTAATACAAGGTGTAACAGCCGCAGCTGCTCTTCTACTAGGAATGTCCTTTAAATGGTCACTTATGATGGTTGCTGCCATGTACGGGATATCCAGTCTCGTAACAGGACTCATCGCCTTTATAATGGTAATTCGCCATACAACAGTTCATAAGGGCTGGGATAAAGGTATTTTAGATCAATTGCTTATTTTCACAATCAATGGCATTATCATTATGCTCTTACCACAGTTAGGGCCCATTATATTAGAAAAAGTTTCAACGTATGAGCAAGTTGGATTCTTTGGAGCTGCTTCTAAAATACCTGCTGTCCTTTATCAAATACCTGGTGTAATTGCAGCAGCTTTTTATCCAAAATTATTTGCTTTTGGAAATGAAAAGAATATTGATGAACATAGAAAACTATCTCAGTTTGAATTAAAACTTATGTCTTTCTTAGGAATGGGAATCTCCATTCCATTTATCGCTGATCCAAGCTTTTGGATTGTTACTTTATTAGGTGAACAATATGCACCAGCCGGTGATGCTCTTGCAATTTTAGCCTTTATGGTCATTTTACAATCTATCAACTATCCACTTGCTGATAATTTAACAACTATTGGTCAACAGTGGAAGCGTGCGACAACGATGGGAATTGGATTAGCTGTCGCTATCGTAAGTTACATCGTATTAGGTAGCCAATTTGGAATGATGGGAGCTGCGGGAGCTGCTATCATTACTGAGGTTACTTTATTAATCGGATTTACTTTATTCGTTCGTAAAGGATTTACTTTACTATTCAAAGGGATTGTATTTAATACACTAGCATTTATAATCAGTTACGCCCTATACCGCACAGTATTAATTAACTTACCACCACTGGTAGCTCTAACACTTACTGGTATATTGTACGGTATTATTGGCCTTGCAATTGATCCACAAATACGCGGGTTGATTTTAGGATTTATAAATAAAAAGCTAGGTAAGAAAATAGCATAAAAGCCAAGTTCTTTTTCATCTTTATGAAAAAGAACTTGGCTTTTTATTTATTACCCTCTACATATAAAATCGTTTCTTTTGTTCCTTCATAACACCAGCTCTTCTCGACGACATTTTTCATATCCCACAATGTAATTAAACATCTTTCAATTACACTCTATATTTTCCCAGAAACAATGCAATGTTAATCTTACAAAAAGATACATTTTGAAAGGATAGCATTATACTCAATAATTTAGTATCATGATTCAAGGTACTATTTCAAGTTGGACGGAGGATACTATGAGCTTATTAACAGTAGAAAAACTAGGCCATACATTTGGCGATCGCACATTATTTAAAGATGTATCCATGCGTTTACTAGCAGGAGAACATGTCGGATTAGTCGGTGCAAACGGTGTTGGTAAATCAACATTTATGAATATTATTACTGGTCAACTTATCCATGATGAAGGCCGTGTAGAATGGACACCTGGTACAAATTACAGTTACTTAGACCAGCATACAATTTTAACACCTGGTCGCACAATTCGTGATGTATTAGCTGACGCGTTTTTACCTTTATTTGAAAAAGAAAAAGCTTTAAATGAAGTTGCAGAAAAAATGGGAACGGCAACACCGGAAGAATTAGAGGACCTTCTTGAGCAGATGGCAGAAATCCAAGATGCTCTCGAAGCAGGTGGTTTCTATTTACTAGATATGAAAATCGAAGAGGCAGCAAGAGGTCTTGGAATTGATGCAATCGGTTTAGATCGTGATGTTTCAGCACTAAGTGGTGGACAACGTACAAAAGTATTACTTGCAAAGCTATTACTTGAGCAACCAGAAGTGTTATTACTCGATGAGCCTACTAACTATTTAGACGTTGAACATATTCATTGGTTAACTAATTATTTAAAAGAATATCCACATGCATTCTTATTAATTTCTCATGATACGGAATTTATGAACAAATGCGTTGATGTTATTTTCCATCTAGAATTTACAAAAATGACGCGCTATACAGCGACATACGAAAAATTCCTAGAGTTAGCCGAAATTAATAAAAATCAACATATAAATGCTTATGAAAAACAGAAAGAGTTTATTAAAAAGCAGGAAGACTTTATTGCAAAGAACAAAGCTCGTTATTCAACGACAGGTCGTGCAAAAAGTCGTCAAAAACAACTTGATCGCATGGAGCGTATTGATCGTCCTGAAACAGCAATTAAGCCAGAGTTCTCATTTAAAGAGTGTCGTGCAAGTAGCCGTTTCGTCTTTGAAGGTGAAGATGTAGAAATCGGATATACACATCCGTTATTACCAAAACTAACAATGACAATTGAACGCGGTGAAAAAATTGCCATCGTTGGTTGTAATGGTGTTGGTAAATCAACATTACTAAAAACGATTTTAGGAAAAATTAAACCTTTAAGCGGTAAAACAAGTCTTGGTGACTTCTTAGAGCCTGCATACTTCGAGCAAGAAGTAAAAGCGGATAATATAACACCAATTGATGATGTTTGGAACACATTCCCTAGCATGGACCAACATCAAGTTCGTGCAATGTTAGCGAAATGCGGATTAAAAAATGAGCATATCTCTCGCCCGCTAAATCAATTAAGTGGTGGCGAACAAGCAAAAGTTCGTTTATGTAAGTTAATGGGTGAAGAAAGTAACTGGATCCTATTTGATGAGCCAACAAACCATCTTGATGTTACAGCAAAGGAAGAACTTCAAAAAGCTCTGAAGGCATATAAAGGGACAATCCTTCTTGTATGTCACGAACCAGAATTTTATGAAGGCTGGATTACAAAAACTTGGAATGTTGAAGAATGGTCACAAAATAATTCTTAATTATAATAGAAAATCCTTGCGTTCTATATGCAAGGATTTTTTATATTATAGTATGCCGTAAGCCTCAATCGAAACTCATTTAAACTAGGATATACCGCTAAATTAGCAAGCATACCTCTAATGACTGGAATTCTTGGATTTTGCAATCTCATTTCTGCTTCTAAAACATCTAAAGTTACAAGTAACTCATCATTTTCTAATTGATCAGTTAATGTTCGTTTAAATACAATAATTTCACTTAGAAAATGTTCCTTCACCTGTTCCTTAATAAGCTCGGAACTACAAAGAAATTCTCCTAGTCTCTCTTCATGTAGGACAGGTTCCTCCGAAGATTCTAGAAGCCCCTCTACTAAATTGTCTATCCTTTTTAAAATAAAAGCTGAGACATAGGACAAATCAATTTCTGGTGCATTTAAAATAATTAATTCTAAATACCCACGGCATATCCCTTCCACCATAATTACTAGATCTAACAAGTATGGAATAACCTTTTCACCATAAATGGACAGTAAGCTATTCCGATAAAATGCATGAGACTCTAATTTCATCCTCATCATAAACTCTTCTACTTCTTTATTAAACGGAATTGCATTTTCTCTTGCATGCATAATAATAAATTCTTTATGTTTTTGCACATCAGTAAACTGACAATATAATTGTTTTTCAAATTTTTCACGTGGTAATAAAGATTCTTTTTCAATATCCAGCATTTTCTTCTGAATCTTGTCATAATAATATCGAAGTGTGGCCAATAATAACTCGTCTTTTGATTTGAAATATAAATAAAAAGCTCCTTTTGATATACCACATGCGGTTACGATTTCTTGTACTGACGTTGCATTTACACCCTTAGTTGCAAATAACCTCATAGCCATCTCTATAATTAAGCGCTCTTTTTCTTTCATATTCTCTCTCCTAAATTTAATCTCGCATCTTATGTAAATTCAAACTTGATTTTATTCCACATTAACTGAAAATAAAACTCCCCATCTAAAATTTAATGGAGTAAATGGTTTATATAGAAGCCTCTCCATCTATAAAATTCGGTTAGTAAAAGCCAATGATCAGAAAAAGAATAGGAAACCGACTACTTACAGTTTGATTTTATTATACCATCTCTTTTCATTGACGACTGACCAATCGGTCAGTTATATTATGTATTAGACTGACCGATTGGTCAATATAATAAAAAGGGAGCGCAAACATGAACAAAATCATCAATTTCACGTTAAAAAATAAGTTCGCAGTTTGGCTACTAACCATTATTGTTACTATTGCGGGTATTTATTCTGGACTCAATATGAAGCTGGAAACAATTCCTGATATTACAACACCGATTGTAACAGTAACCACGGTTTATCCTGGTGCTACACCAGAAGAAGTAGCTGATAAAATTTCAAAACCAATGGAAGAGCAACTCCAAAATTTAAGCGGTGTAAACGTTGTTAGTTCATCATCTTATCAAAACGCATCTTCTATTCAGGTAGAATATGATTTTGATAAAAATATGGAAAAAGCCGAAACGGAAATTAAAGAATCGCTCGCAAACGTGAAACTGCCAGAAGGTGTGAAAGACCCGAAAGTCTCACGAGTAAACTTTAATGCCTTTCCTGTTATTTCATTAAGCGTAGCGAGTAAAAATGAATCTTTAGCTGCCTTAACAGAAAATGTAGAAAAAAATGTTGTTCCTGGATTAAAAGGACTTGATGGTGTCGCATCTGTTCAAATCGCAGGTCAACAAGTAGACGAAGTACAGCTTGTCTTCAAAAAAGATAAGATGAAAGAATTAGGTTTAAGTGAAGATACTGTAAAAAATATGGTTAAAGGTTCGGACGTATCGTTACCACTTGGCTTATATACATTTAAAGATACGGAAAAATCAGTTGTTGTCGATGGTAACATTACAACAATTAAAGCATTAAAAGAATTAAAAATTCCAGCTATCCCTTCATCACCGAATGGTCAAGGTAGCCAAAACGCTGGTGCTGGAAAACAAGCACCACAGATGAATCCGGCCGCTATGAATGGCATACCAACGGTTACATTAGAAGAGATTGCTGATATTAAAGAAGTTGGAAAAGCGGAATCCATTTCTCGAACGAATGGAAAAGAAGCAATCGGTATTCAAATTGTGAAGGCTGCTGATGCGAATACAGTTGATGTTGTAAATGCAGTTAAAGATAAAGTAAAAGACCTTGAGAAAAAATATAAAGACTTAGAGATTATTTCAACATTCGATCAAGGTGCGCCTATTGAAAAATCAGTCGAAACAATGCTTAGCAAAGCTATTTTCGGTGCTATCTTTGCGATTGTTATTATTATGTTGTTCCTGCGAAACATTCGAACAACACTAATCTCTGTCGTTTCTATACCACTTTCTTTATTAATTGCAGTTTTAGTAATAAAACAAATGGATATTACCCTTAACATTATGACACTTGGAGCAATGACAGTTGCTATTGGACGCGTTGTTGATGACTCAATTGTTGTTATTGAAAATATTTACCGACGTATGTCTTTATCAGAAGAGAAATTACGTGGGAAAGATTTAATTCGTGAAGCTACGAAAGAAATGTTTATCCCGATTATGTCTTCTACAATTGTAACAATCGCTGTATTCTTACCTCTTGGGCTTGTAAAGGGTATGATTGGTGAAATGTTCTTACCATTTGCTTTAACAATTGTTTTTGCCCTACTTGCTTCCTTACTTGTGGCAGTTACAATTGTGCCGATGCTAGCACATTCCTTATTTAAGAAGGAAAGCATGAGAGAAAAAGAAGTACATCATGAGGAAAAACCAAGCAAATTAGCAAACGGCTATAAACGTATACTTGAATGGGCGTTAAACCATAAAATTATTACATCAAGTATCACAGTCCTCCTATTAGTAGGCAGCCTTGCACTTGTACCAATCATCGGTGTCAGCTTCTTACCATCTGAAGAAGAAAAAATGATTATCGCAACGTACAAACCTGAGCCAGGTCAAACGTTAGACGACGTTGAAAAAATTGCAACGAAAGCTGAAAAGCATTTCCAAGATAAAAAAGACGTCAAAACGATTCAATTCTCATTAGGCGGCGAAAACCCAATGAGCCCTGGTCAAACAAATCAAGCGATGTTCTTCGTTCAATATGATAACGATACGAAAAACTTTGAAAAAGAGAAAGAACAAGTCGTTAAAGATTTACAAAAGATGTCTGGAAAAGGTGAATGGAAAAACCAAGATTTTGGAGCAGGTGGCGGTAGTAACGAAATTAAGCTATACGTTTATGGAGATAGCTCTGAAGAAATTAAGCCTGTCGTGAAAGACATTCAAAATATCATGAAGAAAAATAAAGATTTAAAAGACATAGACTCTAGTGTTGCAAAAACATATGCAGAATATACTTTAGTCGCTGATCAAGAAAAGTTAAGTAAAATGGGGCTAACTGCTGCTCAAATTGGAATGGGACTTTCTAATCAACATGACCGCCCTGTTCTTACAACAATTAAAAAAGATGATAAAGATATAAATGTATATGTAGAAACTGAAAAACAAAACTATGAAACGATCGATGACTTAACAAATCGTAAAATTACAACACCACTTGGTAATGAAGTTGCTGTTAAAGATGTTATGACTGTAAAAGAAGGTGAAACTTCTAACACAGTAACACATCGTGATGGCCGTGTTTATGCGGAAGTTAGTGCAAAACTAACATCTGATGACGTTTCAAAAGCATCTGCCGCTGTTCAAAAAGAAGTAGATAAAATGGATCTTCCTTCTGGTATAGATGTTTCTATGGGTGGTGTTACACAAGATATTCAAGAATCATTCAAACAACTTGGCTTAGCGATGTTAGCTGCGATTGCCATTGTATACTTCGTTCTTGTTGTTACATTTGGCGGTGCCCTTGCACCATTCGCAATTTTATTCTCGCTACCATTCACAATCATTGGTGCACTCGTTGCCTTATTAATCTCTGGCGAAACGTTAAGCGTATCTGCGATGATTGGGGCTCTTATGCTAATTGGTATCGTTGTAACGAACGCAATCGTGCTCATTGACCGTGTTATTCATAAAGAAAATGACGGCCTATCAACACGTGAAGCATTATTAGAAGCTGGTACAACACGCCTGCGTCCTATCTTAATGACTGCAATTGCAACAATCGGGGCTCTTATCCCGCTTGCATTAGGATTTGAAGGTAGCGGCTTAATTTCTAAAGGACTTGGCGTAACAGTAATTGGTGGATTAACAAGTTCAACGTTATTAACACTTCTTATTGTTCCAATCGTTTATGAAGCATTAAGCAAATTTAAAAAGAAAAAAGTAAAATAAAAAAATAACCTCGCTGACTGCGAGGTTATTTTTTATTCCCAAACAAGATTAGGAAATCACCATATCCTTCTTTTTCTAAATCTTCTTTTTGAATAAAGCGTAGCGCTGCCGAATTAATACAATAACGAAGGCCGTTTTGTCCTGGGCCGTCTGGAAATACATGCCCAAGATGTGAATCTCCTTCTTTACTTCTCACTTCCGTACGCGTCATATTATGGCTAACATCCATTTTTTCTTTCACACTAGCTGACATAACTGGTTTCGTAAAACTCGGCCATCCACAGCCGCTATCGAACTTATCGAAAGAAGTAAATAATGGTTCCCCCGAAACAATATCTACATAAAGCCCTTCTTCTTTATGATTCCAATACTCATTTTGAAAAGGCGGTTCTGTCCCATTTTCCTGTGTTACATAAAACTGCATCTCGTTTAATCTTTCTTTTAAATGAGCATTATTCTTTGGCCAATGTTGTTTAATAAAAGCATCTCGACCTGAGCCTTTACGATATAACTCATAGCGAAATGTATTCTTCTTATAATATCCTTGGTGATATTCTTCAGCTGGATAAAACGTAGCAGCTGGCAATATTTTTGTCGCAATTGGCTTCGAAAAATTCCCACTTTTCTCGAGCTCTTCTTTTGAAGCCTCTGCCTTTTTATGTTGTTCTTCATTATGATAAAAAATCACCGTTTCATAAGACTGTCCACGGTCGTGGAATTGTCCCCCTATATCAGTCGGGTCAATTTGTCTCCAATATATATTTAACAACTCTTCATACGGCATTTTATTTGCATCAAATGTAATTTGTACTGCTTCATAATGCCCAGTTGTTTCCGAGCACACTTCTTTATACGTTGGATCCTCTTTATGGCCACCTGTATAGCCTGAAACAACCTGTATAATCCCTTCCATCTCTTCAAATGGCGAAACCATACACCAGAAACACCCTCCGGCAAACGTAGCTAACTCTATCTTTTCATTTACAGCCATTATTTCACCCCTATTCTATCTTCTCCTTACAGTATGGCATAAGGAACGTCATGTTATAAAAGAAAAAGCATCGAACATCGATGCTTTTTCTTTACTTCACTTTATTTTTTTCCAACGTCCTTCTCCATTTCATCACTTGTCACATCTAAGACATCTAATAAGAAAATGAAGATTGGAATACCGATAATAAGTCCCCACACACCTAAGAAATGCTCAGAGAAAATTAATATCATAAATGTGTAGAAGATTGGTAAGTTTGTTTTTTGAGACATAAACTTCGGATTTAATACATAACTCTCAAGTGCATGAATTACTGTTACGATAACTACAATATAAACGACATACATAATACCGCCAATATTGTAAGCAATCATACAGAGTGGGAATAACGAGATAATAACACCCGCCACTGGAATTAAACCAAGCAAGAAAATCATTAACGCTAAACCTAGTAATTGCGGGAATCCTAATATCCATAATGCAATAACAGATAAAACACAGTTAACAATTGCAATTAAAAATTGTGCTTCGATTACTTTTCCAAATGAACGTGCAAATTTCTTTCCGAAATACTCTATTTCGTTATAGAAAATTGCAAGTCGGCTTTCTTTAAATTTTGAAGTAAAAGCAACGATACGTGCTTTTTCAAGTAAGAAAAATAAGCTTAAAATTACAGAAAGTAAAACTTGAAGGCCAAATTTCCCAACATTCGTAATAGATTTATACAAAATGTCTACGCCTTGCCCCACATATTTAGAAAGCTCCATATGATTAACAGCATTAACTGCATACTTAATTAATTCACTATCAGGTGGATTTCTTAAAAATACATTAAATTGATAAATCAATTGTGAAATTTGTATTGTTAATACCGGTAAATATTTAAATAGCGTAATGGCAATTCCTGCCACTAACATTACATATAAAAGCGCTATAATAATTTTTCGATTAATTGGCATGAAATGATCTAATTTACGAGAAATAAACTTTTGGAATCGATCCATTAAATACGTCAACATAAACGTAATTAAAATTAAATTTAACATACTTTGCATCCCATACAATATGAGAGCAAGTAATACTAATACGATTAACCTCTGAAATCCTTTGCTTTGAAACAGGTTTTTTATTTGCATAATCGACGAGTACTCTCTCCTGTCCTATAAAGTAAAACGTTAACAAGTAGATCTCTCTCTATTCTCTACTTATAATTATCCTTTAATATTAAAGCCATTGCGAGCAATTTATATTCAACCCTAACCACCCGTTAATTGTGCTATATATTATGTTACTTCTTATTTTACAATACAATGACCTATTTCAGAACGCATTATACGTAGTATTAATGAAGATTTAAGGAAACTTTTATCCTTCAATAGGTCTTACCACTACTGTAACATAAAAAGCAAGCTATCAGTAGAAATCCGTCCTACAAATAACTTGCTTTTATATTTTTTTTAGTAAGTTTTATCATCCAATAAACGGCATGAACATTGGAATAACCACCACCGTTACGACACCAACCACTGTCACAGCGATACTGGCCATAGCTGCTTCTACTTCACCCATTTCGATACCTACTGCAACCCCTAACGCATGTCCTGCTGTTCCAAGCGCTAAACCTTTAGCAATCGGGTGTTTCACTCTAAATGTTTTTAAGAATAACGCACCTAATGCGTATACGATAACAGCATTAAAAATAACTGCAAATGATGTAATTGCTGGAATACCACCGATACTTTCAGAGATTGGTAATGCAATTGCTGTTGTTGCTGCCTGCGGTAACATTGAGTTCATTACAGCTGTATCTAGACCAATTGCTTTTGCGACAATGAACACAACAACCACTGAACAAATAGATCCAACCACAATAGCCGATAAAATTTGCCACCAATATTTTTTTAACTTATCAACTTGTTTATATAATGGAATTGCAAACGCGATTGTTGCTGGTTCTAAGAAGAAGCTAATCATTTTTCCGCCAGTATTATATTCTTCAAAAGTAAAGTTACCTACTTTTAGAAAGACAATCCCTAATACCATCGCTACGAATAATGGTGTGAATAAGAAGAATCCTTTTGAATGCTTAAATAATAATGTTCCGATTCCGTATGCGATTAATGAAACGACGATTCCGAAATATGGAGTCATTGTGCTTGCCATGTTCATTCCCTCCTAACAATATATACTAAATTGGTTACGCAACTTTTCCGTGCTTGCGTCCTTTATTTACTACTTTCAATTCTTTCGTATCTTCTATTTCTTTATCGTCTTTTCCTAAAATAAATTGTGCAAATAATCCTGTTACAGCGAGTAAAATAATTGTTGCGACAACAATTACAGTTAAAATTTGTATAAAATATTGTCCCATTACACCGAGAGAATTAATAACCGAAATACCTGATGGAACGAAAAGGAATCCGATAATACCTGTTAAAGCCGTTCCGAATGATTCAACTTGTTCCAATTTAATAACTTTTAAACATAATAGGCTAAATAAAATAACTAATCCGATCACCGATGAAGGCATCGGAATTGGTAAATGCGTTGCAATAATATTAGAAACTAACATAATAGCTGAAAATATGAATGCTTGTGATAAGAAACTATATACTTTTTTCGTACTCATTTTGGCCACCTCTTTCGATTTGGTACCTTTATTGTATAAGATAAAAATAAAACTGTAAGCGTTTACATAACAGAACGTCAAATATACAAAATTAGTTACAAAAATAGGCAGACGAAATACAAAAAGCTGCTTCTTAAATACGAAGCAGCTTTTTAAGTTCTTTTGCATATGTACGGCTAACCGGGACTTTGGATCCCTCTTTCATAATTAAGTTATAAGTCGAATTAAACCACGGCTGTATCTCAGAAATATGATTAATATTAGCAACGAAACTACGATGAACACGCATAAAAATTGTTTGTGGTAATTTCTTTTCCAAAATGACAAGCGTATCATGTGTTACATATGTTTCTTTCATTGTTTTTACAGTTACTTTCCCATCTACAAGCCCTACATAAATAATATCTTCAATGTTAACAAGTACAATTGATTCCTCAATTGGTAATGCTAATTTATGCATCTCGGCCGTTACATCTACACTCTTTACATCTTGCTTTGTTTCTAACTTTATTTGCTTTTGTTTTTTATATTTCTTTAATGTCTGTACGATACGTTCTTCATCAAATGGCTTTAAAATGTAGTCTAACGCATCTACTTCAAATGCTTGCAATGCATATTGATCATAGGCAGTAGCAAACACAATTGAAGGTGGATTTTTCATTTTCTTTAATATATTTGCGATTTCAAATCCATTATCATCAGATAACTGAATATCTAGAAAAACAATATCTGGTTTGTTTTTCATTAATTCTTCTAATGCATCCTCTACACAATCCGCCTCACCAATTATCTCTACTTCTTTTGTTTTCTCTAATAAATATTTCAATTCATCCCGTGCTAACATTTCATCATCAACTACTAATACTTTTAACACTCCGTTTTTCCTCCTCTACTTTTTTCGGAATCACAAAGAGGATCTTTGTCCCTTGCTCTAATTCACTTTCAATTTGAAGCATTGTCTCTTTCCCAAATAACCCGATAAGTCGTTCATTAATATTATATAAGGCTGTTCCCGTCCCTTTCTTTGATGGAACTACCATTTTTCCTAATTGCTCTAGACGTTCACTCTCAATCCCTTGTCCATTATCCTTTACTTCAAAGTGAACCATCCCTTCTTTTTCAAACACATGTACCTCGACTTGGCACACTGGCTGCTTTTTCGGAAAAGCATGGCGCAATGCATTTTCAACTAATAGCTGAAGCACAAATGGTGGAACTAAAGTCACCTTTAGTGCCTCTTCAATGTACATCTTCACTTCATACTTATTCGGAAACCTCGCTTGCTCTAACGATAAATATGCATGTACATGATTCAACTCTTGTTCTAATGGAATAAGTAATTGTCGTGCCCCTTGCAAATTACAACGAAAATAAACGCTAAGCTGCAATAATAATTTTCTCGCTTTCTCTACATCTGTTCGGCATAAAGCTGATACTGTATTAATTGCATTAAATAAAAAATGCGGATTGATTTGTGCTTGCAACGCTTTTATTTCGGCATCTTGCAATAACTTACTTTGTAACTCAGCTTCACCTAACTCAAGCTGTGTGGAGAATATTTTCGCTAGCCCTTCCGCTAACTCTTCTTCAACACGACTTAATTGATTAGGGTTTTTAAAATAAAGTTTTAATGTTCCTATCGTATTTCCATGTGAAGTTAATGGAATAACAACTGCCGCTTGTAATGGACACCCTTCATGTTGACAATTAATAATCTCACGTGATTTTGCCTTCATTATTTTCCCTGTTTTTAATACTTCTTTTGATAAACCTGTTATTAAACTGTGTGAAGGAATATGATGATCTGATGCTAATCCAACGTGAGCTAAGATTTCCTCTGTATCTGTTAAGGATACCGCATCTGTTCCCGTAAAGCGGTGAATAATTTGTGCCACATGTTTACAAGACTCTTCTGTTAACCCTTGGCGGAAATATGGTAACGTCTTATCAGCAATTCGTAATACTTTATGCGTTTGCAAAGCTTTTGCGTTTTCTTCTTGTCGTAAAATAGCTAGTATCATCGAAAGTAAAATGAAACTGCCAAAACTATTTACAAGAATCATCGGTAGCGCAATTGTTTTTACAACACTAAGTCCATCTTCTATAATTAATAGAATCATAAGCATTTCTAAAGTAACGATAAAAACACTTAAAATCGCAGAAAATTTAGGCGTAATTACACGATTATATTTTTTGAAAATGTATCCAATATACCCCGTTATAACACCTGCTAAAATTGATGAGATTGCACAACTGAGCGCTGTCGTCCCGCCAAGCATATAACGGTGAATACCCGCAATCGATCCCACTCCAATACCGACGATAGGACCACCAAGCAATCCACTAATTCCAACACCCATAATACGTGTATTCGCAATTGTACTAGATGACGAAACACCTTGTAGCCAATTTTCTTTCATAATTGTATTCCCGGCAATTTCAATTCCTGTGTAATTGCTGACAATTGTAAACACTGAAAAAATACAAATAAGCTTAAGCTTATCTACATACCCATCTTGTCTATGAAGAAGGCGCCTGAACGTTTTAATATGAGAAAGTAAAAATCCTAAAATAACAATAAGTCCGACACGTTCAATCATCATAAGTACTAAATTTAGCATCTGTGATTCATTCCTTTTTATATTAGTTAGTTTTATTATGGGAAAATAATGAAGTGGGCGTCAAGAAGAATGCAATATCTTTTGAAATATTTTACACATAACTATCCCCTCTTTATTTGACAATCTAACAGAAGAGTGCTAAAAATAAAGTAATATAATACAGTCCTTTAACCCAACCCCGTGAGGTTGAGAAGGAAGTCGGAATATACTATACGTATGGTCTTTTTTAGGGATACGTATGCTTTTTTGGCCTTCTCATCATATCAGGTGAGAAGGCCTTTTGTTATTCTTCCATAGCGACTGTAGAAGAAAATAAGGAGGAGTAATGATGAACGTCACTACTGATGTACAATCAACAACAGAGGAAACGAAGGAGAAAAGATATAAAACATTGTTTGGTTCTGCGCTAGGATATGCAGCAGAAGGTTTAGATATGTTGCTCTTATCTTTCGTACTCGTCTACATTTTAAAAGAATTTCATTTAAGCCCTGTTGAAGGTGGAAACTTAACATTAGCTACCACAATAGGAATGCTAACCGGGTCTTATTTATTTGGATTTATTGCTGATTTATTTGGGCGTATCCGTACGATGGCCTTCACAATCTTACTATTCTCACTAGCAACAGCACTTATTTATTTTGCAACAGATTATTGGCAATTATTAATTCTTCGCTTTTTAGTTGGAATGGGGGTTGGTGGTGAATTCGGAATTGGAATGGCCATCGTAACTGAAACATGGTCTAAAGAAATGCGCGCTAAGGCGACATCCGTTGTTGCACTTGGATGGCAATTTGGCGTACTAGTCGCTTCACTCCTTCCGGCATTTATCGTCCCGCATTTTGGATGGAGAGCTGTTTTCTTATTTGGACTCATTCCCGCTCTATTAGCTGTTTACGTCCGCAAAAGTTTAAGTGAACCGAAAATATGGGAACAAAAACAACGATACAAAAAAGAATTGTTACAAAAAGAAGCTGAAGGTAATTTAACAACCACTGAAGCAGAACAACTAAAGCAAATAAAAAAGTTCCCACTTCGAAAGTTATTTGCCAATAAAAAAGTAACGATAACAACCATTGGTCTTATTATTATGTCATTTATCCAGAACTTCGGATATTATGGAATTTTCACTTGGATGCCAACTATTTTAGCAAATAAATATAATTACACGTTAGCAAAAGCGAGCGGTTGGATGTTCATCTCTACAATCGGCATGCTAATTGGAATTGCAACTTTTGGTATTCTAGCCGATAAAATTGGCCGCCGTAAAACTTTTACAATCTATTACGTCGGTGGTACTATATACTGTCTCATTTACTTCTTCTTATTCACAGACTCAACATCATTGTTATGGGGAAGTGCACTGCTTGGATTCTTTGCCAATGGCATGATGGGGGGATTCGGAGCAGTTTTAGCTGAAAACTATCCTGCTGAAGCTCGCTCGACAGCAGAGAACTTTATTTTCGGTACAGGACGTGGGTTAGCTGGATTTGGACCTGTTATTATCGGCTTACTTGCTGCAGGTGGTAATTTAATGGGAGCATTATCTCTCATCTTCATTATCTATCCAATCGGTTTAGTTACAATGCTATTATGTGTCCCAGAGACGAAAGATAAAGTATTAGAATAGATTGAAACTGTACGAAATGTTTATCCAAATACTGTCCCCTCAGGAAAAGTATTTGGATAAATAGCAAAGAGGAAGCATCTCAAATGAAATGCTTCCTCTTCTTATATAAATACAATTATTTATTTTGATTTACTAGCTTTTTGGAACAAGAAGCTAGTTTTATCTTCTTCTTTTACAATACCTTGTTTTAACGCTAATTCCCCTGCAACTTTAGGCGCTAGCCATAGCATTGGGAATAACAGAATAGATACCGGAACAGCCGTCACTACAATGAAGGATTGTAAGGCGTTAATACTTCCCTCACCCATATATAAAAGAATCGCCGCAACTGCGCCCATAATAAGCGACCAAAAAACTCGCAAACTAATTCTAGGATCTCCATCTCCAGTCACTGCCATTGAAATCGAATAAGCCATTGAATCTCCTGTTGTCACTACAAATAAAATTGTTAATAAAAGAAATGCAGGTCCAATAATATTAGATAGTGGCAGTTGCTCTGTAATTGCAATCATAGCCGCTGGCATACCAGATTCACTTAATGCGGTCGAGATAGAACCAGGATTCATTAACTCATAAAACACACCTGATCCCCCTAGTATAGTAAACCAAAACGTTGTAATAATAGGTGCAATAATTCCAATTGCAACGATGATTTCTCGGATTGTTCTTCCTCTTGAAATTCGGCTCACTAAAATTGCCATCATCGGTCCATATCCAATAAACCATCCCCAGAAAAAGATTGTCCACGATCCTAACCAAGCTGTATCACCACGATATGTGCTCATTGGAATAAATTCATTTATATAAAATCCAAACGAAGAAACAAATGAATCGATAATAAATCCACCTGGTCCAAATAGTAATACAAATACCATTAATAGAACTGCTAACCTAACATTTAAATTACTTATAATTTGAATCCCTTTATCAATTCCTGTTACCGCAGATATAGTAGAAACAGCTACTACACAAACAATAATGGCTAATTGAGTAGTAAACACATCAGGAATGTTAAACAATGCTTGTAACCCATAACTTGCTTGTAGTCCTAAAAATCCGATTGGACCAATCGTCCCTGCAGCTACCGCAATAATGGCAAATACATCGATCATTGTTCCAAGCCAACTCTTTCGCAATTTCTCTCCAAAAATAGGATATAAAAGCGTTCGAGGTTTTAACGGCATATCTTTATGATAATGCCCGTACATCATAACTACCGCACTAATTGTACCTAAAATCGTCCAAGCCAGGAAACCCCAGTGCATATAACTTTGTGCTAAAGCCGGCATTACCGCTTCTTTCGTTCCAGCAGTTATACCTTCATGTATTGGTGGCACCGTCATCAAATGGTACATCGGCTCTGCGGCTGCCCAAAAAACGCCACCTCCAGCAAGTAATGTAGACATAATAATAGCGAGCCATTTTGTCGTACTAATCTCAGGTTTTTCTAGCCCCCCAAGTTTAACTCTCCCATATTTTGAAAACGCCATACACATTGCAACAACAAATGTACCAATTAATAAAACCTGCCAAAAGGCACCAAAATATTTAATTGAAGCTGCAAAACTGCTATTAATGGCTCCCTCTACGTAACTTTTATTTAAAATAACTGCAATTACAAATAATAAAAGTGAGCCACCACTAATAAGAAATACAGGCCAATCCGTTTTTCGACTCTTCATCCTCATTTACACTTCCTCCTTCCTCAGCAATCTAAAAAAACAACTTTATTATGTTTTCTTGTTTACACCCAAAACACAATGATTATATAAGTATAATAATCCATCAATTTCCTACACACTTATGTTGTCCCTGAAAATATGCTAAATCCCTTATTTAAAAGAAAATTTCTATTCCTATTACATAAAAAAGCAAAACAAAAGACCTTATATTTCTATAAGGTCTTCGAAACAGAAATTTGATTATAACATAAGGAACTCCTTGGTTCAAAAAGTCCTTTCCAAAAATAACCGATAGTAAAGGCTTCCATTTGCTACGTAACAGTAATTAAAAAAAATTATATTTTGCAGAAAAAAAACTATACTAGCTATTATTTATGAAAGAAATTCGGCTTCAAAATTTCATTTGGATACGGTTTATGATAAATATGAGTGGTAGCTGGCGACAACGGTGGAATGAGCCACACCCAATTACCTGTTACAACCCGTCCACATGCCGCTTCCTGCTTCTCAAATTGTTGAAATTGTTGTGCAGCTGTATGGTGATCCACAATACTAACTCCTTGTTTTTTAAAAGAATGTAAAACAGCCACGTTTAATTCAATTAGCGCCTTGTCTTTCCATAACGTACCGTTTCTCGATGTATCGAGCTTCATCATCTCCGCAACAGCCGGAAGTAAATTATAGCGATCATGATCCGCTAAGTTACGAGCCCCAATCTCCGTTCCCATATACCATCCATTGAACGGGGCTGCCGTATAAGAAATACCGCCAATTTCTAAGCACATATCTGAAATCATTGGAACCCCATACCATTTTGCTCCAAGTGACGAAATCGGGTATTCTGGGTGTTCAATTGGCACTTCTTTTACTTCTTCTCTCGGAATTTCTTTATATATAGGTGCCTTCCCGTTTATAGAAAACACAAGTGGCAATACATCGAAATTCGTACCTTCTCCTTGCCAGCCAAGTTCCTGACAAAAATCTGTAAACGCAGTGGAATGAGAGTCACCAATCACTCCCATTTCTGTTTTATATCCTGCATATCGAATCAATTGGTGATTATAAATTCGTATATTATTTTCTTCACCTTGATATTGCTTAAAAATTGTAATTGTCGGTTTAACTTTCCCATCGTTCGTTGCATATTTAATATGATGAATTAATGCATTGTATACACCTTCCTCATCATTTACTTCACGTGCATCTAATATGTGCATCTTACTCCAAAATAGTCTTCCGATACATCGATTACTATTGCGCCATGCCATTCGTGATCCATGAACAAGTTCTTCAAATGTATGCTCATACGTCCCCGTCTTCTCTATCTCAACTTGAATTTCTTTTATTCTCTCTTCTATGAATTGTTCTTTATTAAGCTCTTTATAGCAAACCGTAATAAAATGACTCGCTTCCTCTATTAATTGTTTCGTTTTACTCATAAACGATCTCCTTCTATTTCAACAAAACGTTACTACTTTACAGTATAAGCAAAAAGAATAAGAGTCACAAATGAAAGTCGAAGTGTTACTTTTATTGTAATATTTTTCAGAAAATTAAAGAGATTACTATTGACTTGTATAAAAAATAGGTGTATTTTTGACTCAGGTAAATTATTTTTACCTAGACCAACTTTTTTAATAAGAAAGGAGGGAATGTTATGTCTTCATTTCAATTGCCAAAGCTTTCATATGACTATGATGAACTAGAGCCATATATCGATAGCAACACGCTTTCTATTCATCATGGAAAGCACCATGCGACATACGTAAATAACTTGAATGCCGCTTTAGAAAACTATACGGAATTACATAATAAATCTTTAGAAGAGTTACTATGTAATTTAGAAACTTTACCAAAAGAAATTGTTACAGCTGTCAGAAATAACGGTGGTGGACATTATTGTCATAGTCTTTTTTGGGAATTAATGAGCTCGCGAGGTGGCGGTGAGCCTAATGGAGACGTTGCAAAAGTAATTGATTATTATTTCAATACCTTTGACAACTTAAAAGATCAACTTTCCAAAGCAGCTATTAGTCGTTTTGGAAGTGGCTATGGATGGCTTGTTCTGGACGGTGAGGAACTTTCCGTTATGAGTACACCCAATCAAGATACACCTTTGCAAGAAGGTAAAATTCCATTACTCGTCATCGATGTATGGGAACACGCCTATTATTTAAAGTATCAAAATCGGCGTCCAGAATTTGTTACCAACTGGTGGCATACGGTGAACTGGGACCGGGTAAATGAAAAGTATTTACAAGCAATTCAATCACAAACACATTAGTCGTGCGTATAAGGTAAATTTGGTAATGTAAAATTAGTATTGTCGAAATCCTCCAGAATCCCCCGGATTGCCACCGGGGGATTTATGATTATTTCATTGTATTTATGTAATAACGTAAAACTTTTTCCGTCTCTAATTTCAACTCTCGGAACGGGAACCCTAATTCACGAGCCTTTCCATTATGTAACGTACAATTAATCACTCCATTATAAGGAGCAATATTATCTCCTACTTCTTGAATGAGCGCTTTTATCCCGGTATTCTCTTCTATGAAACGAATAACTTCTCTGGTAGAAATCACCCCGTTACTACAAGCATTAATTGGCCCTTCTATGTTTTCCATCCCGCACCAAGCTAAAAACTGTCCTGCTTCCTTTTCATGTATAAATGACAACTCTCCATCTACATGATCCACAACGATAGACTCTTGTTTCACAACATGTTCAACGTAAAATTGTAATCTTTTCGTATAATCGTTTTCTCCAATAACAACGGGAAATCTTACCGCAACGACTGGGAATGTTGCATGTTGAAATAAAACTGCTTCAGCTAATCGCTTGCCTTCACTATAATTGAAATCATTCCTACCTCCATACGTAATTGTATACTCGTACGGATTGAAGTTTTCTTCTAATAGGCCTAACGCAGGCTCATAGACAGCCATTGAAGATGTCATAATGTATTTCTTCGTTTTTCCTTTTAGCACTTCACATATTATCTTCGCTGCATTCGAGCTATAGCATAAATTATCGTATACGATATCATAACTTTTATCTTCAAAATGCTCTTCTAGTATCCTCTCATCTTCTCTATCTACAATCAGTCTTTTTACTGCACTTCCAAAGGAATCTTCAGTAACTCCCCTCGTCGCAATCGTTACATCATGTCCAGCTTGCAACAGTACTTCTACTAAATGTTTACCAAAAAATCTTGTTCCCCCTAGCACCAATACTTTTTTCACCTTCATCATCCCCGTTTTTACAAATTGTAAAATACTACCTCTATTATTATAAACGCTAAAATAAAAAAACATGGAATCAGTTTAACGATTCCATGTTTTTTCTACACACGATACATTAACGTACTCGATATTTAAAAATACAATAGCAGCAATATAAAATAGAAATTACTGATACATAAACCCATAGTTCATATATGAATCCCTCGCCCCATACTCCCATAAAATAAAAGAGTGAAGGCAACGTCAATGTTACCCATGATTGTACAAAGGCAATTCTGCCAAGATATTGATTGATATTCTTTTTTTGTGCATTTAATACAAAGAATAAATACCAAAGTAATGCCCACATAAACCATGTTAACGCATTAACAACATCGTGGAATTGAACAAATGAAACAATCATATAAAATAAAGCAATAATTGCTACCCAAATACAGAACCAGCCTAGTCCACTACTATCCATTCCTTTAATAAAAGTAACGCCTACATATAAATAAGTTAAACCAAATAAAAAAGTAGCCGCATATGAATATACCGTCCAATTACTTTGATCAGAAATCATAATCAAATAGAACGGAATGATAATTTGTAATGCCCCCACAAATAAATTAAAGACACCTGCACTTTTCATCTCTACTTTGCCTAATATGACAAGACTATTTAAAAATAAAGCTGCACCTGAAAGTAATAATCCTACGTAACCCATATATATTCGTGTGAAAATCTTTCCCTTTCACACTTTTAACCTCCCCACAATATAAAGTGATGCTTTATCCCGCATTAACGAGCAGTAAAACTCCCACCTCAAAATTCAGCTAGAGCAAAGAAGTTAAGTGGGAGATCAACTGCCCGTAAAGCCCGATTGGTGAAGGCTAATAATCAGTGGGGATGAACAACCCCCACCCACTGATTAAAGTTTCACTTTATTATTTTTCTTCCTATTTAAAACTACATACATAATTTTTAACCTAAATAAGTTAGACTTCCTACCTTAAAAAATAACAAATTTAAAACGCTTTCAATAATAAATAACCCTATCAAAACATGAAATAGGATTCCTTGATTATAAACGTACTCTAACAATGATACAAGTGTTGGAATACTTTTCAATACTACGTTTTGAATTTCTATAAAAAATTAGTAGAATGATACATTTTCCCTATCTCATTCTATTAATTATTTGCATAGAATATCGTACACTCATATTAATTTAGAAAGGTTTGATATTTATGCCTCTTCATTATCCAAATCATTTTGTTTTTCACTCCACAGGTGTATTAACAAGAGAGCCTGCAACTGTTTCAGCAGTAGTAAACATTGTAAATTTAGATGCATATTACACACACCATGTAACTATAGAGGTTTGGGATTGGTCTAACTATTCTAATCCTGTAAAATTACCTGTACTAATTGGTGAAAATACGGAAGTAGCATTCCCATATATTTTACAAGGCAACCACTTAGCAGTTTTTTATGCTGATTTAGATGACTCTATTGATTTGTATGAAATTCGTATTTCTTATCCTGGCCACTCCAATATTGTTGCAAATTGTTTTGGGCGAAGTATCCCGCCATATACAAGCCAAGAAGGTAATACAGTATACCATAAACAACTCGTTCGAATTCATTAAATCTCCCCTATTATGTGAAAGGGGCTGGTCAGTAATACATTTATCTTTATAAGATAATCGTATTACTGACCTAAAGCGTGATAGTCAATCTTGATAGTATCTCATTTTGAACACTTGCTATTTATCATAAATATCATTCGGATTTATTGTAGGAACAAATCCATTTGTAGAACTATATTTTTTAGATACATTATCTGGGGTCACGGTAAACGTTACAATTTTATTGCTTTGTTGTTTAAAATAACGCATCCACTTTTGACTCCATTCATCTTTCGCAATAACTTGTTTATTGAAGTCTTCCCACAATACACCATGTATAAAATTCAAGGATGTATTTTTGATTGTGTCAAATCCCCAATTCTGTATAAGAAGCAGGTTGGAATCAACACTTTTAATTTCTTTTAATAAATTTACATATGCTTCTCGAAATTTCCCTTGTGTAGACGGCTGATCATAAAAATAGTCATCAATATCACCAGCTGTATCTAAAAACACCCCATCTATTCCTTTTCCAATAACTTGCTGTTTCACCTTATTCACAACAATCCCACGGTAGTGTTCATCAGCTAAATTCATAATATATGTATCCCACTGCTCAATCTTCATTTTCTTACCATCTCTATAATAATAGTCTGATTCAACTACTTGCGATTTATGCCACGATTCTAATTCTAAAACACTAACATAGCCAAGAACTACCGTTCCTGATTTTTTTAATTGCTGAACCTGTTCTTTCGTAAATGCATATGGCTCTATAATAACCATGTCATACTTTGAAAGTCTCTCAATTACTTGCTCATTTGCTTCACCATAATAAATTTTATAACTTCGTACATTTTTTAAAACTGGTTCCACAACATTTGCTTGTGCGGATGTACTTGAGGAAAAAATAAAAGAAAATATAGCTAAAAAGCATACGGAACGTTTCCACTCCATAATAATATTACCCCCTATACAACTGTAATTTTCTATTGTTTTAAATGTTAATACAAATATAGTAATACCATAACATTCTACATTTTTTCAAACTCGATTTTTTATAAAAATCCCAATAAATTCAATACATTAACAGAAATTAGAATTTATTTCACTTGAATTTACTACATCTCTGTTGATAAAATGATTTGGGCTTTATATATTATATATCTTAAAATAATTCTTTTAAATTATGTATTTTATTTCAGTGTACTATTCCTCAAAATTAAATTTGCAAACGAAAGAAGGGGTTTTTTATGCACTATAGACAATCTAATATATTCCAAAAGATGATTGAACCTACGATTCTCTTTATTGCACTATTTTTTCTATCAATACTAACTGATTTTCTTACACCAACGTATGAATACTTCCTACTCTTATTTATTACATTAATTATTTCTAGCCGGTATGGCATATCTATTGCCCTTTTCGCCTTTCTGGAAGCAATGATTTATATTTTTATAAGCGGTATATATAAAGAAAATGATGTATTACTGTACTTTTATTCATTAGATTACTGGATAAGTTGGATTTTCTTACTTGTTATTAGTTTATGCTGTGGACTGATGAGCACTGCACAAAAAGAACGTTATGAAGATGTACATATGATAAATAATGAGTTGAAAGCTGAAAATAAAGAATTAAAATATGTCGTGAAACAATTGGATGAAACACGTATTACACTACGTTCTCGTGTACTTGAGTCAAATAACCACTTATCTAAAATGTATCATATGTTTAAAGCTTTAAATCATACACATCCTGAAATTGTACTCGATGAAGGAATGAATGTATTAAAAATGTATTTTGGAGCAAAAAAAATTGGTATCTATCACGTTGATAACAATAAACAATCGCTTCGTATTAAATTAAGAGCTGAAACTGGTAAAAATACATTATCTCAATCTATTTTCGTTAAAAACGCTTCCTTAGTCATCAAAAATGCGCTAGCACATAATCGACCTTTTTTCCGTACAGATGAGGATTTTCAAGACGCTCCACTTTTAGTTGGTCCCGTCCTATTCCAAGATGATGTACAATACGTCATTATATTAGACGAAATCGAATTTTCAAAAGTAACTTCTGAGCAATTCGAACTTTTCACATGGTATTTACGCTGGATGGGTGATCGTTTACAAAACGCTTCTAATCTTTGGCTATCCAGTCAAGAGGATCGCACATTCCCTAAAACAAGCATTTATTATGAAGATGAATTTGAACATTTACTAAAAATAGAAAAGAAACGTTACGAAACACTATCTTATCCATATTCCTATTTTGAGTTCAATGCTCCACAAGATTATTTAGGAATGATAAATTCTATTTTAAAAGATCATTTGCGAGATATCGATATATTCGGTTATAGTACGACCGAGCAGAAAATCATGATTTTATTACCTGGCACTGAAAAACAGTTTTGTATACAAGTTCAAACTCGTATACAAAACGCTCTTTCTTCTAAAGGAGTGATAGTCTAATGATTTTACTCCTTCTTTATTTTATTTATGTTATTTTGGTTTTTCTTTTATTTCGATTTACGAAAAGTTTGATTACTAAAGATAAAAAAGGAATTATTGAATTTTGCTTGATTCTATCTCTTCTTTTCCCGCTTATCGGACTTATTGTATCAGCAATCATGTTATTACTTAATATAAGACGTTCCAAAACCGAGTGGTTACAGCAATACTCTGATTATGTTGCCTTTCACGTTGATAATTACGAAGATATTTTGGAATCAGCAAAACAAGATATGGACTTAATTTCATTTTCTTCTGGATTAGAACTAGATAAGCCTGAATTACATAAACAACTCATTGTACAGTTAAGCTCCTCCTCTATTGCTAATGAAGGAGGCTTATTGAAAGAAGCCATTCACCATAAAGATCCTGAAACTGTGCATTACGCAGCGACTACTATTAATTTACTAAATGAACGGTACGAAAAACAAATCGAATACTTAAATAAGCAATTTCTACAAAATCCACAAAATGAAATTGCAAAAGAATTGGTTTCTAACTATTTAAGATATATAAACAGTGGTCTTCTTTCTAATCAGCAAAAAGAAAAAATAATCGCTGAATTTATGAATTTTATTACACAAGGTGTAGAACTATTCCCTAACGAACCTCTTTACCCTTTCCATCTTGGAAATCTGTTTCTACACACAAAACAATATGCAAAGTCTGAAGAACAATTTTTAAATCTTATTCATTTCTATCCTGAATCATATTACGGTTACGTTGGTTTACTTGAAATATATTATGAGCAACAGTTATGGGACGAGCTCTATAACTTAATCAATAATCTAACAGATGCAAAAAGAGTTCATATACTACCGCGTAAATATCAATTATTTGTAAGGCAGTTTGGAGGCGCACACATTGAAAAAGGGGATTAATATATATATCGGGATTATTAGTATCATTTTATTTCTCTTAATTTTATCCATCCTTATATATCGAACAGAAAATTTTTATCAAAAGTTTTCTGTTCCTAAAACTAAAGAAACAGATACTGTTAAAACACTCAAAGCAAAAGATGTAGCTCAAAATGGACAAAAAATGCAATTATACGTTTTAAAAACGGATAATACCTTAGGGCAACAAGTCGAATTTAATACGAAGAAAGCAATGGATTACGCACACCTACACTATAAAGATATTACAGCTAATGAAATTAAGGGACTTACTCCCTCTCCCTATACAGGGATTATTATTACAGGTGAAATAATGGAGCAACTTCCACAAGCTGATATTCAAAATTTTGTACAAATGGGCGGAAGAATTATTATCGCAAACCGATTTGATTCAGATCCTTCCTGGAACACATTATTTGGTATTACCAAAAAAGAAGGTTTCAAAGATGCGAAAGGATTAACCTTTGAAGAAGTTTTATTCCCTGGTTATCCAGATCTCTCAAGTTCTTCTCCACTGTTTACTCATAGCTCACTGAATATTACGCTAGATGAGAATACAACTAATACTTGGATTACAGCAGAAGATACTCCCATCCTTTGGACCAATGACTACGGTGAAGGAAAAGTCTTATATTGGAATACAACAGCATTGAACGATAAATTAGGTAGAGGTATGTTCGTTCAATCACTGGGTACTATTTTCCCAAATTTCGCTACAGCACAACTTGGAGCGGAGATTATGTATATCGATGACTTCCCATCTCCGATTCCAAGTGGAGAACTAAAAAACTTAACGAAAGAAAAAATTTCTGTTGAAGAATTTTATAAAAAACATTGGTGGAAAAATATGAAGGATATCTCTGAAGATCTTGATATTAAATATACGGGTGTTGCCATTGGGACGTACCAAAATAAAGTAACGCCACCCTTTGAAGATTTCACAGGTAAAAATAGAAATACCTATTTATTATTTGGGAGAGAATTACTAAGTCACGGCGGGGAAATAGGCATTCATGGCTATAACCATCAACCTTTATTATTACCACCAGATCCAGTAGATAAAGCACTTGAATATGTTCCATGGAATTCAAAAGAGGATATGGAGAGCTCCTTAGATGCTCTGCAAAAACTCGTGTATAACTTCTTTCCAAACGAAAAATTAAAAACCTATGTACCACCATCCAATATTATAAATACAACTGGATTAAGTGCATTAAACGACGCGGTTCCAACTATGGAAACAGTTGCTTCTCTATATATGGGAAGTAAAAGTAACGGTAGTTTAATTCAAGAATTTGGACCAGATGAACATAATAAAAACATTTATCACTGCCCGCGCATTACGAGCGGCTATGCTATAACAGATGAAGAGCAATTTATCTTAACTGATGTTACCGCAAATTTAGGGGTTATCTCACATTTCGTCCATCCAGATGATATCCTTGATGAAAAACGCTCAGGTAATTTAACATGGGAAGAATTATTTAAAGCTTATAAAAAGACAATTAAAGAAATACGAGAAAGATATCCTTATATAAAAAGTATGACCCAAAGTGAAGCAACTGCTTCTATGAAAATTTATCAAACTGGTGACCTAGATGTTTCTTATGAAGATGATGCTGTTCACATTGCATATAAAGGGTTACCAAACCATACTTCAACAATTATACGTGTAGAAGAAGGTAAGAAAATACAACCTGGCTCATTCTCTTACGGTACAGTTAAAAAGCTTGATTCCCAAATTTATAGCGTTACGTTAACGAAAGCCAGCGCTACGATTCCAATTAAAGGAGCATAACAGATGAGAATAGGTTTGGTCGTTGAAGGCAGCTATCCCTTTGTAAGTGGAGGGGTAGCAAGCTGGGTTCAAATGATTATCCAGCAGTTTAAAGAACATGAATTTACGATTTTCGCGATAGTCCCTCAAGTAAAAACAGAAGATGAATATCAATATGAAATTCCAAGCAATGTAAAAGACATCATTCTGATTCCTTTGCAATCAGAAAATGAAGCAAAATATATAAAAACCAATTTAACTAAACAAGAAGTACAGACACTTCAAAAATGGTTTACATTTCAAGCTAACGATACAACAGCATTACAAATATTAGGAAATAAACAAAAGCTAGGAACACTCCATTCCTTCTTCGAAAGCCGTGAGTTTTATGCAATCGTTAAAGAAAGCTATTTATATGAAGAAAGTAGTGGATCCTTCTTAAATTACTTTTGGATGTGGAGATCTATGTTCACACCAATCATTCAAATTTTACAAATTGATTTTCCTGAATTAGATCTTATTCATTCTGTATCGACAGGGTATGGTGGATTGCTTGGTGCTGCAATTAGTGCCAAGTCCGATATACCATTTATTCTAACTGAACACGGTATTTATTCTCGGGAGCGTGAAGAAGAAATACTACAATCTACTTGGATACCAATTGAATATAAAAAAAGATGGGTTTCTTTCTTTCATCACTTGTCTCATCAAGCATATGAACAAGCCGCTGATGTAATTACGTTGTTCGGCCGAAATAGTGCATATCAAAAAGAATTAGGTGCTCCGGCCCATAAACTAAAAATCGTTCCAAATGGCGTTACTTTATCTGACTATAAAGGGTTACGTAAACCAAAATACAATTCGGATAAACTCATCATTTCCACTATTATACGAGTTGTGCCAATTAAAGATGTAAAAACAATGATTTATGCAGCTAAATTATTATTAGAAAAAGATATTCCATTTATATTTTACTTACTAGGTCCTGATACGGAAGAAGCAGAATATGCTCAGGAATGTCGTGATTTAATTCAACAATTAGGATTAGAAGAGCATGTAATAATGACCGGCAAAGTAAATATTAAAGATTACTTAAAACAAACAGATATTCTCGTATTAACAAGTATATCTGAAGGACAACCATTAGCTATGTTAGAAGGAATGGCAGCAGGATTACCATGGGTTGTTACAGATGTCGGCTCTTGTAAGGAATTAATTTACGGACAAGATGAAGATCCTTACGGACAATGTGGATTTGTTGTACCACCTGTATCTCCTGAACAAGTTGCCATTCATTTAGAGTGGTATTATCGTCACCCTGAATCCATTCAACAATTTGGGGATAACGGGCGCAATCGTATTGAAGCGCACTATCAATTATCAGGTGTCGTTGATAGTTATCGTAAGCTTTACTTAGAAAGAGGTAAAAAAACATGGCAGGGATAGGATTTCGTTTACAAAAATTATTCCAAGAAGACTACTATTCTTCCAGAATAAAAGCGTACGGATTTTCATTATTTGTTACAGCTGGTCCTTGGTTAGTCGTTATTTTAGCAGTAACAGCTATTCGATACATTTTAAGTTTGTTCCATTCTATTTCAATTGAGGAACAGCGCCTTTTTACAATTTCAATTTCATACTGCTTCATTTTTTCTCAAATCATATATGGTGCCTTGCAGCTCATCGTAACTAGATATGTGGCCGACCTTTTATATGAGCAAAAAGCTGATAAAGTATTTTCTTCCTTTTTAGGAATGACGAAAATCACACTTTTTTTAGCTATTATCTTATGGCTTTTGTTTGCAATTTTTACGCCATTAGCCTTGTATTATAAAATCGTGATGCTATTTTTATTTTTAGCTTTAAACATCATTTGGATTCAATCCATTTATTTAACAGCAGCTAAAGATTATCAGTCCATCGCTCTTGCATTTTTAATTGGTTCCATTTTCTCCTTATCTGGAATTGCGCTTATCGCTTACTGGCATCCAACACTTGGAATAGAACACGGATTGGCCCTATTACTTTTAATTTCTTTTACAATCGGGACTTTCATTACATTAGTGTGGTTAAGTATAGTTATTGTACGAATGTTTCCAAATAGTGATGCTACTGAACAATTTACCTTTCTTTCTTATTTAGATAAATATCCAGAACTATTTTGGTCAAGCTTACTTTACAATATTGGCATTTGGGTATGTAACTTTGTTATTTGGTTCGGAGAAGGGCGAGGAAATATTGAAAACACGTTTATTTATCATCAAATTTATGATACATCTGTTTTCTGGGCTTATTTAAGCATTATCCCAACCTATATTTTCTTCGTAGTATCCATTGAAACAAGGTTTTATGAACGGTATAAGAAGTTCTTCGGTTCAGTTAACAATGGGGCGACATTAAATACAATTTTACAATTAAAAGAATCAATGAACTTTGTCCTAAAGCAAGAAATGGAACGAATACTTCGTAATCAAGGTATTTTTTCTTTACTTATTATTTTTATAATATGGATGTTTAGTTCACAATCTGGGAACGTAACACTTGAATACTCTATTTTGCAGCTGACTATAATTGGTGCTTATGCAAACGGGATGGTCCTTGTTATCACGTTACTACTCTTATATTTTGAAGATCATAAAGGGGCATTTCGAACATCAGCCCTGTTCTTTTCTGCAAATTTGTTATTAAGTCTTCTTCTACTTCCATTTGGGTTCAATGGTTACGGTATTAGTTTTGCACTTGGATCTTCTATTACATTCTTATATGCTATTTCTAGACTCTTTACTTACATTAAAGATATTGATTACTATACGTTTTGTCAGTCAAATACTCCTATAAAACGGCGAACTTTCTTTACTAAATTTGCTAATAAACTTAATGGAAATAAATAAATAAATAAAAATGACCTTTTGCTCCCGCAAAAGGTCATTTTTTTATCTGTTTATTAAACTTCTAGATAGCCATTTTTGTTATTTGATTGCCATCTCCAAGAGTCTGCACACATCTCTTCTAATCCGCGTTTTGCTTCCCATCCTAATTCACGCTTCGCTTTCGATGCATCTGCAAAACATACTGCCACATCACCAGGTCGACGCTCCGTAATTTTATAAGGAACTTCTTTGCCCGAAACCTTTTCAAATGCTTCAACCATTTCCAACACACTATAACCAGTACCTGTACCGAGATTGTATGCATCTATCCCAGTAGTGCCAAGTACCTTTTCAAGCGCCTTTACATGGCCATTTGCTAAGTCTACAACATGAATATAATCACGGACACCCGTGCCATCTTTTGTTGGATAGTCATTTCCAAATACACTTAATTCCTTTAACTTCCCTACTGCTACTTGTGTTACATATGGCATTAAGTTATTTGGAATTCCGTTTGGATCTTCTCCAATACGTCCACTTTCATGTGCACCAAATGGGTTGAAATAACGAAGTAATGTGATACTCCATTCTGCATCCGCAAATGCTACATCACGCATAATTTGCTCAATCATTAATTTCGTTTGACCATATGGATTTGTTGCACTTAATGGAAACTCCTCCGTAATTGGTGATATTTCTGGAATACCATACACTGTTGCAGATGAACTGAAGATCATCTTCTTCACATTATGCTTCTGCATCACTTCACATAGCACTAGTGTGCTTGTAATGTTGTTATGATAATACGTTAACGGAATTTCTACTGATTCCCCTACAGCCTTAAAGCCTGCAAAGTGAATAACAGCTTCAATTGTATTTTCTTCAAAAATCGTATCAAGTGCTTCTCGATTTAAAATATCTTCTTTATAAAATTTAAACTGTTTTCCTGTTATCTCTGTCACTCGATTTATAGACTCTACTGAGCTATTCGAAAGATTATCTACTACTATAATTTCGTAACCGTTTTTTAGTAATTCTACGCATGTATGACTACCAATATATCCTGCTCCACCTGTTACAAGTATTGCCATAATTATAGTCCTCCATATTTCATTCATTATAAACTTCTCAAAGTATATCACATATTTCTTATCATATGTTTATTATGCGAACACAGAAACTTACATTTTATCCCATGATTTTTAGTACAATACACGATTCAAATCAGGTAATAAAAAAACGCCACATAACAGACATCGCGTGGCGTTTTTTGATCAAATTACGTAACAATATACACTTAGAAAATGTGCAAGACTACCTAACAATACAAAAACATGAAAAATTTCATGGTGTCCCATATATTTAAACTCCAACCATTTTGGCTTCGCACCGTAAATAAACCCACCAATTGTATAAAAAATGCCTCCAAGTACTAAGAAAATAATACCTCCTGTACTTAGATTCTCAGCTAGCGGTGCAAAGAATAGAACAATTAACCAACCCATCAGAAGATAAATTGCTGTCGATAACCATCTTGGACAATTAAACCAAAACATTTTAAAAGCAATACCACAAATTGCCGTTGCATAAACTAAACAAAATAATAGTAAACCATTTGCCGAATTTAATGTAATTAAGCAAAAGGGTGCATATGTACCTGCAATTAATATGAAAATCATAGAATGATCTAGCTTCCTAAAGAAATAAATAACACGTTCACTGGCTACGACACTATGATACACAGCTGATGCCATATAAAGGACCATCATCCCGATACCGAATAAAATAACAGCTGTAATTGCAGCAACAGATGGCATCTTAACAGAAACTTTCACAAGCATAGCTAATAATGCAATAAATGATAATACAGCTCCTCCTAAGTGAGTAAATGCATTAACCGGTTCTCTTACATAAACATTCATATAAACACCCCTCATATAATTACATGTAGTTTTCATAACTACATGTAATTATATACATATTATCCGTGCGGGTCAACATTTACAATTCATTTGTTTCGTAATACCATATTTAAAGATATACTAAACATTAAGTTCCACTAAGTTATAAAAGTGAGGGGTTCTACGTGGAAAATATAAATAAATTACTTGAATCATTACATTTAGAAAAAAGTATTAAACTTGAGGACATCCCAAATGTCGACTTATATGTAGACCAAGTTGTCCAACTATTTGAGAATACTTATGCGGATACAACGAGAACTGATGATGAAAAAGTATTAACAAAAACAATGATTAACAATTACGCAAAAGGGAAATTATTCATCCCTATCAAAAATAAAAAGTATTCAAAAGAACATATGATTTTAATCAGCTTAATTTATCAATTAAAAGGAGCTCTTTCCATTAATGATATAAAAAGCTCCTTAGAAAATATAAATGCACCGTTAATAAACGATGCTACATTCGAATTAAACACTCTATATAAAGATTACCTTTCTCTTACTGACACCAATGTGGAAAGCTTTAAGCAAGACGTGAATAACCGTGTTAAGGAAGTAAACGAGGTTTCTTCCTTAGAAGATCCAAAGCTAGAAAAGTTTTTATTACTAACATCCTTCGTGACTATGAGTAATATGTATAGACGTTTAGCAGAGAAACTAGTTGATGACCTCAAAGAAACTTAAACAAAAAAACTATCCACGTTGATGACCTCAAAGAAACTTAAACAAAAAAACTATCCACCTGTTAGAGGTGGATAGTTTTTTTGTTTACTTAATTGCTTCATGAACCTTTAATTGTTTCCCTTTAATCGTTGTGTTTTTCATATTTTTTAAAACAAGTGGTCCTTTTCCATTTAATATTTCAACGTAAGAAACATTGTCTTGTATTGTAATAATTCCTATATCTTCTGCTATAACACCTTTAATTTTAGCAATTGTACCGACGAAATCTACCGCCCTAATTTTCTTTTTCTTCCCGCCATTAAAGTACAATTTCATAATTCCTTTGTTTAGGTCTGCATTTTTATCTTTCTTTATAATTGGTTTAGCATGTATCTTTTCCTCAAATACTGCTTTCCCTTTCATAACTTCTTCTTTTGAAGGTGCAAGTGCCTTTGGAATTTCAAAGCCAATGTACTCCTCAATCTCTTCTAAAAATCTATTTTCATACGGCGTCATGAATGTAATAGCTTTCCCGTTATTACCAGCTCGTCCCGTTCTTCCCGTACGATGTACATAACTTTCTTTTTCTAATGGAATATCATAGTTAATAACATGTGTAATATTATCAATATCAATTCCTCTAGCAGCTACGTCTGTCGCTACTAAATAACGGAACTTTCCTTTTCTAAAATCGTCCATAACTTCAAAACGATCTTCTTGTACCATACCACCATGTATTTTGTCACAAGGATAGTTAACCCGCTTTAACTGCTGAAATACGTGATCTACATTTTCTTGCGTACGGCAAAAAATAATACAACTATCTGGATTCTCAATCGTTGTTACATCTTTAAGAAGTGAAAGCTTCTCCTCTTCTCTCATCTCAAAAAGTGTATGTTCAATTTTATCTGTTGTAATCCCGGTAGCCTTAATTTCAATATGCGTTGGCGAATCCATATACGTACGAGATAACTTTTCAACATCTTTTGGAAGTGTTGCTGAAAATAGCATTGTCATTCGTTTTTTAGGTAATTCGTCAATAATTGCCTCTACTTGATCGATAAAACCCATATTCAGCATTTCATCCGCTTCATCAATAACTAAATACTTCAAACACTCTAAAGAAAGGGTACCTTTTTCAATATGATCTAACACACGGCCAGGAGTCCCAACTACAATATGTGTTTTTTGCTTTAACTCTAATTTTTGACGTGCAAATGGAGATTTACCATAAACTGCAGCGGCCTTAATTCTTTTGAAACGACCTATATTCGTAATATCTTCTTTTACTTGCACCGCAAGCTCTCTCGTCGGTGTTAAAACTAAAGCTTGTGGCTTATTCTCTTCCCACTCCACCATTTCACAAAGTGGTATGCCAAATGAAGCGGTTTTTCCACTTCCAGTCTGTGATTTCACGACAAGGTCTTTCTTTTGCAAGGCAACTGGAATAACCTCTCCTTGCACTTCCGTTGGATGTTCATATCCTAAACCAGTAAGTGCTCTTACAATTTCTTTACTTAATGCATAATCGGTAAAACTTCTTTTACTCATGTAATAACCTCATTTTATTCTGTATTTAATAATTATATTTTTTATTCCCCTACATTTAATTATACTAAGAGGATATATCAAACTAATATTTTTAATTCGCTAAAATATCAACTTAACCTAAGTATAACTCTTTTTATATTGTTTTTTAAAACAACATAATAAAGGACAGTCTTAATAATAAGCCTGTCCACCTACATAACGAAAAATATTTTATTTTCAGATTTTTCCTTTACGGAACTAGCCTTTTTACAACCGGTATTCTTTGCAATACTAAAGTTATTAACATACTAAGGACAAGTGTAATAATTACATTTATAGGTATTGCCAATATTGCATGTACATGTGCATTCACCTTTGGAATGACTATGTATAGATAATTATTTAATAAGAAAAAGTGAAGAATATAAATCCCAAGACTTGCTTGGTTTATGCCACGTAATAAAAATGGCAATTGCCTTTCTGAATTTTGGAAAGCATATTTAAAAAAGACAAATAACCCAATTGCCATAAGTACAACACCTGGCGCAAAATATTCATACCAATATTGATCCAGCTGTCCATTTGCTTTCAATGTATAATGGTATGTCATAAAGAATGTACCAATACATCCTACAACTCCCCCAATATAAGAAATATTCCGCCATTTTTTCGCAATATCATAATTTGATAAGTAATAACCAAGTAGAAAATATCCTACATAATTTGTAACATAAAATAATTCAATATTAAAGTTGATAGGATAATAATAGTTTACTAGTTTAACTATTACAGATGCATATAGCCATAAAATTAAAAAATATTCTATCTCTCTCTTCTTAGCATTCTTCACAAATACTTTCAGTAAAGGTGCGATTAAATATATTCCTACAATCATATATAAGAACCATAGATGTAACCCGATACTATTTGTTAAAAAGTACTTTATCCCTTGCTTTAAAGAAGCCGGAAAATATCCTACGCAAGCCCCATAGATGTAAAATATAGCACTCCAACCTATAAAAGGTATAATCACTTTACTTGCACGTTTCTTTAAAAATTCCCCAATAGAAGTATCTTTTGTTCCCTTTAATAATAGGGCTCCACTAATCATTACAAAAATTGGTACACTAGCACGCGAAAGTGAGTCGTAAAAATTACCAGCCAGCCAACGCGACACGTTATTTGAATCTAACGTAGAAACATAACCAGCAGCAACGTGAATTGTAACGACCGCAATTGTCGCTAATACACGTAGCCAATCCATATACACTAATCGTCCCATAAAATCTCCCCTAAATTAATATATTTCTCTATTATTCTCCCTACATAATTCTACAATAATCGATTACACATTAAAATACATTGTAGCCATATAAATCCAAAAATATTAAATAAGCTTTATTTTTTAAAATTAAACATTAAAACCTTTGACTTATTACTAAAAATACTGTAAATTATCATTTGGACGAACGTTCTTGAGTGAACTATGTAAAATATTCGTATTTTAGGGGTGTAAATGATGGAAAACGTATTTGACTATGAAGATATTCAATTAATTCCTGCAAAATGTATTGTAAATAGCCGATCTGAATGTGATACAACTGTCACTTTAGGAAAACATAAATTTAAATTACCTGTCGTACCTGCAAATATGCAAACGATTATTGATGAAAGAATCGCAACTTATTTAGCTGAAAATAATTACTTCTATATCATGCATCGTTTCCAACCAGAGAAACGAATTTCATTCATTAGAGATATGCAATCACGTGGATTAATTGCTTCAATCAGCGTTGGTGTTAAAGAAGACGAATACGAATTCGTACAACAATTAGCTGCTGAGCAACTTTCACCTGAATACATTACAATCGATATCGCACATGGTCACTCTAACGCTGTGATCAACATGATTCAACATATTAAAAAACATTTACCAGAAAGCTTCGTTATCGCTGGAAACGTTGGAACTCCAGAAGCGGTAAGAGAATTAGAAAACGCTGGTGCTGATGCAACAAAAGTTGGCATTGGACCTGGTAAAGTTTGTATTACTAAAATTAAAACAGGCTTTGGAACTGGCGGTTGGCAGCTAGCTGCACTTCGCTGGTGTGCAAAAGCTGCAAGTAAGCCAATTATCGCTGACGGTGGTATTCGTACACATGGCGACGTAGCTAAATCAATTCGATTTGGAGCAACTATGGTTATGGTCGGTTCTCTATTCGCAGGTCATGAAGAGTCTCCAGGGGAAACAATCGAAAAAGATGGCAAACTTTATAAAGAGTACTTCGGTTCAGCTTCTGAATTCCAAAAAGGTGAGAAGAAAAACGTTGAAGGTAAGAAAATGTTCGTTGAGCATAAAGGTTCTTTAGAAGACACTTTAATCGAAATGGAACAAGATCTTCAATCTTCTATCTCTTACGCTGGTGGAACAAAATTAGACGCAATTCGTACTGTAGATTATGTAGTCGTGAAAAACTCTATTTTCAACGGTGACAAAGTATATTAATTTATAAATTTAACTAGAAGGACAAGCATTTTTTATGCTTGTCCTTCTTTTTCATGTATAAAAATGTAAAATATTTTCATTTCACTGAATTTTCTAGTATCATGTTTTTAGATACTTATAATAAGGGGGATATAACAAATGAAAAATGTAATTGAGAAACGCCTTATTCGCGCGGAAGTCTCTACTGAATTGACATGGGACCTTTCTGATTTATACGAATCTGATAAAGAGTGGGAAACTGCATTACTTGTATTAACAGACGATATAAAAAAACTTGATGCATTTAAAGGACAATTACACACTAGCCCCGCTACCTTATTAAATTGCCTACTTTTAGAAGAAGAGCTTTTAATGAAGTTAACAAAACTCGGCGCATATGCAAACTTAAAAGAATCCGTTGATCGTACAGATTCAGTTATTCAAGCGAACTCTTCCAAAATTTCCGCTCTAGGAACGAATGTACATACCGCACTTTCCTTTATTCATAACGAAATTCTCTCATTTGAGGAGGGAATAATTGAAAAATATTTAACTGAGGAAATAAAACTTGAACCTTTCCGTAAATCATTACTAGAGATACTCAAAAAGAGGCAGTACACTCTCTCTCCTGAAACAGAAGAAGCTCTTGCTGCACTCGGCGAAGTTCATAGTTCACCCTACAAAATTTACGGCATGACTAAATTAGCCGATATGGATTTCCCTTCTATACAAGATGAACAGGGAAATGATTTGCCTGTATCGTTTGCATTATTCGAAAGCAAATATGAATTTTCTCCAAGCGCATATATACGTAAAAAAGCATATTCATCATTTGTTTCCACATTGAAACGATATAAAAATACAGTTGCAACAACATATGCTACTGAAGTAAAAAAACAAGTGGCGCTTTCTCGTTTGCGCAAGTACGAGTCCGTTACCCATATGCTTTTAGAGCCTCAAAAAGTTCCACTTGAAATGTATAACAACCAACTAGATATTATTTATAACGAATTAGCGCCTCATATGCGCCGTTTTGCAGATTTAAAAAAGAATGTATTAGGGCTTGATCAAATGCTTTTCTGTGACTTACATGCACCGTTAGATCCTGAATTTAATCCAACAATCACTTACGAAGAAGCTGGCAAACTCATTCAAGATTCTTTAAAAGTATTAGGAAATGAATATAGTTCCATTATCGAAAAGGGCTTCAAAGAAAGATGGGTAGACCTTGCAGATAACGTAGGAAAATCAACAGGTGCCTTCTGCTCTAGCCCATACGGTTCTCACCCTTATATTTTAATTACATGGCAGGGTACGATGCGCGGGTGTTTCACATTAGCTCATGAATTTGGACATGCTGGTCATTTTTATTTAGCAAATAAAAATCAGCGTATTATGAATGTGCGTCCATCTATGTACTTCGTTGAAGCTCCATCAACAATGAATGAATTACTATTAGCCCAGCATTTACTTGCGACTACTGAAGATAAGAGAATGCGCAGATGGGTTATTCTGCAACTACTCGGCACATATTACCACAACTTCGTTACCCATCTACTTGAGGGAGAATATCAAAGAAGAATATACGCTCTAGCAGAAGAAGGGCAAGCACTCACAGCTACAACTTTAACTGAAATAAAAACGAAGGTCCTTTCGACATTCTGGGGAGATTCCGTAGAAATTGATGAAGGCGCCGGTTTAACATGGATGCGTCAACCTCACTATTATATGGGCTTATATTCTTACACATATTCTGCGGGACTAACTGCTTCTACCGCTGTAGCTCAAATGATTAAAGAAGAGGGACAACCTGCTGTTGATCGCTGGCTTGATGTACTCCGTGCAGGCGGTACAATGAAACCACTGGAATTAATGAAACACGCTGGAGTAGACATGTCAAAACCAGATGCAATCCGTAAAGCCGTTTCTTACGTCGGTTCCTTAATTGATGAATTAGAACGTTCTTATCAAGAATAAAAATAAGCCCTCGCTTTATGAGGGCTTATTCTATATTTACTTTCCAAATCTTTTGCGGTATCCGCACTTTCTACATAGTTCTTCTACTGCAACCCTTTTTGAAAATCCATCTACAATATTGTTTGCTCTTTCACCTTCAATAATATTAGAGAATGAATCATTATTAATATTTCCAAGATTAATAATTCCCTCACCATCTAGACAACAAGGAATAACCGTTCCGTTCGCTAAGATTCCAGCCTGATTTCGAAGACCATGACAGAATCCTTTTCCATCATCCTCTTCTTCATGCAATGCCGGCCACTGGAATTCATAGTCTTGATTAATAAAGACACGTTCCGCAATTTTTATACCTTTTCCCGGTGTAAGCTTCTCTTCAATTTGATAAGATAGATCAAATTCATTTTCAATTATAGATAATAAATCCCTATTTTTTTGGATTTCAGCATTTGTTTTATTATCCTGAGTTAAATTCCATAATCTTAGTGAAACGATTAAGTCCGATTGACTTGTTGCCTCTCTAATGAAAGAAAGTATACTCCTTACATAGCCCTCTTTATCTTGCGAACCTGGGTGTCCATCAAAACTATGCAGTGAAAAATTCATTTGTCTTAACGCAGGCTTATTTAACAGTCTATGCCTTCTCTTATTAATTAACGTTCCGTTCGTTGTAATATTAACTTTAAACCCTTTTTCATGGCTTAAATCTAATAGTTGATCTATTTTCGGATGGAGCAACGGCTCACCCTTCACGTGCAAATAAATGTAGTCTGTGTGAGGTTTAATTTGGTCTAATCTTTTAGCAAAATCCTCTACAGAAATGAATTGCTTCTGCCTTTCCGTCGGCGGACAAAAGCTGCACGCAAGATTACATACACTCGTAATCTCCAAGTAAAACTTCTTAAACTTCTTCACCTTTAATTCCTCACTTCTATGACTACTTATACTTTTTCCCTCTTCATATTACAGCATATTTTTTTAGAAATAGAAACATACTTATTTTAGGAAATCTACATACCATCTATTAATGTTTAAAAGACCATCGGTGATTTTTGTCCAATGGTCTTTTTTACTCTTTATATACAAATGAAAAATTTATTTATGATACGGTTCACCACGATTAATCCGAAACGCTCTATACACCTGCTCAAGCAATACTAATCGCATTAATTGATGTGGTAATGTCATCTTCGAAAAAGAAAGAGATTCGTTTGAACGCTTCATTACTTCAGAACTAAGCCCCAGTGATCCACCAATTACAAATGTAATCTTGCTCTTTCCATATGTAGCAAGGCGATCTATACTTACCGCAAATTCTTCTGATGATTTTTGTTTTCCTTCTATAGCTAACGCAATGACATGCGTATCATCAGAAATTTTATCCAGTATACGAATACCTTCTTTTTCTTTTACAATTAACATTTCTGCTGCACTTAAATTTTCTGGTGCCTTTTCATCTGGCAATTCAATTACTTCTACTTTTGCGTAAGAAGATAATCGTTTTAAGTATTCTGCTATACCTTGTTTTAAGTATTTTTCTTTTAATTTTCCGATTGAAATAATCGAGATATTCACATTTATTCCCCACCTTACAAACACGTTATCCACAGGACTTATCCACATATCCACAAATGTTACCCACATATTGTGTGAGAATCTGTGTTCGATACAACATATGTCGCCTCATTTTGACAAAATTCACATGTTTTTTTCTCTTCTTTAGAGTTATCCACATTGTTAATAACCGGTGCGACTTCACACTCATCCACAATAATATCTAATGCTAATTCAACATGTTCTAAACAACAAGGTAAATTCATATTCCTCACCTCACTTTTCTACAATAGAAAACAGGAGGTAGGCCCTCCTGTTTTTAATACTTTTGAATGCCTAATTTCACCGTTGTTGTCGCTCGTTTTGTACCACGATAAAACGTAAGAGTCATTTTATCATTAATTTTTTTATTATATAAGGCCGTGCGGAACCCAATAATATCGTGCACCGCTTTTCCATCTACCGCCACAATAACATCATGTTCTCTAAGACCCGCATCCGTACCTGGCGAAGGACTTTTCACATCTAAAATGCAGACTCCTTCTGTTACGTTACCTGGTAAGTGTAATGTTTTTGACCAATAGTAACTCGGAATCTCATTTAATGATCTTAGTTCAATCCCAACGTAAGGTCTTCTTACTTTACCGTACTTTTCTAGTTCATTCATAATAGGAACAGCTCTCGTAACTGGAATAGCTAATCCAATTCCTTCTACTTCTTTTGCTGCAATTTTCATTGAGTTAATACCTATTAATTGTCCCGCTACATTTACAAGCGCTCCACCACTATTACCTGGATTAATTGCCGCATCTGTTTGCAATACTTCTACTTGCCAATCGTAATGTCCATCTTGATCTAAATCTACAGGAACAATACGCTCATTAGCCGAAATAATACCTTGTGTGACAGTTCCGGAAAATTGTAACCCTAGTGGATTTCCAATCGCAATAACTGGTTCTCCTCTACGAACGGTATTAGAGTCGCCAATTTCAATCACTTTCTTCACATGCTTCGCATCTATTTCTAGTACAGCTAAGTCCGTGACTACATCGGTTCCTAATACTTTACCTGGAATTTTCTTACCGTCACTTAAGCTCACTTCAATACGATTCGCCCCAGCAACAACGTGGTTATTCGTTACAATATACGCATGTCCATCTGTTTTCTTATAAATCACACCAGAGCCTGTACCAGCTTCCGAATCAGCCTCCGAAAAATTGTCTCGTTGAATATTAATAACACCAACAACAGCCTCTGAAGCACGATCCACAGCGTCTACAAAGCTAATCTGTTTAACAGGAACATTTCCACTTTGAGCTTCAGCCATATTTTTTTCACTTGCTTCAGCTTGCGGAAGCTTACCTGCATGATTTGAAAATAAAGGCGCTCCAAATGCAAATAATGAAGCCCCTACAATTGTCCCCGCTATGCTAGAAATGACAATACCTTTATGTTTCTTTTTGCCTGCACGTTTAATACGATATTTTTCTTCATCAATAAAGGACATATTTGTTCACCTATCTTCCTGAAAACAACTATATTCACCTTTATTGTTTACTAAAATGAAGAATTATACGTATTGAATTTTCGTAGGCATTTTTTGATCCGTATCATGTATTTCAAAGGATTTTCCAACCCCAAAACCTTTTTCTTCTAATACTTGTGATACAGACATACGCGCTAATTCTTTCATGTTATTATCTAAGCTTAAATGTGCTAAATAAATGTGTTTTGTCTCATCTGTAATAACATCAGCCATCGCTAATGCAGCGTCCTCATTACAAACGTGGCCAACGTCGCTTAAAATACGTCGCTTAATGCTCCATGGATAGCGTCCCATACGAAGCATTTCCACATCATGATTGCTTTCAAACACGAAAGCATTTGCTCCCTTAATAACACCTTTCATACGGTCACTTACGTAGCCCGTATCTGTAATAAGAGCTAACTTTCTATTATTGTTATGAAAAGCGTAAAACATCGGTTCCGCCGCATCATGAGAAACACCAAATGATTCAACTTCAATATCCCCAAATGTTTTCACGTCTCCTACTGAGAAAATGAATTTTTGATCAGTTGGGATATTACCTATTAAATGTTCCATTGCATTCCATGTTTTCTCGTTCGCATAAACAGGTAAATCATATTTACGCGCCAATACACCTAATCCTTTAATGTGATCACTATGCTCATGTGTTACAAGAATACCTGATATGTCATTTATATTCAGTTCAGCTTGTTTAAATAAAGCCTCTGTCGCTTTACCACTTAAACCTGCATCGACAAGCAGTTTTTTTTCATCTGTTCCTACATATAGCATATTCCCTGTACTTCCACTTGCAAGTACACTAAAATGCATGCTCATTCTTTCTCACTCCATTATGTTCTTCCGGCACTTGAGTTTCCCCTAATTCCATAACTTGTCCTTCAATTGCATTCACAAAAAAATCCTTTTTTTGTTCTGTCTTTAAGTTCCATGTTGGAGCAAGCACTTGTATATTAGAAGAAGACTCCGCAAGAGTCGCATATCCAATCTGCGCCTCTTTCACGTGCGTATTTTCTGCAATTTTATTTTTCAAATATATATTTTCTAAAGCTGTTTGAGCAGTAATAATTTCTTGTTCTTTCGTCTTTTCGCTTTCGCCCATTTCCTTCAAATCCGTTAACATTGTTTGTGTATATGAAATAAGCTCATTTTTTTCATTTAAATCTACAACAATCATCGCACGATTATTGTAGAAGATTGGTTTATCTTTATACTTTTGAAAGAAGTAAATTTTTGAGTCCTTTATTGCTCCAAACTCATATTTTTGTCCATCCAGCACATAATTTTTCAAAAACTCATTATACTTATCTTTTGACAATAATTTTGTATTTAAAAAAGGCTCTTTTAATTTACCCTCTATTTGATATTCGTCTTGCACATGCGCTGTCTGATTTTTTAAAGATTCCACATCTTCTTCTTTGAAACCCTTATTTTTCGCCATTATAAATGACTCTTTTTTCGGTTCTTTAGGAAAATTTCCCATAGTAATTTTTTCAGCTTTTAATTGTTGATCAATTTTCGTTTCCGTCACAAGTTCTAATTGATTACTATCTTGCTTTTGAATGAACTGAAAGATAAGAAAGAGGTCTAAAACAAAAAAGGTCACAATAAATATGGTCTTAATTCGATCCCAATCCATTTAGTCCCCCCTCACTCCACTCATATATTTGTTGCTTACCATCTTCTTCACATTTTACATACCATATCGGCTGTAAGACAGCGATTCTCACATCACTGATAGACGGTTCCAATGACATTTTATAACCAATACCAACATCCTGAATTGATTTTTTATCAATTTCTGGATTATTCTCTAGTGATGTCATCACTGTACGACCTGATGCTAGAGAAGTTGTTTGTTGTTTACTAGGCAAAGGAATACTGAACTCAAAAAAGGGTCTTTCATACTGCATAATTTCACCTGAACCCCATACTTGTTTTAATTCCGCTATTCCATTTGCATTAAATACAGGCAAACCATCCTCATATAAACGGAATGAAGTTTTCCTCCCATTAATATAATCAAAACGATAGGACTTCAAGGATCCACTATGCCCACTTACAAAGTCAAAACTTTTTTGTAAAATTACCGCATTATCCGTAGATTTATCACCATGTACAGCGGAATTTTTATATTTCAACATTGCATCCGACTTATCAATTTCCATAGAACGGATGCCATCTGTAAATGTTTCCTTTGTTTTCTCAGAAATAGGACTTAAATAACGTGGATCACTAAATAAAGCATTTTTAAATGGATCCACTTCTAGTTTAGCTGTAATATACTCTGCCTTACTTAATTCCGTAATTCCCTCTGGTAAAAAAAGTTTTTTTGTATCATTTATTTGATACTCAAAATATGGTCTTGCTACTGTTATAAGTTGATTTTGAGCATTTATAATATCCTTTATATAAGCACCACTTAATGTTGCTTGATATATTTTATGAGGAGTATCATAGGAAACAAAGCTAACTTTAATTTCTTGATCCTTACTTCTAGAAGGATCAATTATAATACGATTAAAACTTCTGTTACTTTCTATGTTTTTATCTTTAATATTAAACATATTTTTAATCGTATCTAACGGGATATTTGTAGGAAAAACAAATTCAATTTTTTCTTCTCCGTGTACATAAGACAGAAAATCACCTTTAGGGACTGTCCACGTTATTTCCTCGAAATTATGTAATTCTCCGTTTTCAAGAATTTTATAGATCGAATCCACATTTTCCTTCTTTTCGCTTACATAATGATTTTTCTCTTTATGAATAACGACAGAGGATGGGCGAACAACCTCCGAAATCTTTATCGTATTTATCTCTTCGTTACCTTGAACGAACTTTGTATTTTGCATAGAAGTAGAATCAGGAACATATGTCCACAAGTTAAAAGTAAGAAATAGACTAATGACAACCAAATTAATTAGAACTATCGTTTTAAAGTTTTCCATACTCATTCCCAATCGTCCTCTTCATCTGTCGCCATTGGCAATGTGAAATAAATAGTTGTCCCTTTTCCTTCCTCACTTTTCGCCCAAACCGAGCCGCCATGTGCCTCAATCATTTCTTTCGCAATGGCTAACCCAAGACCTGTACCACCCATTTGTCTCGAACGAGCTTTATCTACACGATAAAAACGTTCAAATATTTTATCTACATTTTCTTTCGGAATTCCCATTCCTTGATCACTCACACTAATCTCTAATAACTCCCCGCGGTCACGTAGACGATATGTTACTGTACCACCTTCTGGCGAATATTTTAGTGCATTGGAAATAATGTTATATAAAACTTGTGTAATTTTGTCTGTATCCATATCAATAAATCGAGATTTTTTAGAGAAAGATCGTTTGAAGCTTACATTTTGCTCTTTAGACATTTCAAAACGATCGATAACGTTATTAAAGAAATCAGTAAAGTCGACCCATTCCTTCATTAAGCGATGTTCTGTACTATCTAGTTTAGATAGTTGTAACAATGCATTTACAAGCCTGATCATTCTTTCCGTTTCTTCTTGTGTAACTGTTAAAAATTGCGGTGCAATATTGGGATCTTGCCATGCTCCATCAGTAAGTGCTTCTAAGTAACTGCGCATCGTTGTTAACGGCGTTCTTAACTCATGAGATACGTTCGCAACAAACTCACGGCGCTCTTGTTCTATCCGCTCCTGCTCTGTTACATCATATAATACAGCAATTAAACCATTTGCCTTCCCTGTTTCTTTTTGAATAACAGAGAAACTAGCACGTAAAATATATGGTTCATTTCTCGTACTAAAATCTAATAAAACTGAATCAGGCTCTTCATATAAATGATCCAGTGTAAATTCTTCTTGTATTCCTAGCACTTCTAACACTGATTGATCTAGCGCCGTTTCACGCGAAACATTTAACATCTTTTCCGCAGGATCATTTAATAAAATGATATCCCCTTTTCGATCAGTAGCAATTACTCCATCTGTCATATGTGATAAAACGGATGATAATTTTCGTCTTTCACTTTCTGTGGAGGAACGAGCTTGTTGTAATTTTTTAGATAAATTGTTAAAAGATAATGCTAATTGTCCAATCTCATCGTGACTATGCACCTTTACTTTTCGCGAATAATTTCCTTTCGCCATTTCAATTGCTTGTCTTCGCATATCTGAAATTGGTCTCGTAATTGTTTGAGCCAATAAAATTCCAAGTACAGCTGTTACTAATAAAGCAATTACTGTCCCCGTTGCAAAAATTTGGTTGATGTCCTTCATTTGTTTATACACATCTTCCATAGATGCAACGATATGAATGACACCAAGTACCTCTCCGCCAGGCTCTTTTAGAATAGGGGTAATCATAACTTGAACTCGATGACCTGTATTTCCATCTTTCTCAATCTTTGACTCTGGTTTCTTTTGTACCATTACCCGTTGTACAGCTGTATCTGCTGACGTTCTTCCTACCTTATTTTGCTTAGACCCGTCTGAAATTGCCATTAATTTTTTAGTAGCATCAATTACACTTACTTCTTGAATATCTTTCTTACGATCTGATGCGAATTTTTGAATCGAGTCATTAATAGCTTTATCTACTGATTCTGTTTTAGGACGTTCTTTTACAAACTCTTGCTTCAGGTTATAAGAAAGTAGATTTGTTTGCTGCGTTAAGGAATCTTGAAAGCCTTTTACAAGGCTTTTTTCTAATTCCCTGACGAAATATACACCAATTACTTGCATTGCTATTAATATTAACAGCATATATATGAGCACAAATTTTAAATGAATAGATTGAAAAAAACCAACTTTCTTCATATACTATTCCTGTTCTGGGTCACGCAAGTAATACCCTACTCCACGTCTAGTTACAATTAAAGTAGGATGACTTGGATTATCTTCAATTTTTTCGCGTAAACGACGTACTGTTACGTCTACTGTACGTACATCTCCAAAATAATCATAACCCCAAACTGTTTGTAATAAATGTTCACGAGTCATAACTTGACCTAAATGCTTCGCTAAATAATGTAGTAATTCAAATTCACGATGTGTAAGCTCAATGCTTTCTTCACGCTTTGTTACACTATAAGCGTTCGAATTGATAACGATTGGTCCAATAACCATTTCGGTATTTTCTTCTTTCTCTGCAGCACCACCCTGCTGATGGCGACGTAAATTCGCTTTCACACGAGCAAGTAACTCCCTCGTACTAAATGGCTTCGTTACATAATCATCTGCCCCAAGCTCAAGCCCTAATACTTTATCAATTTCAGAGTCTTTTGCTGTAAGCATAATAATTGGCATTTCTGAGCTTTTACGTATTTCACGACATACCTCTAAACCGTCTTTTCCCGGTAACATAATATCTAATAAAACCATATCTGGCTGTTCTTCATTTGCTTTTTCAATCGCCTCATCACCATCATGCGCCATTACAATTTCAAAACCTTCTTTTTCTAGGTTGAACTTCAAAATATCCGCAATTGGCTTTTCATCATCAACTACTAAAATTTTCTTTCCCATCATCGTCTATTTCCTCCTTATAAAAATATGATCAATAATCCTCAAACATATTGGTGTTTCTATAGTATGTTCCTATATGACAACAATCTTAGTCTAAGTATTTCTCCTCTATTCTCATAGACTCATGTATCATCCACTTTTACACAGAATCCTATACGATCTATAGAAAAACCTCTAGCTTCAACTGCTAGAGGCTCCTCATTCTATTGTAAAATAACTACCCACATTTGTAAAACTGGACAAAATAAAAAGGATATTAAGTGGGCCCACTTAATATCCTGAGAGTGGCTCGGGACGGAATCGAACCGCCGACACGAGGATTTTCAGTCCTCTGCTCTACCGACTGAGCTACCGAGCCAAAACTATATATAAAACCACTAATGGTGGTATAAACAAAAGTGGCGGTCCCGACCGGGGTCGAACCGGCGATCTCCTGCGTGACAGGCAGGCATGTTAACCACTACACCACGGGACCAAAAATGAACATAAAAAAAACATGACCCGTACGGGATTCGAACCCGTGTTACCGCCGTGAAAGGGCGGTGTCTTAACCACTTGACCAACGGGCCACGAAAAATAAAATGGTGAGCCATGAAGGATTCGAACCTTCGACCCTCTGATTAAAAGTCAGATGCTCTACCAACTGAGCTAATGGCTCATACTCACCAACGTCATATTTTCGTGACGACAAGACATATCATAACATGCTATCTTTCATTTTTGCAATATCTTTTTTTATTTTTTTATAAAAAAATAAGAAAAAACTCATAAAAATATGAGTTTTTTCTTAAAAAAATCAATTTTTTATATCAATTAAGCTTCGTATACATTACGAACGATATTTGTTTGATTACGATCTGGTCCAACCGAGAACATAGATAATTGGATTCCTGTTAATTCAGAAACACGCTCTACGTATTTTCTTGCATTTTCAGGAAGTTCATCCAATGATTTCACAGCAGTAACATCTTCTGTCCAACCTGGAAGCTCTTCATATACAGGCTCACATTTCGCTAAAATGTTTAAGTTAGCTGGAACTTCATCGATAACTTCGCCATTGCATTTGTAAGCAACACAAATTTTAACAGTTGGAATACCTGTTAATACATCGATAGAGTTTAATGATAAATCTGTTAAACCACTAACACGACGTGCATGTCTTACAACAACGCTATCGAACCAACCTACACGGCGTGGACGACCCGTTGTTGTTCCGTATTCACGACCAACTTCACGAATTTGGTGACCGATTTCATCATTAAGTTCAGTAGGGAATGGACCATCACCAACACGGCTTGTATATGCTTTACATACACCTACAACGCGAGTAACTTTCGCAGGACCAACTCCAGTTCCAACTGTTACACCACCAGCAATTGGGTTAGAAGATGTAACGAACGGGTACGTACCGTGGTCGATATCAAGCATAACACCTTGTGCACCTTCAAATAATACACGATTATTGTTATCTAGTGCATCATTTAATACGACAGATGTATCGCATACGTAATGTGCGATTTGTTGTCCGTATTCGAAGTACTCTTCAAAGATTTCTTCTACGCTGAAACCTTCTGTATCGTACATTTTTTCAAACAAACGATTTTTCTCCACTAAATTACGCTCAAGCTTCTCTTTAAATGCTTCACGGTCTAAAAGATCAGCCATACGGATACCAATACGAGCAGCTTTATCCATATATGCAGGACCGATACCTTTTTTCGTTGTACCAATCTTGTTATCACCTTTACTCGCTTCTTCTAATTCATCTTGTTTTAAGTGATAAGGTAAAATAACGTGCGCACGGTTACTTACACGTAAATTATCAGTACTTACACCACGATCGTGTAAGTATTTCAACTCCTCAAGTAATGCTTTCGGATCTACTACTAAGCCATTTCCGATTACACAAATTTTCTCTTTATAGAAAATACCAGATGGAATTAAGTGTAATTTATATTTAACTCCGCCGAAAACAATTGTATGTCCCGCGTTATTTCCACCTTGATATCTTGCAACTACTTCCGCATGCTCAGAAAGAAAATCAGTGATTTTACCTTTTCCTTCGTCGCCCCATTGTGTTCCTACAACTACTACTGAAGACATTATTAAAGCACCTCCGCAATTTTCAAACGATCTATTCAAACAATATAATTGTACCAAAACAGAAAGAGAAGTCAACCAAAAAGCGAACATTTTTTTATCGAAAAACGTTTTCGTTCGTAAGAATTACATATTCACCTTATGAAAGCCCTATCTTTTATATAAAAAAAAAGAAACACATCTTATTATAAGAAATGTGTTTCTTTTTTATACTGCCTTTATGCATGCGGTGCATGTCCATCCTCAAAGCGGCGTTCTAAGTTGACGAATTTATTAAATTCCTTAACAAACGCAAGCTCTACTGAACCTACCGGACCATTACGTTGTTTTGCAATGATAATTTCAATTGTATTTTTATTTTCTGTTTCACGGTCATAGTAATCTTCACGATATAGGAAGGCTACAATGTCAGCATCCTGCTCGATACTTCCTGATTCACGAATGTCAGACATCATCGGACGTTTATCTTGACGGGATTCTACACCACGAGATAACTGCGATAAGGCGATAACAGGTACTTGTAATTCACGTGCAATCCCTTTTAATGTACGAGAAATCTCAGATACTTCCTGCTGACGGTTTTCTCCTGATTTCCCACTTCCTTGAATAAGCTGTAAATAGTCAATCAAAACCATCCCAAGACCTTGCTCTTGCTTTAATCTACGACATTTTGCTCGAATCTCATTTACTTTAATCCCTGGTGTATCATCAATATATATACCAGCATTAGAAAGGCTACCCATCGCCATTGTTAATTTCGCCCAATCATCAGAAGTTAATGAACCGGTACGAAGTCTTTGTGCATCAATATTTCCTTCTGCACAAAGCATACGCATAACAAGCTGATCAGAGCCCATCTCTAAACTAAAAATCGCTACATTTTCATCAGTTTTCGTCGCTACGTTTTGCGCGATATTTAGTGAAAATGCAGTTTTTCCTACCGATGGACGCGCCGCCACGATGATTAAATCATTTCGCTGAAAACCTGCGGTCATCTTATCTAATTCAGTAAATCCAGTTGGTATCCCGGTAACTTCACCCTTTTGATTATGCAAAAGTTCAATTTTATCATAAGCATCTACAAGAACATCTTTAATGTTTTGGAATGCTTTTGCATTTGTTTGGTGAGATACTTCTAATATTTTTTTCTCAGCCTCATTTAAAAGGCCATCCACATCATCTTCTCGCTCGTATCCATCCGATACAATATGAGTTGCCGTTCGAATTAAACGACGTAAAAGTGCCTTTTCAGCGATGATGCGTGCATAATATTCTACATTAGCAGCTGTTGGAACAACTTCTGCTAACTCTGCTAGATAAGAAACCCCACCAACTTCTTCTAGTAATCCTTGATCAGCCATCGCTGATGTCATTATTACTAAGTCGATTGGTTCTCCCTTATCAGACAACCCAAGCATGACTTCAAAAATCTTTTGATGTTTCGTTCGATAAAATGAGTCAGGTACCAATAGTTCCGATGCTGACGTTAACGCATCCTGATCAATTAATATGGCACCTAAGACTGCCTGCTCAGCTTCTATATTATGCGGAGGGGTACGATCAGCCATTACATCACTCATGCGCAATCCTCCTTGCTTAATTTATTTTTATTGTTCACTAACATGAACTTTTACTGTTGCTGTTACTTGCGGATGCAATTTCACATTGACGTTTGTATAACCTAATGCACGGATTGCATCATCCATTTCAAATTTACGTTTATCAAGTTTAATCTTGTGTGACTTTTGCATTACATCTACAATTTGTTTACTCGTGATAGAACCAAATAAGCGGCCACCTTCTCCAGATTTCGCCTTTACTTCTACAGTTAATTTCTCTAATGTTTCTTTCAGCTCTTTTGCATTCTCAACTTCTGCTGCTGCATCTTTTTCCTCTTTGCGCTTTTGAGCATCTAAAGTTTTCATACTGCTGTTTGTCGCTTCGGCAGCTAACCCCTGTTTTAGTAAGAAATTATTTGCATAACCGTCTGGTACGTTTTTTATTTCTCCTTTTTTACCTTTACCTTTTACGTCTTTTAGAAAAATTACTTTCATGATTGTGTGCCTCCCTGTAAATAGTCATCAATAACAAATCGAAGCTTCTCCTCCGCTTCATCTACTGTAACATTTTTCATTTGTGTGGCTGCATTTGTTAAGTGCCCGCCACCTCCTAAATTCTCCATAATTAGCTGTACATTCAATTCACCTAAAGATCTACCACTAATTCCAATGAAATTTTCTCCGCGTTTTGCAATAACAAACGATGCAATGATACCTGTCATTGTCAATAATGTGTCTGCTGATTGTGCAATAAGTACTTGGTCATAATATTCATCACCATCAACTTTAGCAATCGCAATTCCATTTTTATAAATGTACGCATTTTTAATGGCTTTTGCAACTCGTAAATACTGACCCATATCTTCTTTTAAAAGTTCTTGTACAAGTACAGTGTCTGCGCCATGCGAGCGTAAATAAGAAGCGGCATCAAATGTACGAGCGCCTGTACGGAATGTAAAACTTTTCGTATCAACAATAATACCAGCTAACAATGCCGTTGCTTCTAACATTGTCATCTTTAAATTTTTCGGTTGATACTCAAGTAATTCTGTAACAAGCTCTGCCGTTGAAGAAGCGTATGGCTCCATATAAACAAGTAATGGATCTTCAATGAAATCTTCCCCGCGGCGATGATGGTCAATAACTACTACATTTTCAATCTTGTGTAACAGTTTTTCCTCCATCACCATTGAAGGTTTATGTGTGTCAACAACAACAAGTAATGAATCATCATTTGCAAATTCCATCGCTTGCCCTGGTGTAATAAAATGTGACCATAACTCTTCATTTTGTTTCACTTTATCCATCAAACGTTTGATTCCTTTATCAGAATCATTTTCATCTAATACAATATATCCTTTGCGCTCATTTAATTGAGCTACCTTTAAAATACCAATCGCTGCACCAATCGCATCCATATCAGGAGCTCTATGCCCCATTATAATGACATTACTGCTTTCTAATACTAAATCCTTTAATGCATGCGAAATAACCCTAGCACGTACACGAGTACGCTTTTCAACCGGATTCGTCTTACCACCGTAAAACTTAACTTTACCCGTTGCTTGTTTAATAGCTACTTGGTCTCCTCCTCGTCCTAATGCAAGGTCTAAACCAGATTGAGCCATCGCTCCAAGCTCTGATAAAGGTAAATCACCTGAGCCAACACCAACACTTAATGTAAGTGGTATATTCCTTTTTGATGTTTCTTCACGCACTTGATCCAAAATACTAAATTTCCCTTTCTCCATTTGCGCTAAAATACTTTCATTTAGTACAACGAAGAATCTTTCTGAAGATGCACGTTTCAAATATGCACCATACTTAACGGCCCATTCATTTAGACGTGACGTCACAAGACTTGTTATATTCGTACGTAATTGGTCATCTAATCCTTGTGTAACTTCATCATAGTTATCTAAATAAATAACAGCTAAAACAGTGCGTTGATCTTCATACATCTTTTCAATTTCTGTTTGTTCCGTTACATCAAAGAAATAAATTAGCTTTTCTTCTTTCCTTACAAAAACACGAAACTTTCGATTATTTAAAGAAACTATATCGTCAGAAGTTTCCCCCTTAATAAAAAGGAGTAGTGTTTCTGATACATCGTAAAGGTGCCAACCAGCTAATGCATGCTGCCCCAAACATGATGATAAATAAGGATTCGCCCAATCAATTCCATAATCCTTATTGTATAACAAAATACCAATTGGCATTTGGTTAAATGCTTCATTACTCACTTTCTTTACCCTTGTAATCATATCTGTCGTATGTTTTTCAAAATTCCTTTGAAAAGTAAGTTCGAATCGTATAACGAAAAAAAGTACAATACAAAAGATAAAAAAGGCTGATATCCCCATAATTAAATGAAAGTAACAGAGGAGTGAAATTAGCACGAATACAAAAAATGCCAATACGTAAACAGGATATAAAAACCACTGTTTCTTATAAAATTCAGGCATGTATACAACTCCTATAAAGTAAAACTAACTCACTTTCCAGTTAGTTAAACAAATTAAAATAGTGTAAGGAATATTATTTTATTCCCCTATTTTAGAACGCAATGAAATCCCTAAATCAATTATACCTAAGATTGTTACAAGAGGAAACATCATCGGAATAAACATGCAGACAATAAAACTAATAATAGGAACACCTTTCGTAAAACCTTTGCTATGCGCTATAAAAGCGATAAATGTCAGACCTTGCAGTACTAGTAGTAAAGCAAATATGACATATAAATTAGAAAATACCATATGTAAATATGATGTCGGTTCTACTTTTATAAAAGTTGATAGCAAAATAAATATAACGTAATACCAAACAATACTCTTTGGTAATTGTATATCTTTAAATTTAGGCCAAGGTATAACGTCATGCTTTAGTTTTCTCAAAACACTACCTGATATCATAACTGTAATCCAAGAAAAACATACAGAAACCATCACAAGCAAACTTGGGAATAACGTTTGTAACACATCATTAAATTGTGCAAATAATTCTTTTTGCTCTTTACTAATAGGCATACCCGCAGCAGTAACTATCTTTTCACTTTGCGCCATACTTTCATTAAACATATTTTGCATTTGCTTCATTAAATCTATGTTAAAAAACTTTATACTCGCAACATAAATGAGCATAATACCAATTAAGTACGCAAGCGTCCCCGCCATTAAAATTTCTACCGGCTTTTTTCGTTTTTTATACATATATCCTAAAACGATACCTATCAATCCAAACATAGTTGTCTTTACTAGGTTCATCGGCTGACTGACAATAACAGTAATAAAAAGCGCCGCAGTAAAAACTATAAAGGCGTTAGATAATCTATATCTTATCGTTAGCAATATAAATGGCAATGGCAACGCAAACGTTACAACTGTACCTAAAATTGGAACATACATAGATATAAGCAATAACATTGCATATATCGCTAACAGTGCTGCACCCTCAGTAATAAATTTCGTATTCTTCATCATCTAACCTCTCTTTCAAAAAAAGAAAAGCATAGCAAAATGCACAGTAGAGTCCGACTCTACTGTGCATTTCATACGCTATTATTCACCAACATATGGTAAAAGTGCCATTTGACGAGCACGTTTAATTGCAACTGTAAGTTTGCGTTGGTATTTCGCGCTTGTTCCTGTTACACGACGAGGTAAAATTTTACCGCGCTCAGAAACGAAACGTTTTAATAAATCAACATCTTTATAGTCAATGCGAGTGATGCCGTTAGATGTGAAGAAACACACCTTACGACGCTTCGCACGTCCACCTTTGCGTCCTGCCATGTCTATTCCCTCCATTCTTTGTTAAAAATAGCCGATTCACACCATTAAAATGGTAAATCGTCGTCCGAAATGTCAATCGGTTGACCAACATTCGAAAATGGATCGTCATTCTTCGTAAATCCAGAGTTACCTTGATTACCTTGGTTACCTGAATTACTAGATTGACCAAATGGGTTAGAGCTTTGGTTACCGAAACCAGCTCCTGATGGTTGCTGATTGAATGAACCACGTTGCTCCCCACCGCCATTACGCGGCTCTAAAAATTGTACGCTCTCCGCAAGAACTTCTGTTACATATACACGTTTACCATCTTGTCCATCGTAATTACGAGTTTGAAGACGTCCGTCTACGCCTGCTAAGCTACCTTTTTTCAAATAATTTGCCACGTTTTCTGCTTGTTTACGCCATATTACACAATTAATAAAGTCAGCTTCACGCTCACCTTGTTGATTCGCAAATGCGCGATTCACAGCTAACGTAAAAGTAGCTACTGCAACACCATTGGGCGTGTAACGTAAGTCAGGGTCCTTAGTTAAACGACCAACGAGGATAACACGATTCATCAATCGAACCACTCTCCCTTATATATCAATTATTTTTCTTCTTCTTTAACAACGATATGACGAAGGATATCTTCGTTGATCTTAGCTAAACGGTCGAATTCGTTAATCGCCTCTGAGTTAGAGTTCACGTTTAAGATCATGTAGAAACCTTCACGTAAGTCGTTGATTTCGTAAGCTAAACGACGCTTACCCCACTCTTTTGTGTTAATGATTTCTGCACCATTGTTTGTTAAAACACCTGCGAAACGTTCAACTAAAGCTTTTTGAGCTTCTTCTTCAACGCCAGGACGAATGATGTACATAATTTCGTACTTTCTCATTACACTTTCACCTCCTTTTGGTCTAAACGGCCCATAATGGGCAAGGAGCAATTAATTTATAGTAATTACTCACGAGTTTAGATTATATCATAGTAAGTTATATGAATCAACTCACCAATACGTAAAAAACTTGGCAAACACATAATATATTTGCCAAGTTCATATCTTTATTTTTCCTAGGAAATATTAAATTAAACGTTAAAGCGGAAGTGCATAACATCTCCGTCTTTTACGATATACTCTTTTCCTTCTAAACGTACTTTTCCAGCTTCTTTTGCAGCTGTCATAGAACCGTTTGTCATTAAATCATCATAAGAAACTGTTTCTGCGCGAATAAATCCACGCTCAAAGTCTGTATGAATTACGCCAGCACATTGTGGTGCTTTCATACCTTGTTTAAACGTCCATGCACGCACTTCTTGCACACCAGCTGTGAAGTAAGTAGCAAGTCCTAATAAGTCATATGCAGCACGAATTAACTGATCTAAACCAGATTCTTCAATACCTAATTCTTCCAGGAATACTTTTTTCTCTTCTTCGTCTAACTCAGCGATTTCTTCTTCGATTTTTGCACATACAACGATAACTTGAGAATTTTCATTTGCAGCAAATTCTTTTACCATTTGTACATATTTATTTTCAGAAGGATCCATAATATCATCTTCACTTACGTTTGCTACGTATAGCATTTCTTTCGTTGTAAGTAAATGAAGGCCTTTAACAATCTTCATTTGCTCTTCTGTAAATTCAACAGTACGAGCTGGTTTTCCCTCTTCGAAAGCTTCTTTTAAACGCACTAAAATTTCATGCTCATATACTGCTTCTTTATCTTTTTGTCTTGCTAATTTCGCAACACGCTCGATACGTTTATCAACTGATTCTAAATCCGCTAAGATTAGTTCTAAGTTGATTGTTTCAATATCATCAATTGGATCTACTTTCCCTGAAACGTGTGTAATATTTTCATCTTCAAAACAACGAACAACTTGGCAAATTGCATCTACTTGGCGAATGTGAGATAAGAATTTATTTCCTAATCCTTCACCTTTACTCGCACCTTTTACGATACCTGCGATATCAGTAAATTCGAATACAGTCGGAACAGTTTTTTTCGGTTCTACTAATTCCGTTAATTTATTTAAGCGCTCATCTGGTACTTCTACAATCCCTACGTTTGGATCGATTGTACAGAATGGATAGTTCGCAGATTCTGCTCCTGCTTGTGTAATTGCATTAAATAAAGTGGACTTCCCTACGTTAGGTAATCCAACAATCCCAGCCGTTAATCCCATATTTTTCACTCCTATGTCTCAATCTTTCATCATTATAGATAGTAACGAAAAAAATGACAAGTTTCCACCAAATGAAAAAAAGCAACGGCTGTCTACTGCAGCTGTTGCTTTTTCACTATTCTTCATGCTTCACAAGTATTTTTTTTACCTTACGATCAAACTCTCTTCGAGGAATCATTACCGAATGGTCACACCCCTCGCACTTAACGCGGATATCCATTCCCATACGAATAATCTTCCAGCGATTTTCACCACATGGATGGGCTTTCTTCATTTCCACAACATCGTACAAGTTATATTGCTTTTGCTCCACTCTCCAAACCCCTCTCCATACTAAATTGCTTTTCCACTAACCAATTCTTCACGATTATATAAAACCATACGTGGATATGGAATTTCAATTCCATGTAAATCCAGACGAGTTTTAATCTCTTTACGAAGAGCTCTTGCAATAACTGCATGTTGCATCGGCTCCACTTCAGCAATAACACGTAATATAACTTCTGATGCAGCTAATGTTTGTACACCTAACAATTGAGGCGTTGTTACCATCTTCTCGTACTTTGCAGGTAATTCTACTAATAACTCTTCAATTACTTGCTCTGCTTTTGCTATATCGGCCTCATACGAAATAGATACATCAACGAATGCTACACTATTACTAACCGAAAAATTAGTAACTTGAATAATACTTCCGTTTGGTAAAGTATGAATTTCCCCTGTCCAGCTCTTTAGTTTCGTTGTACGAAGTCCAATTTCTAAAACAACTCCCTCAAACTGACCAATTCTTACATAGTCACCAACTGAAAACTGATCTTCTAGCAAAATAAATAGTCCTGTAATGACATCTTTCACTAAACTTTGTGCACCAAATCCGACTGCTAAACCAATAACCCCGGCACCAGCTAATAGACCTGATGCATTAATATTGAACACGCCTAAAATCGCAATCAACATAATAAATATAACAACGTATGCCACAATATTTTCAAGTAACTTCGCTACTGTAACTGTACGACGTTCTGAAATTTGAATTGGCGAACGACTTCCCATGCGAAACGCATTTCGTACAATTGCCCTTGCAACTCGCACAACGATTGCACCAAGTATTAAAATAACGATTATTTTTAGTGACTTCACACCTATATTCGTCCAATCAATGGACTCAAACCATTTCAACGCTAAATCCATGTCCCTCTACCTCTCTAGCTAAAATTTCTTTTTAGTTATCCTTATTATTGTATCAGAACTCTCTCTGATTTCTGAAAAAAATTTATGACTTTAATTCCATTTGTTAACTTCCATTCAGGTATAAAATGAAACGAATATATATATACTAGTACTATTATTTCCGTTTTCATTCACAGTTTGTAAAAAGTATGCACTTATAATTTTCCATTTCACACACCATATAACATATTGTGAAAATTTATTAAAAGGATGGGTGCTTCATGAATATTAGAAGTTTTCGCTTACCTTTTTTTGAAAAAGAAACTCAAAATGTTATGCATCATGACTTAGAAGCCTCTGAGACAATCAGTAATTTCTTACTTTCCCATATTCCCGTTAAGACTAATATGCCACTCATTCTCGTTTGTATCGGAACAGACCGTTCCACCGGTGATGCACTTGGTCCATTAGTTGGTACTAAACTAGAACAAATTGAAATCAAAAACCTTCAAGTATTCGGCACACTAGACGAACCAATACATGCACTAAATCTAGAGGAGAAAATTCAGAATATACAGAAAGAAAATCCTACTTCATTTATTATTGCTGTTGATGCATGTTTAGGAAAATCTCAAAGTATCGGTTCTATAACTACCGGAAAGGGCCCCAGTAAACCTGGAGCTGCGATGAATAAGAAATTACCTGAAATTGGTGATTTGCATATTCATGGCATCGTAAATTTAAATGGTTTCATGGAGTTTTTCGTACTTCAAAATACAAGACTAAGTTTAGTTATGAAGATGGCCGATGTAATTGCACAAAGTATAAAAGAAACCGATCAAAAATTATCTGCATTAAAAAAAGCAAACCATCTATAAACAATAAGATGGTTTGCTTTTTAATTTCCCTTTGATAATAATTCTAAAATTCGATTTAAATCTTCTTTATTAAAAAATTCGATTTCGATTTTACCTTTTTCTTTTTTCGTTTCTTTAATTTTTACATCCGTACCAAACTTTTCTCTTAAAAACGTTTCACGCTCTACAAAAAATATATTTCTTTCTTTTTTCACTTGTTGTGTTTCACGTGAAACACGTTGATTAATTTCCTGGACAATTTGTTCCAATTGGCGAACATTCAGTCCTTCTTTTTCAATTCGCTTCAATAAAGATTTCAACTGTTCTTCATCTTTTATTGTAAGTAAAGTTCTTCCATGAGCCATTGAAAGTTGACCGTTTGCAATCATATCTTGAACGAATGAAGGGAGGCTTAACAAACGAGTATAATTTGCGATATAAGGCCTGCTTTTACCAAGACGTTTTGCTAATTGTTCTTGTGTTACATTTAGCTCGTTCATTAACATCTGATATGCCATTGCCTCTTCCATAGGATTTAAATCTTCTCGTTGTAAGTTTTCAAGCAAAGCAAATTCCATCATTTGCTGCTCATTTAATTGCCTTACGACAGCAGGCACTTTCTCAAGTCCGGCCTCTTTAGCAGCACGATATCTTCTTTCACCTGCAACTATTTCATATCCTTTAATACTCTTTCGAGCAATTAAAGGTTGCAATATACCGTGCTCTTTAATAGAAGCCGCTAATTCCTGAATCGCTTCTTTATTGAAATATTTACGTGGTTGATATGGATTCGGCCTTAATTCAGTTACTATAATCTCCTGAATTGTTTCTTCTTCTTTCACATCTAAATCTGGAAAAAACACGTTGATTCCTCTTCCTAATCCCTTAGCCACCTGCAATCACTTCCTCTGCTAAATCTAAATATACTTCTGCTCCTCTTGATTTAGCGTCATACTGCATAATTGGTTTTCCATGACTTGGTGCCTCACTTAAGCGAACATTACGAGGAATAATCGAACGATATACTTTATCTCTAAAGTATTTTTTTACTTCATCTATAACTTGAATTCCTAAATTTGTACGAGCATCCAACATCGTTAACAATACACCTTGAATTGCTAAATTTTTATTTAAATGCTTTTGCACAAGTCGAACTGTATTTAATAGCTGACTTAACCCTTCCAGCGCGTAATATTCACACTGTACAGGAATAATAACAGAATCTGCTGCGGTTAATGCATTAATCGTTAATAACCCTAAGGATGGGGGACAGTCAATAATAATATACTCATATTCATCACGAATTGGCTGTAACGCTCTTTGCAAGCGTACTTCCCGGGAAATGGTTGGTACCAATTCAATTTCAGCACCAGCCAATTGAATTGTAGCGGGTAGAACATCTAAGTTTTCAGTTGCGGTTTTCCGTATGGCACCTTGAACATCTGCATCTTCTACAAGAACATTATAAATACATTGATCTAATTCAGACTTTTCAATCCCTACACCAGTCGTTGCATTTCCTTGAGCATCAATATCTACGAGAAGGACTTTTTTTCCTACTTGTGCCAATCCAGCCCCTAAATTAACGGATGTTGTTGTTTTTCCAACACCGCCTTTTTGATTAGCAATAGCAATGATTTTTCCCATGATGTCACCTACTTTCAACCTTTCTTTCTTATTCTAGAAACAATTACGTTTATTGTAACATGAAATAAAAGTTTTTCTTTTACGTCCTTATTAAACTTCAAAATTTATTTCTAAACTCCTTCTTGCTTTAACAAGAAAATATAGTAAAAGAGACCTCTCCAATAGGATAAGGTCTCTAGCACGTAATTATTTTTTCTTCGGAATTTTAATCGTAATTTGATAGTATTCATCAAACTCTTCTTCCGCAGAATTAACATTCAAACCACTATTAGCAACCATTTGTAATGATTGTCTAATCGTGTTCATAGCAATTCTCGCATCTCGACTTACTGCTTTTTGCTTCGCTTTGCGCTTTGGTTTTACTTCTTCTAATAACTTTGCAATTCGTTCTTCTGTTTGCTTTACATTCAATTGCTTCTCCACAATCTCTTGTAAAACCTTCAGTTGTAATTCCTCATTCTTCAAAGGAATAAGGGCGCGAGCATGCCGTTCTGTAATACTTTTTTCTAATAATGCACTTTTGATTTCTTCAGGCAATTTTAATAATCGCAATTTATTTGCGACTGTCGATTGTCCTTTTCCAAGTCGTTGTGCCAATGCTTCTTGTGTTAAATTATGTAACTCAATCAGCTTTTGATATGCCACAGCTTCCTCAATTGCTGTTAATTCCTCACGTTGCAAATTTTCAATTAACGCTACAGAAGCTGTCTCAGTATCATTTAAATTCTTTATTATTGCAGGAACTTTTTCCCACCCTAACTTTGTTGCTGCGCGGAAACGCCTTTCCCCGGCAATAATCTCGTACTTATCATCCTCATACTGTCTCACAACAATCGGCTGGATAAGCCCATGTGTACGAATCGTTAATGCTAGCTCCTCAATACGTGCATCGTCAAAAACTGTTCGTGGTTGATAACGGTTAGGGGTAATGTTTACTATCGGAATTTCCTGTATTTCTTCATATACCTTTTTAGCTATTTCTTCATGGCTTTCGTCTTGTAATTCGAATTCGCTCTCTTTATCTCCAAAGCCAAATAAACGAGAAAACGTATTTTTCATACATATTCCACCACCTTTTAGGCCTATTGACTGTTCTACATAAAATGTTTCCTATGAAACATTTACGTTTTCATTTATATAATTTAATCTTACGTCTAATAAGATTTATTTTTCAATAGGTAATTTATTGGGCGTTCCCGGTTTGCGTGGATATTTCTTTGGTGTCTTGCGCTTTTTCTCGATTAATAAAATATTACGCTCGCTTTCTTCAAACGGTAATTGGAACGTAGACATTTCTTTCAATTCTCCGCCAAGTACCTCTAAAGCATATTTGCCATTTTCGATTTCTTCGTTCGCCGCTGCACCTTTCATTGCAATGAATGTTCCCCCTACTTTTACAAGTGGTAAACATAGCTCACTTAATACAGAAAGACGTGCAACTGCACGTGCCATTACAATATCGTATGCTTCACGTACACCTTCTTTTTTTCCAAATGTTTCAGCACGATCATGACAAAATGCAACATCACTTAATTCTAACTTTTGCGCTAAGTGATTTAAGAAATTAATACGTTTTTGTAATGAATCTACAATTGTTACTTTTAAGTGTGGGAAACAGATTTTTAAAGGGATACTTGGGAATCCAGCTCCTGCTCCAACATCACAAATAGAAAATGGTTTCGAAAAATCATAATAAAAAGCCGCTGTAACAGAATCAAAAAAGTGTTTTAAGTATACTTCTTCTTTCTCCGTAATAGCCGTTAAGTTCATTTTTTCATTCCACTCTACTAATGTTTCAAAATAGATTCCGAACTGCTCTAACTGTCTAGAAGAGAGGGAAATACCCTTCTCTTCTAGCATAGATTGAAATTGTTCTATGTTCATCTAGCAATATCTCCTTACTATGTTATTGGTTCGATACTCGTGCAATTTTTCCTTGTTCAATGTAAATAAGCAAAATGGAAACATCAGCTGGATTTACGCCAGAAATACGTGAAGCTTGCCCCATTGAAAGCGGACGAACATCTTTCAATTTCTGTCTCGCTTCTGAGGCAAGGCTAGAAATCGCATCATAATCAATATCCACAGGAATTTTTTTGTTTTCCATTTTCTTCATACGTTCTACTTGCTGTAAAGATTTTTCAATGTATCCTTCGTACTTGGTCTGAATTTCAACTTGTTCCGTAATTTCATCACTTAATGGTACTTCACTTGGTACTAAAAGATGAATATGCTCATATGTCACCTCTGGACGACGTAATAAGTCACTTGCACGTATTCCATCTTTCAATTCACTTCCGCCAATACTACGAATTAATTCTTGAACTTCAGGACGCGGTTTAATAAAAATACTCTCTAACCGTTCCTTCTCCTGTTCAATTTGTAACTTTTTATTTGTAAATCGCTCATAGCGATCTTCTTTAATTAAGCCAATTTCACGACCAACTTCAGTTAAACGAAGGTCAGCATTATCATGGCGTAATAATAGGCGATATTCTGCACGAGACGTTAATAAACGATATGGTTCATTTGTACCTTTCGTTACAAGGTCATCAATTAAGACACCAATATAAGCATCAGCACGACCTAAAATAACTTCTTTTTTACCTAAAGAACGACACGCTGCATTAATCCCAGCCATAAGCCCTTGTCCTGCTGCTTCTTCGTAACCAGAAGTTCCGTTAATTTGTCCTGCTGTATATAAATTTTTAATTTTTTTCGTTTCAAGTGTTGGCCATAGTTGAGTTGGTACGATCGCATCATATTCAATTGCATAACCCGTACGCATCATTTCAACATTTTCTAGGCCAGGAATTGTTCTAAGCATTGCACGCTGTACATCTTCTGGTAAGCTCGTCGATAAGCCTTGTACATATACTTCTTGTGTATTACGTCCTTCTGGCTCTAAGAAAATTTGATGACGTGGTTTATCATTAAATCTTACTACCTTGTCTTCAATTGAAGGGCAATATCTAGGCCCTGTTCCTTTAATCATACCAGAATACATAGCTGAGCGATGTAAGTTTTCATCTATTAAACGATGTGTTTCTGTACTTGTATACGTTAACCAACATGGAATTTGATCCATAATAAATTTTGTCGTTTCAAAAGAGAAAGCACGTGGCTTATCATCACCTGGTTGAATTTCTGTTTTACTATAATCAATCGTATTACTGTTTACACGCGGAGGTGTACCTGTTTTAAATCTAACAAGATCAAAACCAAGTTCCTCTAAGTGTTCAGATAATGTAATAGATGGTTGCTGATTATTTGGACCACTTGAATATTTTAAATCTCCCATAATAATCTCACCACGTAAAAATGTTCCCGTTGTAATTACAACTGTTTTCGCTGTGTATTCAGCACCAGCTTGCGTAATTACCCCTTTACATACACCATCTTCAATAATTAAACGCTCTACCAGACCTTGAAACAACGTTAAGTTTGGTGTTTCTTCAATTGTTTTCTTTAATTCATGCTGGTAAGAGAATTTATCAGCTTGTGCACGAAGCGCGCGTACAGCTGGTCCTTTACCCGTATTTAACATACGCATTTGAATATGTGTTTTATCAATATTGCGTCCCATTTCTCCGCCTAATGCATCAATTTCACGAACAACAATCCCTTTTGCTGGTCCACCAACAGAAGGGTTACATGGCATGAACGCTACCATATCTAAGTTAATTGTTAACATTAATGTTTTTGAGCCCATTCGTGCTGCCGCAAGACCAGCTTCACATCCTGCATGACCTGCACCGATTACTATGACATCATATGAACCGGCATTGTATCCCATTGTTTATTCCTCCTAATAACCTCTATCTTACTAAATCATCTCTGATTAAAGTTTTACTTTATTTTCCTAAACAAAATTGAGAGAACAATTGGTCAATTAAACTTTCATGGACAGTATCACCAGTAATTTCACCAAGTATTTCCCACGCTCTTGTTAAATCAATTTGAACCATATCAATCGGAACACCATTTTCTATCGCTTCAATTGCATCGTTAATTGTTCTTCCTGCTTGTGTTAATAATCCGATATGTCTCGCATTAGACACGTATGTCATATCCGCAGAATCAATTGTTCCTTCAAAGAATAAATCAGCTATTGCCTTTTCAAGCTCATCTATTCCTTGCTCCTCAATTAAAGATGTTGTAATAACACGATTGCCTACCGCTAAATCTGTAACACGTTCCATATCAATTCCTTGCGGTAAATCTGTCTTATTTACAATGACAATGAAATCTTTTCCTTGTACAGCACGGAATAGATCCTCATCTTCATTTGTTAAAGCCTCGCTATAGTTCACTACAATTAACACTAAGTCTGCTTGGCTCATCATTTCCTTCGAACGCTCTACACCAATTCGTTCAACAATATCTTCCGTTTCACGAATTCCGGCTGTATCTATAAGTTTAAGTGGTACACCACGCACATTAACGTACTCTTCAATAACATCACGAGTTGTTCCTGCAATATCAGTTACAATTGCCTTTTTCTCCTGAACAAGACTATTTAATAGCGATGATTTCCCAACGTTAGGTCTACCGATAATCGCGGTAGAAATGCCTTCACGTAAAATCTTTCCTTGCTTCGATGTTTCTAATATCTTTGCAATTTCAGCACGGACATGTGTAGCTTTCTCAATTAAAATATTATGCGTCATCTCTTCTACATCATCATATTCTGGGTAATCTATATTCACCTCAATATGGGCTAATGTTTCTAATATTTCTTGACGCAGATGGCCGATTAATTTAGATAATCGTCCTTCCATTTGGTTAATCGCTACATTCATAGCACGATCTGTTTTCGCACGGATTAAGTCCATAACAGCTTCTGCTTGTGATAAATCAATACGTCCATTTAAAAAAGCACGTTTTGTAAATTCACCAGGCTCTGCCAGTCGTACTCCTTGCGCTAAAATAAGCTGTAATACTTTATTTACCGAAACAAGTCCACCATGACAGTTAATTTCTACTATATTTTCACGCGTAAAAGTCCTTGGTGCACGCATAATGGACACCATAACTTCTTCAATAACTTGATTTGTATCTAAATCGACAATATGACCATAATGAATTGTATGAGAAGAAACCTGTGTTAAATCCTTCCCTTTAAAAATACGATCGACTTTCTCAATCGCATCATCCCCACTTACTCGAACAATGGCAATTGCACCTTCCCCAAGTGCTGTGGAAATTGCGGCAATTGTATCAAATTCCATGTCCTTTCACCTCACTTGCTTATTTATCTCTATTTCAACATGAATTTTTTCCGTCACTAAATTATTAGGATACCATAACGAACCTATCTACAAAAGAATAATAACTCATTTTATTATGTCCTTATGTAAAAAACACTAAACTTATTCACAGTGGATAAGTTTAGTGTTTTTTAGTTATCCACATTTATTTTCTCCTCAAAAAAACCGGCACTCAATTGAGTAACCGGTCACTTGGAAGATATTACAACATACCGATGTGGTTCTTTCCCTTCAGAAGTTGTAATGATATTTTGATGATTAGATAATGCTTGGTGAATAATTTTTCGTTCGAAAGAAGGCATTGGTTCTAGAACAACTCTTTTTTTCGTACTCACTACTTGTTTTGCTAATCGATAGGAAAGAGTTTCTAACGTATTTTTTCTTTTACTACGATAGTTTTCAGCATCCAGTGTAATACCAATATATTGCTTTGTATTACGGTTCGCAACAAGCTTTGTTAAATACTGTAAAGAATTCAACGTATTCCCTCTTTTGCCAATTAAAACACCAATATTTTCACCAGAAATTGTAAATTCAACTTCGCGTCCTTTTACAATTTTTCTAATCTCAACTTCCACACCCATATTTTGAATAACATTTTTTAAATATTCTTCACATTCTTGGATTGGATCTTTTTTCAATACAACTTCTACAACAGCGGGGCGATTCCCAAATAAACCTAGGAACCCCCTCTTACCCTCATCGATAATATTTATATCTACTCGATCTTTCGAAGCATTTAATTGTCTTAAAGCATCTTGTACTGCCAGCTCGACTGTTTGTCCTTTAGCAGTAATCATACTCACTTGCTTGATCCTCCTGCCTTACTAGCCTTAATTTCAGGCCCTTTGATCATATACATTTGAGCGATACCAAAGATATTACCAACTACCCAGTACAATGATAGTGCTGCTGGGAAGTTAATTGCAAAGACTAAAATCATAATTGGCATAAGCCAAATCATCATTGCCATTTGCGGATTTTGTCCAGCCGTTCCTGCCATTGCAAGCTTTTGCTGAATAAACGTCGTAATAGCTGCAACAACTGGAAGGATATAGAAAGGATCCGCCTGTCCTAAATCGAACCATAAAAATGTATGTTCACTAATTGCTGTTGTTCTCATAATCGCATGATAAAACGCGAATAAAATAGGCATCTGAACAAATATTGGTAAACATCCTGCTAATGGGTTTACACCATTCTTTTGATATAACTGCATCATTTCTTGTTGTAGTTTTTGCTGTGTTGCTTGATCTTTAGAACTATATTTCTCTTTTAATTTCACCATTTCTGGTTGTAACGCCTGCATTGCTTTCGTACTCTTCGTTTGTTTAATCATTAATGGTAATAATGCAAAACGAATGATAAGAGTTGTAACAACGATTGCTAAACCGTAATTACTACCAAATAATTCTGCAAAATACGTGATTAACTGAGAAAGCGGGTATACGAAATATTCATTCCAAATCCCAGTGCTTTTCGGTGTAATCGGTTGATTTGTTTCACTACAGCCGGTAGCAATTGCCATTAGCATAATAACCATGGCTAATAAACCTATTTTCTTTTTCAAAGCCTGCTCCTCCTTGTTTCGGTATGTATATAGTGTAATTCATTTCCTTACGCTACTTTTTTATTCTTTTCATACCAGAGCGTTTAAAGACATGAATTAAGCTTTTCTTTAACTCTTCATATGTCATCTCTGCACAAGGCTTCCTTGCTATTATAACAAAATCTTTTCCAGAATCTATCTCATCTTTTAATTCTATAATCGATTGGCGAATCATACGCTTAATTCGATTACGCACTACTGCATTTCCTATTTTCTTACTAACAGAAAGACCAATGCGAAAATGCGGCTGTTTTTCTTTATCTAATTTGTATACAACAAACTGGCGATTGGCATTCGATTGTCCTTTTTGGAAAACAGCCTGGAATTCATCATTCTTTTTTATACGATTTTTTTTCTTCATATCATTTGACACTCCTGTATTTCATCAGCGGAAACTCATTATTATTAGAAAAAAAGACCACTGAACGATCAGTGGTCTACGCAGATAATACTTTTCTTCCTTTACGACGACGAGCTGCTAGCACTTTACGTCCGTTTGCTGTGCTCATACGGCTGCGGAAACCATGTACTTTGCTGCGCTTACGTTTATTTGGTTGGTAAGTTCTTTTCATTATATGACACCTCCCTGAGGAATATCTGTTAAAGACAGTCTAATAAATTATAGTAAATCAAATAGGAAAATGTCAATGGTTCTCGAAATTTTCATCAAATATTCATTTTTAACCTATTCACACACTTTTTCACAGTCCCTATATTTCCTTGTGGATAAATATATTTTCTCTTTTTTGTATCCACAAACTCTTTTTTTACTTTTACACAGTATATCGTATTGTGGACAAGTTTATTCCACAAGGTATTGATTTTGTGGATAACTTTCTTAAATTCATTGCTATAGCTGCTTTTTTTTGATATTATAGTTGTGTTTTCACTTTGAATAAGTTTTCCACACCTTTATTTTATCCACAATTTGTGCATAACATGTGGATAGTTTAAATCACATGTGAGTAAATAGTTGTCCACATGTGTTATTTTGTCGAAAACTCTATCTCGGATACTAACGACGTTTTTATATTTTAAAATACGTTTCGTATAAATATGCATTAGAAATATTTACAGGTTGTACAATTGTTGCGCAACCTTATTCTTTTACCATCTTTGTAAAGGAGGGACACCTTTGGAAAATATCTCTGATTTATGGAATAGTGCCTTAAAAGAATTAGAAAAAAAGGTAAGCAAACCAAGTTATGAAACCTGGTTAAAATCAACAACTGCTCATAACTTAAAAAAAGATGTATTAACTATTACAGCTCCAAATGAATTCGCTCGTGACTGGCTAGAATCTCATTATTCGGAACTAATCTCCGAAACACTTTATGATTTAACAGGGGCAAAACTAGCTATTCGTTTTATCATTCCCCAAAGTCAGGCAGAAGAGGATATAGATCTCCCTTCTGTTAAGCAAAAACACGCACATGATGAGTCTAATCACTTACCACAGAGTATGTTAAACCCAAAATATACATTTGATACATTTGTTATTGGCTCTGGTAATCGTTTTGCACATGCTGCTTCTTTAGCTGTAGCTGAAGCACCAGCTAAAGCCTATAATCCGCTCTTTATTTACGGGGGCGTTGGACTTGGAAAAACACATTTAATGCACGCAATTGGGCATTATGTAATTGAACACAACCCAAATGCAAAAGTTGTATATTTATCATCTGAAAAATTTACAAATGAATTTATTAATTCAATTCGTGATAATAAAGCTGTCGATTTTCGTAATAAATATCGTAATGTAGATGTCTTATTGATAGATGATATTCAATTTCTTGCTGGAAAAGAACAAACACAGGAAGAGTTTTTCCATACATTTAATGCGTTACATGAAGAAAGTAAACAAATTGTGATTTCAAGCGATAGACCACCAAAAGAAATCCCAACTTTAGAAGATCGCCTTCGTTCTCGCTTTGAATGGGGGTTAATTACGGACATTACGCCACCAGATTTAGAAACTAGAATCGCAATTTTACGTAAAAAAGCAAAAGCAGAAGGTCTTGATATACCAAATGAAGTTATGCTTTATATCGCAAATCAAATCGATTCAAATATTCGTGAACTAGAGGGTGCACTTATTCGAGTTGTAGCTTATTCATCTTTAATTAATAAAGATATGAATGCTGATTTAGCGGCTGAAGCGCTTAAAAATATTATTCCAAACTCTATACCTAGAATTATTTCTATTTCTGATATTCAAAAGGCTGTTGGGGGCGTCTATCAAGTAAAATTAGAAGATTTCAAAGCAAAAAAACGGACAAAATCCGTTGCATTCCCTCGCCAAATTGCGATGTATTTATCACGTGAACTTACGGACTCATCTTTGCCAAAAATAGGTGAAGAATTTGGTGGCCGCGATCATACAACAGTAATCCATGCTCACGAAAAAATTTCGAAGCTATTAAAAACGGATACTCAATTACAAAAACACGTTGAAGAAGTTAAGGATATTTTAAAATAGTAGTAGCTGAATAGTGTGAATAACTTAGCTTATTTTACGCACAGTCTATCCACATGTAGATAGACTGTTTTTACATCTTTAAACAGGGTTATCCACATATCCACAAGCCCTATTACTATTACTACTACTTTTTTATCTTTATTAAATAAATAAAATCTTATACTTACCGGAGGTTTTTCGTTATGCGTTTTACAATACAAAAAGACTATCTTGTAAGAAGTGTACAAGATGTAATGAAGGCAGTTTCTTCTCGTACAACAATTCCAATTCTTACAGGGATTAAAGTTGTAGCAACTGAAGAAGGAGTTACTTTAACAGGTAGTGATGCAGACATCTCTATCGAATCATTTATCCCAGTCGAAGATGCTGGAAAAGAAATTGTGGAAATTAAACAATCAGGAAGTATTATTTTACAAGCAAAATATTTTAGTGAGATCGTAAAAAAATTACCTAAAGAAACTGTCGAAATTTCTGTGGAAAATCATTTTATGACAAAAATAAAATCTGGAAAATCAGAGTTCAACTTAAATGGTTTAGATGCTGCTGAATATCCGTTATTACCACAAATCGAAGAACATCATGTATTTAAGATTCCAACAGATTTACTAAAGCACATGATTCGTCAAACAGTATTTGCAGTTTCAAGTTCTGAAACAAGACCGATCTTGACAGGTGTAAACTGGAAGGTATATAACAGTGAGCTAACTTGCATTGCAACAGATAGTCACAGACTAGCACTTCGTAAAGCAAAAATCGAAGGGTATAATATTGCCGATGAATTTCAAGCGAATGTCGTTATTCCTGGTAAGAGCTTAAGTGAATTAAGTAAAATTCTAGATGAATCTGAAGAAATGGTAGATATCGTTATTACGGAGTATCAAGTATTATTCCGTACAAAACATTTATTATTCTTCTCAAGATTATTAGAAGGAAATTATCCAGATACAACGCGTTTAATTCCAGCTGAAAGTAAAACTGATATATTTGTAAATACAAAAGAATTTTTACAAGCGATTGATCGTGCGTCGCTGTTAGCAAGAGATGGTCGTAACAACGTTGTTAAATTATCGACATTAGAACAACAGATGTTAGAGATTTCTTCGAATGCACCAGAAATCGGAAAAGTAGTAGAAGAGGTTCAATGTGAAAATGTAGATGGAGAAGAATTAAAAATATCTTTTAGTGCAAAATATATGATGGACGCATTAAAGGCTTTAGATAGTACAGAAATTAAAGTTAGTTTTACTGGAGCAATGAGACCGTTTTTAATTCGCACAGTAAATGATAATTCCATTATCCAATTAATTTTACCAGTCCGTACTTACTAAGTAAGGATTAAGGGTTGCTAGTGTAAAGGTACTAGTGACCCTTATTTGATTTGTGGGGTATTACTTTCCTAATGCTAGTTTATTTAGTACAATGAAAGAATGAACACTTTCAGAAAGTGAGCGATTTTATGAAACTTATTAAGATTTCAACAGAATACATTACACTAGGACAATTTTTAAAGTTAGCTGATGTAATTGATACAGGTGGCGCTGTGAAATGGTTCTTACAAGAATATGAAGTATACGTGAATCAAGAACTTGAAAATAGAAGAGGCCGAAAGTTATATGCAAATGATATTGTTGAAATTCCGGGAAGCGGAACTTTCCAAGTTCAGGCATAAAGGGGGATCCCTTTGTTTATTACAGAAATACAATTAAAAAACTATCGCAATTATGAGCATTTAGAGCTTTCCTTTGAGGATAAAGTCAATGTAATTATTGGTGAAAATGCGCAAGGGAAAACGAATCTGATGGAAGCTATTTATGTATTGGCGATGGCGAAATCTCATAGAACTTCGAACGATCGTGAACTCATTCGTTGGGATGAGGATTATGGTAATATAAAAGGTAGATTACAAAGGCGAAATAGTTCAGTATCCTTAGAATTAAATATTTCGAAAAAAGGTAAAAAGGCAAAGTTAAATCAGTTAGAACAACAAAAATTGAGCCAGTATATTGGTGAAATGAATGTTGTTATGTTTGCCCCAGAAGATTTAAATCTTGTAAAAGGAAGCCCTCAAGTACGAAGACGCTTTTTGGATATGGAACTTGGACAAATAGCTCCGGTCTATTTGTATGAATTAAGTCAATATCAAAAGGTACTCACGCAACGAAATCATTTACTTAAGAAGATGCAAGGGAATAGTAAAAATGAGGAAACGATGTTGGATGTATTTACACTTCAACTTATTGAGCATGGTGCAAAAATTTTGCGAAAACGTTTTGAGTTTTTGCATTTACTACAAGAATGGGCTGCTCCAATTCATCGCGGAATTAGCAGGGGATTAGAGGAGTTAGAAATCGTTTATAAACCAAGTGTAGATGTATCAGAATCAATGGATTTGTCGAAAATAAAGGAAGTATACTATGAAAGTTTTCAATCTGTGAAACAACGTGAAATTTTTCGGGGTACAACTTTACTTGGTCCTCATCGTGATGATTTACAATTCTTCGTTAATAGTAAAAATGTTCAAGTCTTTGGTTCACAAGGACAACAACGAACAACCGCACTATCCCTAAAATTGGCTGAAATTGAATTGATATACTCAGAGGTTAAGGAATATCCAATTCTTTTACTAGATGATGTGTTATCAGAATTAGATGATTATCGTCAATCGCATCTGCTAAATACAATTCAAGGAAAAGTACAAACCTTTGTGACAACGACGAGTGTCGAGGGAATTGAACACGAAACATTGAAAGAAGCGAAAACAATTCATGTAACGAACGGCACGGTAGATTGTGAAATAGACAGAAAATAATTTCTGTTTAAATGGAAAAGTAGGTGATCTTTGTGTCAATGGAACAAAAGCAAATGCAGGAAAATGCATATGATGAAAGTCAGATTCAGGTGTTAGAAGGACTGGAGGCAGTTCGAAAGCGTCCTGGTATGTATATTGGTTCTACAAGTGGAAAAGGTCTTCATCACCTCGTGTGGGAAATTGTTGATAACAGTATTGATGAAGCTTTAGCAGGATATTGTGATGAAATTAATGTCAGTATTGAAGAAGATAATAGTATTGTTGTAACAGATGATGGTCGTGGTATCCCTGTTGGTATACAAGAAAAAATGGGACGTCCTGCTGTAGAAGTTATTATGACGGTACTCCATGCCGGTGGTAAATTTGGCGGTGGTGGTTATAAAGTTTCTGGTGGTTTGCATGGTGTAGGTGCATCTGTTGTAAATGCTTTATCAACAGAATTAGAGGTATTTGTACATCGAGATGGAAAAATACACTATCAAAAATATGAACGCGGGGTCCCGGCTGCGGATTTAAAAGTAATAGGTGAAACTGATCGTACAGGAACGATCACACGCTTTAAGCCAGATTCAGAAATTTTTACAGAGACGACAGAATACGAATTTGATACATTAGCGACTCGTATGCGTGAGTTGGCGTTTTTAAATCGTAATATTAAATTAACAATTGAAGATAAGCGTGAACATAAGCAAAAGAAAGAATTCCATTATGAAGGTGGAATTAAATCATATGTTGAACATTTAAATCGTTCAAAACAACCGATTCATGAAGAACCTGTATATGTTGACGGTTCAAAAGATGGGATTCAGGTTGAGGTTGCTCTTCAATATAACGAAGGCTATACAAATCATATTTATTCATTTACAAATAATATTCATACGTATGAAGGCGGTACACATGAGGTAGGTTTTAAGACTGCTCTAACACGTGTAATTAACGATTATGGTCGTAAAAATAATATTTTAAAAGATGCGGATAGTAATTTAACTGGTGAAGATGTTCGTGAAGGCTTAACAGCAATCGTGTCAATTAAGCATCCAAATCCACAATTTGAAGGACAAACAAAGACGAAACTTGGAAATAGTGAAGCGAGAACGATTACAGAGTCTGTATTCTCAGAGGCGTTTGAAAAGTTCTTACTAGAAAACCCCAATGTTGCACGTAAAATTATAGATAAAGGGACTATGGCAGCGCGTGCACGTGTAGCGGCTAAAAAGGCTCGTGAACTAACGCGCCGAAAGAGTGCTCTAGAAGTTTCAAGTTTACCAGGGAAGCTAGCTGATTGTTCTTCTAAAGATCCAGCAATTAGCGAAATTTATATCGTGGAGGGTGACTCTGCGGGCGGATCTGCAAAACAAGGACGCGATCGTCATTTTCAAGCGATTTTACCACTGAAGGGTAAAATTATTAACGTTGAAAAGGCACGTTTAGATAAGATTTTATCAAATGATGAAGTTCGTACAATTATTACAGCAATTGGTACAAATATTGGTGGGGATTTTGCTATTGAAAAAGCTCGCTATCATAAAGTTATTATTATGACAGATGCCGATGTTGATGGTGCACATATTCGTACCCTATTATTAACGTTCTTCTATCGTTATATGCGTCAAATCATTGAGTGTGGATATATATATATCGCACAGCCACCGTTGTTTAAAGTACAACAAGGTAAAAAAATTCAATATGCTTATAACAATAAAGAACTTGAAAAAATACTAGCTGAATTACCAGCTCAACCTAAGCCCGGGATTCAGCGTTATAAAGGTCTAGGGGAAATGAATCCAACTCAGCTGTGGGAGACGACAATGGACCCAGAAGTACGTTCGTTACTTCAAGTTTCCCTTCAAGATGCAATTGAAGCGGATGAAACATTTGAAATTTTGATGGGTGATAAAGTAGAGCCGCGTCGTAACTTTATCCAAGAAAATGCAAAATACGTGAAAAACCTTGATATTTAAGTGAGTAATGACAGGAATCTAAGTATTCCTGTCTTCTACATATAAATCAATGTATGTGTAACGGAAATGTAAGAGGAGGTGCTCGTTGATGTCAGACAATCAACAACAAGCACGAATTCGAGAAATTAATATTAGTCATGAAATGCGTACCTCATTTTTAGATTACGCAATGAGTGTTATCGTGTCTCGTGCATTACCAGATGTTCGTGATGGATTAAAACCAGTTCATCGTAGGGTTTTATATGCGATGAATGATTTAGGAATTACAGCTGATAAAGCATATAAGAAGTCGGCGCGTATTGTCGGCGAAGTAATTGGTAAGTATCACCCGCACGGTGATTCAGCTGTTTATGAAACAATGGTACGTATGGCACAAGATTTTAGTCAACGTTACATGCTTGTTGATGGACATGGTAATTTCGGTTCTGTTGATGGAGATTCAGCGGCAGCAATGCGTTATACAGAAGCAAGAATGTCTAAGATTTCTATGGAATTAATACGCGATATTACAAAGAATACAATTGATTATCAAGATAACTACGATGGTTCTGAAAGAGAGCCAGTTGTATTACCAGCGCGTTTCCCTAACTTATTAGTCAATGGTACGACGGGTATTGCGGTTGGTATGGCAACAAACATTCCACCGCATCAACTTGGAGAAGTAATTGATGGTGTGTTGGCATTAAGTCATAACCCTGATATCACTATCGCGGAATTAATGGAATATATTCCTGGGCCAGACTTCCCAACTTCAGGTTTAATCTTAGGGCGAAGTGGAATTCGAAGAGCTTACGAAACAGGTCGCGGTTCTATTATACTTCGTGCTAAAGTTGAAATTGAAGAGAAAGCAAATGGTAAACAAACTATTATCGTAACAGAACTACCTTATCAAGTTAATAAGGCGCGATTAATTGAAAAGATCGCAGAACTAGTTCGTGATAAGAAAATTGAAGGTATTACAGATTTACGTGATGAATCAGATCGAAATGGTATGCGTATTGTTATGGAAGTACGTCGTGATGCCAATGCCAATGTACTATTAAATAATCTATATAAACATACAGCACTCCAAACAAGTTTCGGTATTAATATGTTGTCTCTTGTAAATGGAGAGCCACAAGTCTTAAATTTAAAACAAAATCTATATTATTATTTAGAGCATCAAAAGGTAGTGATTCGTAGACGTACTGCTTATGAATTAGAGAAAGCAGAAGCGCGTGCTCATATTTTAGAAGGCTTACGAATTGCTTTAGATCATCTTGATGAAGTTATTACTTTAATCCGTAGTTCAAAAACAGCTGATATTGCAAAACAAGGTTTAATGGAACGTTTCGGCTTAAGTGAGAAACAAGCGCAAGCGATTTTAGATATGCGTTTGCAACGTTTAACTGGATTAGAACGCGAAAAAATCGAACAAGAATATCAAGATTTAATGAAGATAATTGCAGAGTTAAAAGCAATTTTAGCAGACGAAGAAAAAGTTCTTGAAATTATTCGCGAGGAATTAGCTGAAGTAAAAGAGCGTTTTAATGATAAGAGAAGAACAGAAATTACAATTGGCGGTATGGAAGCTATAGAGGATGAAGATTTAATCCCAGAACAAAATATCGCAATTACACTTACTCATAATGGTTATATTAAGAGGTTACCGGCTTCTACGTACAAAACACAGAACCGTGGGGGACGTGGTGTACAAGGAATGGGTACGAATGATGATGACTTTGTCGAACATTTATTAACAACGTCTACTCATGATCATATTTTATTCTTCACAAACAAGGGTAAAGTATACCGTACAAAAGGATATGAAATTCCAGAGTATAGTCGTACAGCAAAAGGTATACCGATTATTAATCTATTAGGGGTAGATAAGGGTGAGTGGATCAACGCTATTATTCCAATTCGTGAATTTGGTGACGACCAGTTCTTATTCTTTACAACGAAACAAGGTATCTCTAAGAGAACACCACTTTCATCATTTGCCAATATACGTACAAATGGTTTAATTGCAATTTCTCTTCGTGAAGAGGATGAATTAATCTCTGTACGCTTAACATCTGGTGATAAAGATATTATCGTTGGGACAAGTAACGGTATGTTAATTCGTTTCAATGAGCAAGATGTGCGTTCAATGGGACGTAATGCGGCTGGTGTAAAAGCAATTACATTAGGTGATGAAGATCAAGTTGTAGGTATGGAAATTGTCGAAGAGGATGTAAATGTTCTAATTGTAACGAAAAATGGTTATGGAAAGCGTACACCGATTGATGAATACCGCCTGCAAAGTCGTGGTGGTAAAGGTCTGAAGACTTGTAATATTACAGATAAAAACGGTAAGTTAGTAGCGGTTAAGTCTGTAACAGGCGAAGAAGACATTATGTTAATTACAGCAGCAGGCGTTATTATTCGTATGCCGGTTGATCAAATCTCTCAAATGGGACGTAATACACAAGGTGTTCGTCTAATTCGATTAGAAGATGAGCAAGAGGTAGCGACAGTAGCAAAAGCGCAAAAAGATGAAGAAGAAGAATCTAATGAAGAGGATTCTTCTGAAGAGTAAGAGTGGGGATTTCTCCCCCTCTTATTTTTTTATAATAATACTTGCATAGCAATAGGAAAGTGTATATAATAGGAAAAGTCAGCAAATGAGAGATACAAGTTATCGAAAAAAACTTGTTGACGAAAATAATATACTATGATATATTATGAAAGTCGCTGAAACGCGATGTTGAACTTTGAAAACTAAAC